>PLYS01000340.1 GCA_003153455.1 Betaproteobacteria bacterium | reverse complement strand
GCGAGCAGCGCGCGGGCGGCGTAGTCCGCTTCATCGGAAACCGCGCCGTTGACCGGGAAGTGGTAGCGGCGCAGCCGCGTGAGCGAAAGGCTCGCGCGAAGTTCGATGCCGCTCACCCAGGTGCCGCGCTCAACGTTCTCCGCGAGGATGTTGCCGTGCCCGACCTCGGAGGGCTTAACGACGATGGGCTTGCCCTTGTCGTCGCGCGCCGCGTCAGCTTCGTCCGGCGTCCAGAACGCGCTGGCCTTCGCCGCCTTGAAGCCGTGAAAGCCGTCGAGCGTGATGCCCAGCGGATCGACCCGCACACCGCCTTTCTTCGCAAGCAGGGCATCGAAGCCGATAATCTGCCCCGAAAGTGCCGCAGGCCACTTGGCGGCGCCGGTCTTGAGGCCCGCGAAGGAATCCCAGCCTCCAAACAGGAGCACGGTCGGTGCATGACGCAGCAGGCCGGTGGCGTCAGCAGGCCCGGCGGAGACGAGCGAGCGACCCAGATCGGAATCGCGGTAATCCACCCCGTTAAGAGTGGAGTCCCGCAGAATAGCGTCATAAACACGATGCGGGAGCTGGCAGGCCGACAAGACGCGTCCGCCCACGTCGACTTCCACGCGAGGCAGCCCGAGCGCCGGGTCGTCAGCAATCTCCTCCAGCCGATTCGCCCACGACTGCGTGGAGTCGATCAACACGTACTCGTGGGTCCCATCCTCGCGCACCGGCGAACAGAGGTGCCCCACCCCAGCGTAGGTAGAAGGGAACACAAGTTGCCGCGTATCCTCGGGCCGCGCACTGGCGGCGATGAGCTTCGCGCGCAGAGAAATGACGGAGGCGTTCGACGCAGCCTCGGCGATTTGGTCATAGAGAGAGCCGGCAGACATTTTTTCCTCCCGTTGAAGAACAAAACCATTATGCCACCACGCGACTCTGCCCGTTACCCCGACTGATCACGGGGGACGTGCCGCTTAATAGTTAGCCCCTGCGGACGGTCAACCACGAACATGAAATGCCGTTGTGCGGTGCGCTATTGATATACCTTGCATTTGCACGATCTGGGTGCTAGAAGCTCCATGGTCACCATCAGGAGGAGGTCCGATGGCTATCCATTGCCCAATCGACTTCGACACCGAGAAGCTCAAGGACGAAGTCCGCCGCACCTATGCTTCTGTCGCTGTCAATCCGGACGGAGATTTCCATTTCCATCGGGGCCCGCATTACGCTACGCGTCAGCTTGACTACGACCTTGACGAACTCCTGGCTTTACCCTCTGTTGCCACCGCGCCGTTCGCTGGCGTAGGCAATCCATTCAAAATGGGCCGCTTAGCCGAAGGGCTGACCGTGATTGACATCGGCTCTGGCGCTGGGATGGATTGTCTGCTCGCCGGCAAGGACGTTGGCGGCCGGGGCCGAGTCTTCGGCATCGATATGACCGACGAGATGCTTGATTGCGCGCGTGCGGGCGCCATGCAGGCCGGGCTCGCGCACGTGCGGTTCGAAAAGGGCGACATGAGCAACCTTCCGATCGAGGATGAAAGCGTGGATGTCGTGATCTCAAACGGCGTGATCAATCTTGCGCCGGACAAGGCGGCGGTCTTTAGAGCACTCTACCGTGCCGTGCGCCCCGGCGGGCGATTGCAGTTTGCCGACATCGTTATCGGTACTGAGATCTCGGAGGATGCCAGAAACAACATTGATCTCTGGACCGGATGAATTGCCGGTGCTCTGCAGGTTGCAGAGCTTCTCCAGGTCATGAAGGACAGCGGGTTCCGGAATCCGGAGTTGCGTGATTCATTTGACCCATTCCTTGGCACCAGCAAAGAGAAAACAGCGCGAAAATTTAAGGTAATCGGCGTGAACTTCATCGCACATAAATAGACCTGGCCGACTGGATTTACCGGGTGGGGCAGGCCATGGCCCAGCATACCAAGTGGTGGCGCGCTGCAGCTATTTGTAGCCTGAGCGATAACTGTTAGTCCTCAGACTGCGGCTGCCGGCCGCGATCAGGAAGCGAAGCGATCTCCGCATCTGAAATTGCGCAAAAGAAGTAATCAGGCGACACACTCGCGACGGCGTCGCCTAGTCAGCCTGCGCGGACGGCTGTGCTGTGCCAAGCAGTGTCAATGCGCCCAGCAGGCAGGGCAGGGTGTAAAAGGGCTTCGCGATCAAGCGCCGCCGATTACTTTCTTCCACTTCTCGTAATCGGCCTTGATGCGCGCGGCGTATTCCTGCGGCGTCGAAGGGGCGGCGTTCAGTCCCTGTTCCTGAAGGGGTGACATCAACTCGGGATCGGTCAGCGCTTCACGCAAGTGCCTGTTCAGGCGATTCGCGATCGCGGACGGCGTGCCGGCCGGTGCAAGCAGTCCGAACCAGAACGACGCGTCGTAGCCTCTCACGCCCGCTTCGTTCATCGACGGCACATCCGGAAGGCTCGGGTCCCGGTTGAGGCTCGTCACCGCAAGGATTTTCATGCGGCTGCGCATCGCTCGCGCGGTGGTGGAGCTGGCGAAGGACAGCTGCAACTCGCCGCCGAGCAGGGCCGTGAGTATCTCATTGCCACCTTTGTAGGGTACGTGCGTCAGAGAGATGCCTGTCATGCTTTGCAGCAGCGCACCTGAGAGATGCCCGGCCGAGCCGACACCCTGGCTGCCGTAATTCAGTTGCCCTGGCTTCGCTTTGGCCAGTGCGATGAGCTGACCGATCGAGGCCGCCTGAAAGTCCGGCCGCGCGACCAGTGCATTACAGAACGTGAACGCAAGGCTGATCGGCGCGAAAGCCGTTTGCGCGTTGTAGGGCAGATTCTTCTCGAGGATCTGGCTGATCGTGAGCGCGCCCGGGCTTGACCACAGAAGCGTGTAGCCGTCAGGCGCTGCCCTCGCGACGATTTGCGCCGCGACGCTGCCACCGGCGCCGCCTCTGTTCTCGATGACGATCGTCGTGTCCAGCGCCTGACTCATCCTGTTTGCGACAGGCCGTGCGCCTGCATCGGCACTGCCCCCCGCAGTGAAGCCGACCAGGAGCCGGATCGGCTTGCTTGGATAAGTCTGCGCCGATGCCGCGGCGCTGAATCCGATGAGTAAGACAAGTGTGCTGTACCGCGGCGTCATGTTCATGCGATTCCCTGTGCGTCGCTGGAGTGTGTCTTCCTCTCGAGCGCCACATCAGCCCATTACAGAGCTTGCGTTGCGCTCGGGAGTAAGAATGCGAATCGGCTTCCCGCTCATAAACGCCGCCATGTTCTCCACGGTGTCGGTGTAAGCCACTTCGTAAAACTCCTTGACGTTGTGCCCCTGGTGCGGCGTCAGCACGACATTAGCCAGCCTCCGGAGCGGACTGTCATCGGCCAGCGGCTCCTGCGCGAACACATCGAGACCCGCCCCTGCGATGCGCCGCGCCCGCAGTGCATCGATCAAGGCACTCTCGTCGATAATCGCACCTCGCGCCGTGTTCACGAGGATCGCAGTTGGCTTCATCAGCGCGAGCTCCCGCGCGCCGACGATGCCGCGCGTCCGCTCTCCGAGCACGAGATGAATGCTCACCACGTCGCTGCTCCTGAACAACTCGTCCTTCTCGACGCGCCGGACGCCGAGTGCTGCCGCGGCACCGGCCTCGAGGTTCTGGCTCCATGCGATGATCTCCATGCCGAGAGCCTTGGCGACCGGAAGCACGCGGCGCGCCTGTCGACCGAGTCCGAGCAGCCCCAGGGTGCGTCCCGCCAATGTGAGCCCGACCGTGCTCTGCCATCCCCCGCTGCGCATCCTGCTCGCTTCGTGCGGGATGTGCCGCGCCACCGCAAGAATCAGGCCCCAGGTGAGTTCAGCCGTGGCGTTGCGATACGTTCCGCGCAGCTCGGTATAGGAGACGACGATGCCGCGCTGCGCGGCGGCAGCGACGTCGAGCGTGCGGTTGTACAAGCCGGTGACTGCGATCATTTTCAGGTTCGGCAAGCGCTCGATCAGCGTGCGCGAAACGACCATGCGTTCGCGAAGAAGGCAGATGATGTCGAAAGGCTCGAGCATTCGCGCCGCCTCGTCCGGCGCCGAAATCGGCCGATCGAATACGGTGATCTCACACGTCGCAGCGAGCTTCGACCAGTCCGCAGCGATCTGGGATTGGTGAAGATAGTCATCGAGGATGGCGATTTTCATTGGTGTAGATTAAATCAAAACCGGGTCCAGACGCGAGAATCTCAGAGAAAAATGCTCGAAAGACGCATGGATATTGGCGTTGAGGGTTCAAACTATCCTGAAAGCGGTATGGATACTTTGCACACATGCCGCCTTGTCCATTACAGTGAGTACAACAACAAAGTTGCGGGGGAGCTCACGCATGGAACTGAAATTGACGGGCCTCACCGCGCTGGTGACAGGCGCATCGCGCGGCATCGGCTTCGCGGTGGCGCAGGAGCTCGCGCGCGAAGGCTGCAATCTGCACCTGGTCGCGCGCACCGCGGCCGACCTCGAGGCGGCGCGGTCGAACATCGCGCAACAGCATAAGGTGAGCGTGCAGTGCCATGCGCTCGATCTATCCGAGTCCCGGAACATCGGCGCGCTCGCACAACGCTGCGGTGAAATCGACATCCTGGTGGTACATCCCGCCCTGCCGGCGCACTCACTGCAGGAATTGATTGCGCTTGCACGCGCGCGGCCCGGCGAACTGACTTATGCGACCTCCGGCACCGGCACCGTGTCGCACCTGCTGACGGAATGGCTGCGCATGTCCGACGTCAGGGAGCGCTTGGCGACGCAGGGCGCCGAACCGGTCGGCAACACCCCCGAGGAGTATGCCGTCGCTATCAAGGCCGACCTCGCGCGCTGGGCGAAAGTCGTCGCGGCAGCAGGCATCCGTGCGGATTGACCTAGACTGCCTGCAAGCCAGTAGCGGATGAAATCCTCTCCAGCCATTCCCCGCAGTATCTGGATGCTCGGCTTCGTGAGCTTGTTCATGGACGTTTCGTCCGAACTGATTCACAGCCTGCTGCCCGTTTTCATGGTGTCTAGTCTCGGTGCAACCGCTCTTGTCGTCGGGTTGGTCGAAGGCGTTGCGGAGGCGACTGCGCTCATCGTGAAAGTATTTTCGGGCACGCTCAGCGACTATCTCGGCAAGCGCAAAGCACTGGCCGTGTTTGGTTATGGCCTGGGCGCGATTTCAAAACCCATTTTCGCGCTCGCGATCTCGGTGCATTGGGTTCTCGCCGCCCGTTTCATGGATCGCATAGGCAAGGGAATACGCGGCGCTCCCCGCGATGCCCTGGTTGCAGACCTGGCTCCGCCAGAGATAAGGGGAGCTGCCTATGGCCTGCGCCAATCGCTCGATACCGTTGGAGCGTTTGTCGGCCCTATGCTCGGCGTTGGATTGATGCTGCTATGGGCAGGCGACTTCCGGACGGTATTCTGGTTTGCGGTCATCCCGGCCGTTATCGCGGTTCTGCTATTGATATTCGGTGTCGAAGAACCAGGCACCGGCGCGGTTCGTCGCAATTCGACCTTGCCGATTCGCTGGCAAACGCTGAGCGAACTTGGCGGCGCCTATTGGTGGGTAGTCACTGTGGGTGGCGTATTCACTCTGGCGCGTTTCAGCGAAGCGTTTCTCATATTGCGCGCTCAGCAGCAAGGCTTGCCGGATACGTATGCGCCGCTGGTGCTGGTGACGATGAATGTCGTTTACGCGCTGGCAGCCTATCCGATGGGAAAACTCGCCGACCGCATGAGCCATCAAACCCTGCTGGGNNGGACTTACGATGGTGGCGATAGGCGTGGCGTTATGGGGTTTACACATGGGCATGACCCAGGGCCTGCTGGCAACGATGGTGGCTGGTACTGCGCCGGCACATCTGAGAGGAACTGCTTTTGGTTTCTTCAACCTTGCCAGCGGCATCGCGATGCTGATCGCCAGCGTGCTTGCGGGTCTGCTGTGGGACAAGCTCGGCGCGCCAGTGACGTTTTACGCTGGCGCCGTGTTCTCGTTGCTTGCTTTCATGATGCTGGCGCTGAGAAAGACAGATCGAAAATCACGTTAGGCATAGGGCGGGAGCGCGGATGTGGATTACCACCTTGCAGGAATCTCACAAGACTGCCCGTGCTGATTATACAATTCGCCAACGTTTCGCTGCATTGACAAACCTCGCCCTTTGAATCTCAGCCCATAGGAGAACACATGGAAACCTGCATTCAATCCGTTCGTGCCCGGGAAATCCTCGATTCCCGCGGCAATCCCACCGTGGAGGTGGATGTGGTTCTCAAAGGCGGCGCGATGGGGCGCGCGGCCGTCCCTTCGGGCGCCTCTACCGGCGTGCATGAAGCGGTGGAGTTGCGCGATGGCGATGCGGGGCGCTATGGCGGTAAGGGCGTGAGAAACGCCGTCGGAAACGTCAATGAAGCCATCGCCGCCGCGATCCAGGGCTTGGATGCTCTGGACCAGGGGGCGGTGGACCGGGCCATGCTGACATTGGATGGCAGCCCCCACAAGGAAAAGCTCGGCGCCAACGCCATTCTCGGGGCGAGCTTGGCGGTGGCGCGCGCCGCTTCGGCGGCCTGCCACCTGCCTCTGTTTCGCTACCTGGGCGGAGCGGCGGCCTGCCGCCTGCCAGTGCCCATGTTCAATATCCTCAATGGCGGTGTCCATGCCAACTGGCAAGGCACGGACTTGCAGGAGTTCATGATCGCCCCGGTGGGCGCGCCCAACTTTGCCGAAGCCCTGCGTTGGGGCTCGGAGATCTACCACCGCCTGAAGAAGGTTCTCAAGGACGGCGGCTATTCCACCGGTGTGGGCGATGAGGGTGGATTCGCGCCAGCCTTGAAACGCAACGCCGACGCGGTGGAACTAATCCTCAAGGCCATCGAAGCTGCTGGCTACCGGCCCGGCGAGGATGTGGTGCTGGCCCTGGATCCGGCCTCCAGCGGCTTCTTCGAGGAGGACCTCTATCACCTGCGCACCGAGGGCCGCAAAGTGGGCGCCGAGGAGATGGTGGCGATGTACGCCGACTGGGTGGCGAAATATCCGATCGCGGTGCTGGAGGACGGATTGGCCGAAGATGATTGGGCGGGATGGAAACTGCTCAATCGGGAACTGGGCGACAAGATCGAACTGGTGGGTGACGACCTGTTCGTCACCAACGTGGAGCGCATCGCACGGGGCATCAAGGAAAATGTGGCTAATGCTGTACTCATCAAGCTCAACCAGATCGGCAGTCTGACCGAAACGAATGCCGCAGTGCGCCTTGCCTATGAAGCGAACTGGGGCGCCATGGTGTCCCACCGCAGCGGCGAGACGGTCGACAGTTTCATCGCCGATCTCACCGTAGCCCTCGGCACCGGCCATCTGAAGACCGGCGCGCCATGTCGCGGCGAGCGGGTGGAGAAGTACAACCAGTTGATGCGCATCGAGGAAGCGCTGGGCGAGTCGGCGGTGTATGCCGGGCGTAGCGCTTTCGTGAGGTGAGCGGAGCGTTCGACAGGATGCTCGAAGCGCGCCTAAACGACCTATCATGCAACGAAGCTTGATTAGATATCGTGCTCTTCTCGACGACATCGCTTGGACCGCGCAACGCGCACTGTGCCAGATCGGCAGCGGCCTCCACGTCGCGTCGTAAGCCGAGCGCGATGACGGCCCGTATGCGCACTTCGGCCATGAAACTTAATTGTTTTGCCGCGCCGGATGACCGATTACTAATCACGCATCGTGGCAACCAGGCGCAGCGGATTGCGCAACCGGTCGAGCGCTGCGACGATATCCGGCACGGCAATGAATCTGCAAGCACGAGTAACGCGATCTAGCGGACAACCGTAACCGCGCAATGCGCGTACTGGATTACCTGCTTCGACACCGATCCGAGGCGCAAACGCTCAAACAGGCCTTTTCCTCGATGACCGATTACGATCAGATCAGCCTTATATTGGCTCTCGGCATGACGGATAATCTGCTCGGCAGGGTGCCCGACAGCCACTTCGACGTGCAGCCGAACTCCCTGGGACGAGGCCTGTGCCTTCAGCGGCGCCAGGACCTTCTGGTAGTGTTTCTTCGAATTCTCTATGACCGCTTCGGTCTCCACGTCATCGCCGAATTCCGGCGGACGCGCGACGGCAAGCACATGAAGTTCGGCATCGTATTTCTTCGCGATATCGAGAGCGAACGCGTAGGCTTTGTCGGCCGGCGCCGACCCATCATAGGCGAGCAGAATGCGTTTGATCATGTTGTCCTCCGGTCAAGACTTGGGAGCGGGGTGAGGCTTGGGATTATGTTCCGGTGNNCCGGTCGACATCAGCAGCGTCGTATACATGCCTTCCTTGGCGGGGGACCGGAACCATTGCGTCACCGGGTATACGCCGGCCATCTTGGTTGCGATTTTTGTAACCAGCATCACAAGCAAAGCCCCTGGGGCCGCAATCAGCGCGGGAACCGAGATGTACGAGCCCGCGCGAATGAAGTAAAACGGTGTCAGGAAACCAAACGTCAGCGTGCGCAAACGGCGCACCAGCGCGTGATCTCTGCCGACTGTCCCGGCGAGCACCATGCCCATCACATAAGCCGGCAGCACCGGCTCGCTGTCGGCCCACAGCGCGAGCGCGCCGAGGCCGAACATGCATAACAGCAGGAATTTGGTCTCGAGCTCGGAGGGCCGGTTGCCAAAGCGTCTGAAGAAACGCGGCGTGAGCCACGGCAGGACGCTGAATGCGGTGAGGCTCGTCGCCACGAAAATCAGGGTCTTGTAGGTGAAAGGCGAGAACATCAAACCGAGCGCAACCACCGTCGCAAGATCGGTGATGAAGCAGGCAGCCAGCACTGTCTTGCCGTAATCGGTCTTGTTGAACCCGAATTCGAGCATCACCGCGTAGACGACGGCGACGGAGGTCGTCGACATGGCGATGCCGCCGAGCCAGCTTGCGTCTTTGGACCAGCCGAGGAAATAGTATGCGGCTGCCGTGCAGCCCAGAAACGGCGCGAGGAAGCTGATAAAACCTATCGCGGAAGCCTCTTTCCAATTCTTGCGCATTACCACGGGATCGAGTTCAGCGCCGGCGAGGAAGGTCAACAATACGGCGCCAGTGCTGGCAAGAAACTTGATCCATGACTGATCCGTTCCAAGCGCCGCGGCTCCCAGCAGCGCGCCGATGACGAGCTGCGCGACGGTGCCCACCA
>PLYS01000297.1:889-2500 GCA_003153455.1 Betaproteobacteria bacterium | reverse complement strand
TTCGACCATGGCGATGAAGGTCTTGATCGTGAATCCGTCGACGAGCTGCGGCCTGCTGCTGTCCACATAGACCATGCGGGGCGACACCGCGATGTCCTTGAACCCGGCTTGCGCCAGCAACGGATAAAGCCGCCGCCCGATCAGCGCGTCTCCCCCCAGCTCGGCTTGAATNNCCATGATCGCCTTCGATCACCGTGATGGTTCCGCCGGGCTTCAAGACCAGCTTCAGCCGCGACAGCGCAGCCAGGGGATCGCGCAGATGCTCGAGAACAAAACACGCGAACACCTGATCGAAGCTCGCCGCGGGAAACGGCAGATCGAAAATGTCGGCCTGCTGGAACACCACATTGCCGAGACCCGCACGCGTGACGCAGTCTTTTGCCGCCATCAGAGAATCGGGCGATACGTCGACCGATCTGATGCGGGCTAGCGGACTGTTGCGGGCAATCGTGACCGTCTGGGCTCCGACGCCGCATCCTGCTTCGAGAACGTCGCTGTTCGCAGGAAACGCCGTATCCCAATGCAGGAGTTCGGCGAGGGTGGTGGCTTGATCGACCAGCCGCCGGCTTTCACTGGACGAATAGCCGTGCACGTAGGCTGCATCGCTCATGAATGGTCCGGCTGACGCTCAGGTCGGCTCGCCTAGCCAAATATCTCCACCTTGCCGTCGAGCGCCATCAGGCCGAGCTCGACCGCGAGCTTGGGCTGGCGTTCGCCCACCTGTTTGCGGAATTCCATCAGCGCCGCCTTGTGGGTTTCGGTCTCGATTTGCGCATTGGCCACTTTCTCCGCGCCATAGGCGATCTTGGCCGCGCCGCAGTCGCGATGGTTCATCGCGATCACTTTCGGAATGTGGTGCAGTTGCATCGACGCCGCGAGATTGTCCCAGAAAGCCGGTGCCCAGGTTTTGAACGCAGGCGCAACCACACCGATCGAGGCGCCGGCAAATGTAAATTGGCTGTACTTGCCGACCATGTTTCGGCTCTTCATGTAGTTAATCGTCGGCTCGGGAAAGCGCGGATCGATGCAGGTGAGCAGCATGGCTTCGTAGTTTCCTTCCGCCCCGAAGGCGAGCGAGGGAAACGCCGCCAGCAACCCAGCGCCGGCCGTCAGATGAAGAAAGCGCCGCCGGTCGAAACGGGTGCGCAGCATGTCGCCGCAGCAAGTGCATGCGGTCGGATGAACGATGGTGTCTTGAGTCATGGATTCCCCACGTTGGCAAAATGATAGTGGCATAAGCTTAGCGGGAATCGTCGAGCGCGGCCAGATGTATCCGCGCGGTTATGGGTTCTATTGGCTCGCCCAGACAATACGGGCGATCCAGACCACGTCGGACATCGACAAAGTGCGGTCGCGGTGTTCGGCATTGAGCGACTTGAGCTCGATGCTCTTGGTTGTCTTGCGCTTGAGTTCCTTGACCATGACTTCGTCGTTCTTGGTCTTGACCACGACGCGGTCGCCCTTGCGTACCGGCGCTGCTGGCGAGATGACGATGACGTCGCCGTCGCGATAGGTCGGCTTCATCGAGTCGCCGGAGATTTCCAGCGCATAGGCGTGCTCGTCGGTGACCGAGGGGAAGGCGATCTCCTCCCAGCCCTTGCCGACCGGGAA
>PLYS01000297.1:0-879 GCA_003153455.1 Betaproteobacteria bacterium | reverse complement strand
CGTCAGCTTGGCGCGGGCGGCCAGCCGATCAATGGCATTCCAAATCTGAGTATGTGTCAGCATGGCAAACCCGGAGCCGGTTGGACCTATCTATGACGCTTATGCAACATATAGGAATTATAGCCGTGAGTCGCCCCCCTCTTGCAACAGTTTCTTGAATGATGACCTTGAATAAACCTCAGGCCCGCCGATAGGGTCGATAGCGCATGATCCCGAAAAGTGGGTACCGGTTTTCGGAAAAGATCATGCGCCAACAAAATGTTGCAACCTCGGAGCCGCAATTGGTAATCGGTCTCATCGACCGGCTGTCCCGCCCGCTGATGCGGGTCCTCGACCCGGAGGACGCGCACACGCTGGCGATCAAGGCCTTGCGCTATATGCCGCTGGCCCGGCCGGCCCCCGATGCCCCGGAACTCAGCGTTCGCGCCTGCGGGCTCAATTTCCCCAATCCGATCGGCGTTGCCGCCGGTTTCGACAAGAACGCGCAGGCGCCGGACGCGCTGCTGCGGCTGGGCTTCGGATTTGTGGAAGTGGGAACCGTGACCCCGCGCGCGCAAGCCGGCAATCCGCGTCCGCGCCTGTTCCGGCTCGAGGCCGACGAGGGCGTGATCAACCGCCTTGGCTTCAACAACGAAGGCGGGGCGGCGGCGCTGGCGCGGCTGGCCGCGCGCGCCGGCAGGGGCGGCATCGTCGGCGTCAATATCGGCGCCAATCGCGATTCGCCCGACCGCGCCGAGGACTATGTCCGGCTGATCGAAACCTTCGCTGCCGTCGCAAACTATTTCACCGTCAACGTGTCGTCGCCCAACACGCCGGGCTTACGCGACCTGCAGCAGGCGAGTGCGCTCGACGATCTGCTGGCGCGCGTCATCGATGCGC
>PLYS01000551.1 GCA_003153455.1 Betaproteobacteria bacterium | reverse complement strand
CTGCAAAGAGCACCATGGCGGGGGTTGCTGCGGAGCCAGCCACTGCCGCATCGGCGTCCGAAGTTGCCCGCATCTTCATGAACACCATTCGGACGGAAACCCTGCCCGCGGAAGACGTTCGGNNGTGATGCGGAAACCGCGGCTAGGGACGCCGCTGACAAGGCGCGCAAGGCTTCCGCCTATGCGGCGCTGTGGCTTTTCATCTCGCTGCTCATCGGCGCATTCGTCGCCAGCCTGGCGGCCACTTTCGGCGGACGGCGGCGCGACGCCTGACCGCAGATTCAATCATCTAACCTCGGAGGCAGCAATGCGTTCACTACTTCTATTCTTTCTCGGCGTTCCCATCCCCATCATCATTCTGATCGCGTTGTTCGTGCACTAGCGTTTGCCGAGCCGCCTGACATTTCCGCTGATGCGCGTGTGCACGGGTTTTAACGCGCGCCGTGCGAGCTCGGCCGTGGAACCGGAGAGCTTTGACGCCGCAACGACCGAACTGGTCATCGTATCGCGCACGAGCTTCGATTGGCGGTCGACAGACTCGGCGGCGGTGCGGCTCGCGGCGATCGATATAAGCGCTACCGACGCCGACAGCATCTGTTTGAACGCAAGCGCCGTGAACTGCTGGTTCAGCATCAACATGCTTACGCCCACGGCTTGCGCCGATTCCAACGCGGCGTCGCCTTTTTCCTGACCCATCAAGGCGAACTCGCGCTGGTCGCACGCACTGGGTACGGAACCGGCGAGCGCGAGACGGCTCGTCCGGTGGCCGATGACTTGCGCCGAAGCGATTGCCATTTCACCGGTTTTCCACGCCAGCCGGCTCCACATCAAAAAAGGATTCATAAACAAGTTCAGAGTTCGGCTTGAATTCACTGTGCTTCCTAACGAAAAAGTAAAAAGATACCCTGGCCGACCTAGCTTCCAGCCAACACTCCGGCCAGACCNNCCAATCTATAGGTAAGCGCACTTTTTCCCGTTCCGCGCCGCCCGACTACAACCTTTCCCTCGTCCGATTCCAAAAGGGTCAGATAATCTGGTGTTTCGACAAATACTAAATCAAGCATCGCGTGGTCAGATTCCGCGTGAAGGTCACCTAGCGACGTCGAAGAAAAAGGAAGTCTAGCTTTTGTGCCTGCGGTATCCATAAGTAATCCGTTGGAGGAATGGGATAAATAACAATTAATCAGGGTTGGTGTGAATTTTTGAGAAAGCTTCCGCTTAGCCCATGCTGCCGTCAAGCGATGTATGACGTTACCACACGTTACGGCTGGTTAAAGAAGAAATTTGTCGGGGGAATCCTGCAGAAGCCAGGAGGGCGAAGGCGGGGAAGAATTAGGCAAGGCCCATTATCGCGACTATTTTCACCACCTCTCGCCTTCGCGACACGTTGCGACACTTCGACCCCTGAGAACCGCCGAGCAGTCGCAGGTAAGGCGCGGGGTTTCGGTCGAGCACTGGGCGAGCTTCGCGTAAGTCCCGCATATCGATGAGAGCGCCCGCCCAATTCGTACCGTAACTCAGTGGAGTGCGCGAGTTGCACAGACTGCCGCGCCTTATCGAGCAGCACAGGGACACCACGAAGTGGCGGTGAACCGAAGCGGCCTTTTCTAGGGTTACCTTCTTTTGGCCGCCCAAAAGAAGGTGACCAGCCCCGGGGCTGCCCCCCGGACTTTCGGGGTTCGCGATTGACTACCCGCTGCTCCGTAGATACAGTTCCAGTCGGTGAAAAAGCGTGCTTGAATTTCCTATTCACAAGACGCCGGCATCCGCCGCACGGTTGCTCGCCGTTTGTATCGCGCATCAGGGACAAGGGGACCTGCCATGGCAATCCGGAGGATCGCGGCTGCATTCGCCGCCATGCTTAGCATGAGCGCCGCGTCGATTACGATAAACGCCGCCGAGATCTCCGTGCTCAGCACGACCGCGTCGAAGGAGGCACTGCTCGAACTTGTTCCGATGTTCGAGCGTGCCAGCGGCCATCGCGTGAACATCACCTACGGCGGCGGCGTGGACATGACGAATCGCGTTCGCGGCGGCATCGCTGCCGACCTGTTCATCGGACCGGCCGAGTTTACGGATCCGCTGCTCAGGGAGGGCAAGCTGGTGGCCGGATCGCGCGTCGACTTCGCGCGGTCGAACACGGGCGTTGCGGTGCGCGCAGGCGCGGCGAGGCCGGACATCGGCACGCCGGAAAAACTGCGGGCGGCGCTGCTCGCCGCGAAGTCGGTGTCGTACAGCGCGGGCGCGAGCGGCATCCATTTCGTCAAGGTTTTGGAGCGCCTGGGAATCGCCCAGCAAGTTCAGTCCGCGCGCGTGGCGCCGCAGCCCGGCGAACTGGTCGGGGCGGTCGTGGCGCGGGGCGCTGCCGAGATCGGCGTTCAACAGATTAGCGAGTTGCTGCCGGTCGCGGGCATCGACATCCTGGGCCCACTCCCCGGCGAACTGCAGCAGGCAATCGTGTACGGAGCGTCGGCTCTGCCATCGTCTACCCAACACGAGGCGGCGAGGGAATTCGTCGCCTTCCTGAGGTCCGGGCATGCGGCGCCCGTCATCAGGAAGAAGGGCATGGAGCCCTTGTAGACCCTGCCGCTGGGGTACGTACGTGCTGGATCGATGTTCACTTTGGGGGAGAAAATCATGAGAGCAATGGTATTTGTGCTCGTAATGGCAGCGGTCTTTATCGCCACGAGCGTCGATGGCCAGGCGCAGCAGCGGGACTTCAGCAAGACCCAGATCAAGACGACGAAGATTGCCGGAAATTTCTACACGCTCGAGGGAGAGGGCGGCACGATCGGCGTGCTGGCAGGTCCCGACGGCGTGCTCATGGTCGATTCCCAGTTCGCGCCGCTCGGCGACAGGATCGTCGCCGCGATCAAGCAGATATCAGACGGGCGCATTCGCTTTCTGATCAACACGCACGTGCATGGCGACCATACCGGCGGCAACGAGAACATCGGCAAGCTGGGGGCGGCGATTTTCGCGCGCGAGAACCTGCGCATGCGTCTGGTGAAACCGGAGCCGCTGCCGGACGGAAAGCCGGGCGAGCCCGCGCCACCGCTCGCGTTGCCGGTCGTGACCTATGACGCCCCGCTGACGATCCGCATGAACGGCGAGGACGTGCAGTTGATTCCGGTGCCGGTGGCGCACACCGACGGCGACACCATGGTCTACTTTCCGAACGCCAACGTGATCATGACCGGCGACTTCTATCGCTCGGTGGGCTACCCGAACATCGATCGCGCCAGGGGCGGGACCATGAACGGCATGCTCGCGGGCTTCGACGCCGTCATAAAGCTTGCGCGCGCGGACACCAGGATCGTGCCGGGGCATGGCCCCATCGTGGATAAGACGGCCGTCGCCGCGCACCGGGACATGATGATCGCCGTCCGCGACAAGGTCGCCGCGCTCGTGCGGCAGAACAAGTCGCAGGAGGAAGTGGTGGCGGCCAAGCCGACGGCTGATTTCGATGCCAAAGTTCCAGCCACGACGGCGGCTATTGCAGACCGTTTCGTCGGCCAGCTGTATCAGGAACTGAAATCGGCGCGCTGAATTTCCGCAAGCGTACCGGCGCCCTTCTATAACCGGTTCGGACCAGCGCAACACATTGACTTTTATCCCGGGGGCAGCCCGGGAGCTGGTAACTTTCTCTTGCGCGGCCAAGAGAAAGTCACCAAAGAGAAAGCCGCCCTGGTGAGCCGCGCCTGAGACGGCGTCCCCTGTGTTACTCAACGAGCCGGGCGGCTGTGGAACTCGCTCTCGTCATAAGGAACGTGCGAGAGCTCAGACAGTCCTCGCCGACTACCCCCGACTCGTCTGCGTTACTCGGCGTCTCACAAGGGGGAATGCTAAACGAGCGTCACGTATGAACAGCATCGGTGAATTTGCGATTAACGTAATTTCGTTACCCCCTTCACTCTTTCACCCTTCACGCTCTCACGGTTTCTTCGCCAGCACCGCGCGCCAGCGGCTCATTTCCGATTGCAGGAATTTGCCGAGCTCATCGGGCGTGCTGTGCTTCGCGACCAGGCCCATGTCGGCGAACCGTTTGCGCAGGTCCGGGTTCGCGAGCGCGGCGCCGATTTCGGCGGTCAGCTTCTGCACGATCGCGCGCGGCGTGCCGGCGGGCGCGAACACGCCGCCCCAACTCGAGAAATCGTAGCCGGGCACCGCGCTCTCGATTGCGGTCGGGACGTCTGGAAACGACGGGTTACGCTGGGGCGTGCTGACCGCCAGGGCGCGCAGCAACCCCGCCTTGATGTGCGGCCCCGCGGCGGCGAGCGGATCGATCATGAACGAGATGCGGTTCGCGATCAGGTCGGGATGCGCGACGGAACTGCCTTTGTACGGGATTTCCGTCATGTTCCCCAGCCCGCCGGCCGTCTGCGCAAACAGCAGCGTGGCCAGTTGCTGCGGGCTGCCCTCCCCGNNGGTGACTGCGAACTCACCACGAACACGTACCGCGTGAGATGAGTCAGCGACACCGGCGCGAAGTCCTTGATGGCATCGAACGGCAGGTCCGGCATCAGGATCGGGTTGGTCGCCATGTTGGCCGCCGCCTGCAGGAGGGTGTAGCCGTCGGGCTCGGCTTTTGCGACCATGGCCGCGCCGACGGTGTTCGACGCGCCAGGACGGTTGTCCACGATCACCGGCTTGCCGAGCGCCACGGAGAGCTTCTCGCCGAGAATGCGTGCCACGATGTCGCTCGGCCCGCCGGTCGTGACGGGCACGACAAAGCGTATGCTCTTGACCGGATACGCCGATTGACCCTGCGCGGCGAACGGCGCAACGGCGATTGCGAATAACGCGGCGGCAATCAGTATGTGACGCATCGCTTCCTCCCCCGATTTTGTAATGACTTGTGATGGCAAGGATAGCCCGGATTAACTTGCGCAAGCAACGGCAGAATTAGGCTAGAGTATTCGCTCAATGCCTGATAGACAAGGGGACAAAATGAGTTTTTCTACTGCGGATAGGAAATCCCTGGTGTACGCCGTGAACTTACTCGAATCGGAAGGATTCCTGATCAGGCTCACCGCCGTTCTTGGTGGGCCAATTGAAACGGGACTGAAAAAGCTTCCGGAGAAAGCAAGGCGGGCGATATCGGCAGCCACTGAAAGTGCCCTGCAAAAGGCAGTTAATCTCGCGGCCAGGACAACCTATGACAGCAAACAGCAACCGAGTTGGGATCGTTCCCACAAGGCATTGGCTATGCTTGCGGGTGGAGTGGGTGGGTTTTTTGGTGGCGTTGGAGCACTAATTGAGATTCCATTCACAACGGTACTGATGCTCAGGTCAATTCTCGACATTGCGCGAAGTGAAGGCCAGGACATCGGAAAGACATCATCCAGAATCGAATGCGTCAATGTATTTGCGTTTGGTGGGCCATCACGAGACGATGACGCTGCGGAAACCAGTTATTACGCCACCAGGGCTGGTTTAAGTGTAGTAGCGCAGCGGGCTGCGATCTTCTTAGCGTCCAAACCAGGACAAAAGCAAGCTGCGGAATTGTCGGCGAAACTAACAGCATATCTCGCCAAGATAGCCGGTCGTTATGCGCCGGTTGTTGGAGAGAAATTTGCCGTGGAGAGTTTACCGGTTCTGGGTGCGGCGGGTGGCGCTGTCATCAATGCCGCCTTTGCCGGTCACTTTCAGGATAAAGCTCGAGGGCATTTCATTGTTCTCCGGTTGGAACAAAAATATGGAGAGAAGCCGATCCGTGAAGAATATGAAAAAATCCATCAATCACAAATGAGGTTCTAAGGCGGGATAATGCGATTGGTTGGAGCGAAGGTGTAGAGATTGCCGACCCGTCAGGGTGTCTTGCCGTATCCCGAGGGAAGATTCTCCAGCGTGCCTCCCGAGTCCCGCACCGTCGTCTTCGGCGCCTTCGACCGCCACAACCTCGGCGACTTATTGTTCGCGCACGTCGTGGCGGCGCTGCTGCCCGGACGCGACTTGGTCTTCGCGGGCATCGCGAATCGCGACCTCACTGCGTGGGGCGGTCACCGGGTGGAAGCACTCGCGCGGCTCGCCGAGGATCGGCGACCGACAAACGTCATCGTTGCGGGCGGCGAGGTGCTGACCTGCGAAGCGTGGCAGGCGGCGGTGATGGTGCTGCCCGACAATGAGGCGAACGCAGCGGCGGCACGCTTCGGGCGACAGGCAAAAGGGCGCGCGGAGTGGGCGCAGCGGATTCTCGGCACGACGCGCCGCGCGCCGTACGCGCCGGCAAAATCGATGTTCGCGCATCCCGGAAGGCTGATCTACAACGCGGTCGGCGGCGTGGAGCTTGCGACGTGCAGGGCGGGCCTGCGCGCCGAGGTCGTGGCGGCTTTGCGGGGCGCGGACTTCGTCAGCGTCCGCGATCGCATAACGCAGGCAGCGCTGGCCGCGGAGGGTATCGCGGCGGCGCTCGTGCCGGACTGCGGAGCGCTCGTGGCGGAACTTTTCGGCAACCGGATCAGGGAGCGCGGGCTGCAGGGGGAGCCAGCGGCGGTGCGCGCGGCTTTCCCGCACGGTTACCTCGCCGTCCAGTTTAGCGCGGACTGCGAGGACGACGCGATGCTCTCAACACTCGCGCGGCAGCTCGACGCTGCCGCGCAGGCGACGGGGTGCGGGATCGTTTTCTTCCGCGCGGGCACGGCGCCGTGGCACGACGCGCTCGAGCCGTACCGCAGAACGGCGGCGCGCATGCAAAGCCGCTTCCACCTGTTCGAATCGGCCGATATCTGGAACATCTGCGCGCTCATCGCCGGCAGCCGGGGCTATGCCGGCACGAGCCTGCACGGGTGCATCGTCGCGGGGGCCTTCGCGCTGCCGCGCGTGAGCTTCGTGCCCCCGGATATCGCAACCGGCGGCAAACCCTGCAAGCAGGAAGCATACGTTGCCACCTGGGACATGGAGGAGCTGCCGGGCGTGGTGCCGCTCGACGATCTCGCAGCGGGAATCACGCAAGCGTTGAGCGCGGACCCGCCGCAGCTCGCCGCGCACGGCGCACGGCTCGCCGAGTTGTGCCGCGAAGGATGCGCGCAATGGATCGAATGGCTGAGGTGAACCTGTCGGCGTCGCTTCTTGCGGTGGCCGCCTAGCTTTTACCCCGGGGCAGCCCGGGACTCGGGTTTCCATTTCTTGATTGTTTCCCCGGGGCAGCCCGGGAGCTGGTAACTTTCTCTTGCGCGGCCAAGAGAAAGTCACCAAAGAGAAGGCCGCCCGGGTTCACCGCCACTGCGTGGTGTCCCTGTGCTGCTCGACAAGGCCGGCGGCTGTGGAACTCGCCCTCGTCATAAGAACGTGCGAGGGCTCAAACAGTCCTCGCCGAAATCCCCGGCCTTGCCTGCGACTGCTCGGCGGTTCTCACGGGTCCCGAGTTCACGGAGTGGCGCTAATTGACACGGCGGTGAGATGGGGCCCAGAGAATGTTCGCCTCACCCCTGACGGCGCATTTTCGTAGATAAAACGCATGCCTTTAAAGAAAGAAGCGACGCGATGCGTCACCAGCCATTTCCTGCATTGCGGGAGCGACGCAGCATTATGCGCATGGTTCTGACAGTGGAAATGAGGTTCGAAGGCCGGATAAAGCAATTGGTTGGAGCGAAAGTGTAGGGATTGCAGAGACTCGGCTTGGTCCGACCCCGTGGGTAGTAATGCGCGCAATGGATCGAATGGTTGGGCTGAACCTGTCGGTGTGGCTACTTGCGGCGGCGGTCGGGGTCATAAACGTGCAGAGAACGCAGCCAGCGTCGGGCGGGTTTACCCTTGCGTACGTGCAAGAACTGGTGGAGGCCTTGTGGCGTATCAAGATAGTGAGCAACGTGTTCTCCTTAATGCATCTCTTGCAGACCTGAATATTTTCCTCCCCCTATTTGCAACGGAGCAGAGCGGGGCACGCGCGATGCTGGTAAAGTGCGTCGAGAAGTCCGCCAAAAAGGCGGCGACTCACTCCAACCCCATTTGTTTCATTATGTGACTTGAACGAGTCAAAGTTAGAAAACGGTATAGATGTGTAGAGCATAGGGCCACAATACAAAAATGACATCGTTGATCAGATCCATTTGGGAGATAAATGAAAATCCGCCGGCCGTGTCCGCGACTGAAGTCACACAGCTATTTAACCTTGAGAAGTTGGCCAGAGATGACGCCGGCGTCTTCTTGGACCTTGCAAAGACTTTCTTTGATGATGTGGAAACATCAAGTCTTGATTCTCTTCACGTGAGTTGCAAAGTCGATTTAGTCGCCGGATGCGAGCTCGCACGAACAGGGTATTTCAAACAAGCATACGCTTTATGGCGCGCTTGGTTTGAACAATCCCTCTTTGCTTTATATTTCCTAGAGGCACCAATTCACAGGTTCGCTTGGAAAACCACGGCTGAAGTTTCGATGGATGATTCGCCAAACTATCGACTTATGCTTCATCAGTTACTTGCGGAGTCGTCCGAGCGGCATCCTTTTGCATTGGTTTACGACGACCGGTATATGCGGCTACTAAACGAACTAAAAATTGACCTTAAATCAATCAAGAAGGAACGACGGCCAATTAGGATCGCGACGAGAGTATTGACGACATTGAGTCAAGGCGTTCATGGAACGTACCAGCCTAAGCCCCCAAGAAATGAGCAGGACGTATATTCGCTTTTGGAAAAACACTGCTTACAGATTCTCGAAAAAGCTGTCGATACTGTAGCGCTATATTGGTTGCTTTTCCTAACCGCAAACATTGGTCTTCCTCCTGATGTTCTTATAGCACTGCGTGACGGCATTCTTACTGATGCACAAGCAACGGCAACGGACCTTCCCGGCGCAGAGAAACTAATGCAACTAGCACCGATTTTTAAACGGTCAATTGGATCCGCAGTCAATGGCTAACTTCTCATTGCAGCTCCAGGCAGATAATCTGCCGGACGACATCATTGAAAACTTGCTCGTCGAGGGACCTTGGGCGCCAGTCATGTCTCGCATGGCTACTGCTGAAAATATCCTTATTGAGGGATGTCGCGGCGTTGGCAAAACGATGCTGATGCGATCAGCGGCTAGACGTATGCAGACTGGTTTCAAACAAGGATCTCGAACTCTAGGAGTACATACAACGTTCAAGCGTTATCTAGCAACGCTTCCGCCCCCATCCAAGGATCGCAACGACAGTCAAGACCTTGCGAACTTTCGTTCTTGGATAAATGCGCGAATCCTTGGTGCAATTCGAGAAGTAGTGCGCGACATCAAAGGCCCCGCTTTTCTGCCGCAACTAGGCGTCTTAGGGACAACTGACTGGAGCGCAGTAATTAGCGTGCTGGAGTCAACATACAAAGGTTCTACCGATACCCCACAGCTTCTTGCAAGTGTGGGATTGCAGCCCCATGTAGTTGCGTCTTTGCAGGGCTATACCTTGGTTTCTGACTTATTAAAGGAGGTTGTTAGCCAACTTGGTTTGGATCTACTTGTCATCTTCCTTGATGACGCGGCACACGCTTTAGATACGAGAGCGCAAGGCGCTTTTTTTACGGCGATCAAGTCATTATATGGACCAAGTTTGGCATTCAAAATTTCTGTGTATCCAGCGGTCACGCGGTACGGCGTCGATTTTAGCTACGGTCACGATGCTGTAGTTGTACCGGTTGGTGATACTCCGAAAGTCGACCGAATTCCCGCATTTATCGATCTAATTACAAAACGTCGACAAGTCGCCGACGGTGATGGGAAGCTCATTTTAGATGCAATCTTGGGGAACAACGAATGGGCATCACTACTTGTATTTTGCTCAAACGCTAATCCTCGTGGCCTTTTGAAGTTGATCGCGCAGATTCAAACGCAACTTGGTAACAGACCAGCCAACGATCTGCGTTTTGAAGACATTCGGCTCGCCATAAATGTGGTGATGGACAAGCACCTTGATAACATGGTTCCAGGCGTTATTAAAGACCTAGATGCGCGACTTCTCAAGGCTTCTGAATACCTACTTGATGAATTGCGACAGAAGATCTCTGTTACTCCAGGTCCCTATGAGGCTGGAAAGCCAAGGGGCTACTTGGCAATCACAAATTCGATGCAGGTAGCCTATCTTTGTCAGGCTGCTATAAAACTACTCGTCGCCGCCAACGTAATCGTGCCAGAAGGACCCGCTAGACTAAGCAAGCGAGAAACAGGAACTTTGTATCTATTGCACCCGGGATTTATGTTTCGGGATAACGTGATTGGCGGCGCAAGATCTGGCACCCTTTTGGCTCGTAATTGGCTCGAATTCTTCTCCGGCCTATCAAGTAGGATTCATGCAGAGATTGCGAAGAACGCAGAGCTTTGGAACGAAATTGTGGTTGAGGCGAATACTGAGCCAAGTGGAAAGTGTGAGAATGGCCACCCCTTGTTCAATGCACAGCAGAATTGCGACGTATGTGGGGCGCCCGCTGTTGTAATGTCCCCAGTTTTGTTATTACTAGATAAAGACCTTTCCGTCTTGGATCTCTCCGATACATTGAAGGAACGGTTACAGGCTCATGGTTTCGATACCGTTAGAAAATTGTTTGAAGCCTCCAATGAAGAAATTGATGCAGTCGAATACGTAGGGGAGGTTAGAACTCAAATGATTCGCAATGCAGTCAGTGCTGCAGTTGATGAGTTTGTCGCGGGTTAGGGATAAATGGCGAGCCTATTGGGGCCAGGCCGGATCAGTAAAGGCGTGAACGGTGAAGCGAATGGCCAACAGATCCACTCTCAACACCGTATCCCATCATGTCACTGCCTGCCGCTGCGACCCCTTGTGAGACGCCGAGTAACACAGGCGAGTCGGGGGCAGTCGGCGAGGACTGTCTGAGCTCTCGCACGTTCTTTATGACGAGAGCGAGTTCCACAGCCGCCCGGCTCGTCGAGTAACACAGGGGACGCCGTCAGGCGCGGCTCACCAGGGCCGCCTTCTCTTTGGTTACTTTCTCTTGGCGGCGCAAGAGAAAGTGACCAGCGCCGGGGCTGCCCCCCGGAAAACACTTAAGAGATCAAACCAAGAATCCCGGGGCTGCCCCCGGGAAAGCAAATCGGAAGTCCACAGAGTTGCCACCGGGTCGTCAACCCCCGCTGCCATACGGGCGCGTAAGGATCTCCATCAGGTGGCCGTTGGNNGTCTTCGAAATAGACTCCGCGGCCGCCATCGCGGGTGTTGATTTCTCCCTGCATCCGTTGGGCCGGATCAGCCCAGTAGGGCACCTTTCGCGCTTGAATGCGCGCGAAGACTTCGGTGAACTCGGCCTCGCTGACGAGGAACGCGTAATGCTGCGGGCTGATCTCTGCGTCGGCATCCATGAAGTCGAGCGTCACGTCGTTACCTGTCTGCAGGCCCATGAATGGGCCGAATGGGACCGCGGCAGGCAACCCAAGAATTTCCGACAAGAATTTCGCGGATGCACGCTTGTCGCGTGAGTAGACGATCGTGTGATTAAGCTTCGCGGTCATGATTCGATTCTCGAGAGTTTAGCCGGCAAGGCTGGTCTAATCACGTATTCTCAAGCGGCGCGCTTGAGCTTGTAATCGCGAATGAGGACGTCGGCGGAAATCGTCAGTCCCGCTGCGAGTCTGCGGATCATGTCGAGCGTCAAGGGGCGCACGCGATTGAGCACTTCTGCCACGCGCGCCCGCGAACCGATGAACGGTTCGAGGTCCTTGCGCGACAGTTCGCGCGCTTCCATGACGTGATGCAGGAAATCGATCGGATCGGGGTCCGCTATCGGGTAGTGCTCGCGTTCGTAGGCTTCGATCAGCAATACCAGCACCTCGAGCCGGTCGGCTGCGGGCGAACCTTGAGACGCATTCCAAAGCGTTTCGACTTCGTCGAGGGCCGCCTGATGTTCGCGTTTGGTTCGAATCGGACGTAATTTCATTTCACCCACCTCAAATTGCCGTTGCGTCGATCTTGTCGTAATCGCGATGTGTGCCGATGAACCGGATGAACATCATGCCCCGGT
>PLYS01000492.1 GCA_003153455.1 Betaproteobacteria bacterium | reverse complement strand
GTTGATCAGGGGAACTCATGTCTGACCGCAGGCCGCCAGAATACCTGACCACGCTTGCCGAGTTTGCATCCGCTGCGGTGCTCGGTGACCTCAGCGATGGTGCACGTGATCGCGCACGCTGGGTGATCGCCGATTCGATTCCGGTGGTCGCAGCCGGCATGCAGCAACCCGAAATGAAAGCGCTCGTTGTCAAACATCTCGCGCAGGCTGCACCTGGCAGCGCGTGGGTGGTCGGCGCCGGCAAGCGCGCGGCGGCGCTCGATGCAGCGCTGCTCAACGGCACTGCCGGCACCTGGCTCGAACTCGATGAAGGCAACCTGTCGGCCAAAGGCCACCCGGGTATTCAGGTCGTGCCCGCGGCGGTCGCACTCGCGCAGGAGATCGGGAGCAGCGGTGCGGATCTATTGCTGGCGGTTGCACTTGGCTACGAATTGTCTTCGCGCATCAGCCGTGCGGCACAGGTGAAGCTGAGCGTCCATCCGCACGGCACCTATGGCGTCATCGGAGCGGCGGTCGCGGCAGCGAAGCTCAAGCGTTTCAGCGCCGCGCAGATGATCGAATTGATCAACTCCGCAGCGACGATGGGCATGGCGACGAGCCGTCAGACACTGCTCGACGGCGCGACCGTGCGCAACATCTTCACGGGTCACTCAGGTTACATGGGTCTGATGGCAACGCGGCTCATCGAGTGCGGCTTCACCGGCGAGATCGACAGTCCGGCTACCGTCTACGGGAAGGTGCTCTCCGACACGTTCGATCCCGCCAAGGTCATCGATGGCCTCGGCAGCGAGTGGTTAATCACCAAGAGTTACTTCAAGCTGCATCCGACCGGCCGCTACGTGCATTCCACGATCGATGCGCTCGATGATTTGCTTGCCAGGGTTCCAGGCGGGCGCATTGACGTGGCGCAGATCGAGCGGATCGAAGTCCGCGCCTATATGCTGGCGGCGATGCTGGCCGGGAAGAATATCGTCAGCAGCTTCGGCGCGCGTTTTTCGGTGCCGTTTGCGCTTGCGAGCATACTCGTTCACGGACGCTCGGGGCTGAAAAGTTTCGATGACGCTGCCGTGGCGAATCCGCAGGTACAGGCGCTCGCGCAGCGAGTCGATCTGCAGGAAGACAAGTCCTTCACCGCGCGTTATCCGGCGGAGCAGCCGGTCACGGTGCGCATTGTGCTGCGGGGCGGCGTCGCCTATGAAGGTCGCTGCGTGGTGACCAAGGGGGAACCAACCAATCCGCACCAGCCCGAAGAGTTAACGGCGAAATTTTTCGATCTCGGCGAGCCGGTGTGGGGCAGGGTGGTGACCACGAAGCTCTACGACGGTTTGATGCGTCTCCAGGCAATTCAGGATTTCCGCGCATTTGCCGACGGTCTCCCGCTTTAGCGCCAGACAGGAGGGGATACTCATGTTGAAGACGCACGGCCGTTACGATTACTCGGCCATTACCAAACGGCCCGATTACAGTTTTCCCGGCGGCAGGCGGCTCGCTGTCCACTTGAGCCTCAATGTCGAGCACTTTGCGTTCGGCGAAGGGCTCGGCAACGACTACGGCGCGCCGCATCCGCAGCCCAATACGCGCAGTTATGCATGGCGCGACTATGGCAATCGCGTTGGTGCATGGCGCCTGCTCGAATTCGCCAACGAGTACGATTTGCCCTATGCATTGCTCGTTAACACCGAACTTTACGATTATTGCCCGGAGATGATCGCCGCTTTCAGCGAACGCGGCGACGAGATCGTCGGTCATGGCCGCACCGATTCCGAGCGCCAGGCCGACATGAATTACGAGCAGGAACGCGCCTGCATATTCGAAGCGACCGCAGCGATCGAAAAGCACGAAGGCAAGAAGCCGCTTGGGTGGCTTGCGCCGTACATTTCGCAGACGCACGATTCGCTCGACCTGCTCAAGGAGGCGGGCTACCGCTACATGATGGACTGGCCGCTCGACGATCAACCGGTCTGGTTTCGCACGAAGCACGGTCCGATTCTGTCGGTGCCTTATGCGCACGACCTCAACGATTCGCTCGAGCTCGTTTCGCGGCGCACGCCATCGCGGCTGTACTACGCGTGCCTGATCGACCAGTTCGACGAAATGCTGCGAGAATCCGAGCGCCGTCCGCTCGTCATGCCTATAGTGCTGCACAGTTTCGTTGTCGGCCACCCTTACCGGTTGCGCCAGTTACGCCGCGTGATCGAGCACATCCTCACATACCGCGACCGGATCTGGCTGACGCGTCCCGGCGAGATCTGCAAGTTCATCGAGTCGCTGCCCCCGGGTGTCGTTCCAGGCAGTTGATCGGCACACGGCTGGCTCAGGGACATCTCGTCGATCGGCCGCACCGGCACCAAATCGGTATACTCCAGGATTTTGCGGAAGTCCCGATAGATTTTCATGACCTCGTCCTCTCCGAAGAACAGCTCCTCTTTGTCCATGGTCGAGCTGGCGCTGCGCCGTCCGTACACGTTCATCGTGATGGCGATGCTGATCGTGCTGGCCACGCCGTTCGCGCTGCGCAACATGCCGACCGACATCTTTCCCGAGATCAACATCCCGGTGATCAGCGTCATCTGGAACTACAACGGGCTGTCGGCGCAGGAGATGGGGCAGCGTATCGCCGCGCAGACCGAGCGCAGCCTGACCACCACCGTGAGCGACATCGAGCACATCGAGTCGCAATCGCTGGCGGGCATCACCGTCATCAAGACATTCTTCCAGCCCACGGCGAATATCCAAACCGCGATCGCGCAGGTGGTTGCGATCGCGCAAACGCAGTTGCGCCAGTTGCCGCCCGGCATCACGCCGCCTCTGATCATCAAGTATTCGGCATCGAGCATCCCGGTCATCCAGCTCGCCCTGTCGAGTCCCACACTGCCCGAGCAAGCCGTGTTCGACGCGGCGATCAACCAGTTGCGCCCGCAACTCGTCACCATTCCCGGAGTCGCCATCCCGTTTCCCTACGGCGGCAAGATTCGCCTGATCTCGGTCGATCTCGACCTACAGGCGCTGCAGGCGCGCGGCCTGACGCCGGCCGACGTGGTCACCGCCGTCAACACGCAAAATCTGATCCTGCCCTCCGGCACCGCCAAGTTTGGGGCGACTGAATACAGCGTGAAAATGAACGGCTCGCCCGACGAGATCGCCGGACTGAACGATCTGCCGGTGCGCACAGTGGGCGGCGCGACCACCTATCTGCGCGATGTCGCCTACGTGCGCGACGGCTTCTCGCCGCAGACCAATGTCGTGCGGCGCGACGGCGAGCGCGGGGTGCTGCTGCCGGTGCTGAAAAATGGCGGCGCATCGACGCTGGACATCGTGGGGAATTTGCGGGCGCTGCTGCCGCGCGCGACGCAGATTCTGCCCGAGGACGTCAAGGTCACGCCGCTGTTCGATCAATCGGTATTTGTCAAGGCAGCGGTCACGGGTGTCGTCATCGAGGCGCTGATCGCGGCCGGCCTCACGGCGGCGATGGTGCTGCTGTTTCTCGGCAACTGGCGCAGTACGCTGATCATCGCGCTCACCATCCCGCTGTCGATTCTGGCATCGATACTCATCTTGCAGATGCTGGGCGAAACGCTCAATCTGATGACGCTGGGCGGGCTCGCGCTGTCGGTCGGCATCCTGGTCGACCAGGCGATCGTGACCATCGAGAACATCGAGCGGCATCTGCACGCGGGCACCGAGCTGCACGCGGCGATCCTGATCGGAGCCGGCGAGATCGGTGTCCCGGCCTTCGTATCCACCCTGTGTATCTGCATCGTGTTCGTGCCGA
>PLYS01000252.1 GCA_003153455.1 Betaproteobacteria bacterium | reverse complement strand
AACGACATTGCGAAGCAGGCGCTCGCAAACGGACAGATCGATGGCCTCATCGTCGATTTGCCTACCGCGTTCTTCATCACTGCTGCCGAACTCGAAAACGGCGTCGTCGTCGGCCAGTTCGCCAACGCAACCGCGGGTGGCGAGCAATTTGGCCTGGTCTTGAGCAAAGGCAGCGGCCTCACCGCATGTGTAAGCAAGGCAGTCGATGCGCTGCGGGCCGATGGCACGCTGGCCAGGATTCAAGAGCAGTGGTTGGCGCAGGTTGTTGGTGCCCCGGTTCTGCAGTAACGCACGTACGTTCGGCTCGCAATGTCCGGTCGAAGGCGCGGGGCCGCTTCAGCTGGGCCGCTTCAGCTTGACACCCCCCGCTCGCTATGTGAGCATCGTTCACGAAATCAAAGACTTTCCGGAGGAGATCATGCGAATTGCCAGAGTATCGTTTTTGCTGATGTTCATGGTGCTGGGAGTGGCGTCCTACGGGGTGTTGGCGCAGACGCTGGAGAAGCCAAATATCACTATCGCGGTCGGCGGCAAGAACCTGTTCTATTATCTGCCGCTGACGATCGCGGAGCGGCGCGGTTACTTCAAGGACGAAGGGCTCAACGTCGAGATCGTCGATTTCCCGGGTGGCGCCAAGGCGCTGCAGGCGATGGTCGGCGGCAGTGCCGACGTCGTTTCCGGCGCCTACGAGCATACCATCACCATGCAGGCGAAAGGCATCAACATCGAGTCGATCGCCCTGCAGGGGCGTTATAACGGCATCGTGCTCGGCATCCGCAAGGACAAGGCCGGCGGCTTCAAGAGCCTGAAGGACCTCAAGGGCATGAGCATAGGCGTTACGGCGCCGGGTTCGAGCACCAACCACTTCGTCAACAATCTGCTTACCANNGTGGTGGTCGACAGTCGCACCGCCAAGGGCATGAAGGAAGTGTATGGCGGCGCGTATCACGCGGGCTCCATCTACGCGCCGGTGGAGTGGGTGAAGAAGAACCCGAACACGGCGCAGGCGGTGGTCAACGCAATGGTGCGCGCATCGCTGTGGATCCGGAGAGCCAAGGTCGATGAAATCATCGCTGCCGTGCCGCCCGAATACTACGGCGACAAGCAGACGCTCTACAAAGCCGCGCTCTATAAAAACCAGGAAGGTTTCTCGCCCGACGGCCGCATGAGCATGGAAGGCGCGAAGAACGTCTATGCGGTGTTGAAGGCGTTCGAGCCGGCGGTCCAGAAAGCGCCAAGCATCGATCTTGCCAAAACGTTCTCCAATGAGTTCGTCGACAAGGCCCTCAAGAAATTCAAATAATGGGTGTATTGTCCACGAGCGGCACGCCCGCGCTCGCGCTGAATAACATCACCGTCACCTTCGTTGCGCATGGCGGCGGCGCGACTTATACCGCGGTGCGAGACACCACGCTGACCGTTGGAGAAGGCGAGTTCGTGTCGGTGGTCGGTCCCACCGGGTGCGGCAAATCGACGCTGCTCAACATCGCCGCCGGTCTGCTCGAATCATCGGCCGGCAGCGTGCGGGTGCAGGGCGAGCCGCTCGCCGGTACCAACCGCCACGCCGGCTACATGTTCCAGTCGGACGCGCTGCTGCCGTGGCTTTCCGCGCTCGGCAATGTCGAACTCGGGCTCAAGTATCGTGGCGTCGAGTCCGCTGCTGCGCGCGAGCAGGCGATGGCTTGGTTGGCGCGCGTTGGCTTGAGCGGGCACAGCGCCCGCTATCCGCACCAACTGTCGGGTGGTATGAAGAAGCGCGTCGCATTGGCCCAGATGCTGATCCTGGATCCTAAAATTCTCCTGATGGACGAACCATTTTCAGCGCTCGACATTCAAACCCGGCAATTGATGGAAAACGAACTGCTCGAGCTGTGGTCAGCGGACCGTAAATCGGTGGTGTTCATCACGCACGATCTGGAAGAGGCGATCGCCCTGTCGGACCGCGTGGTAGTGCTGTCGGCGGGGCCCGAGGCGCATCCGATGGGCGAGTACGTGATCGATCTGCCACGGCCGCGCGACGTCGCGGAGGTACGGCTGACGCCGCGCTTCGTCGAGCTGCACACCGATATCTGGCACACCATGAAGGATGAAGTCCTCAAAGGATATGCGCAAAGCCGCCAAAAGTGACGCTCGTGCAGGACGCGGCAGGCTCGTGCTCTATCACGCGTTGCTGCTCGCCGGCGTGTTCGTATTCTGGTACCTGATGACCGAGCCGCTGCTGTGGACGGAGGAGGCCGCGCAGAAGACGGCGTTCTTCTTCGGCAAGCCGCTGATGGTATTGCAGCAGATCTGGGAGTGGTTTGCGGGCGGCAGGATTTACGAGCATTTGCTGATCACGCTGATCGAGACGCTGCTCGCGTTCGCGATCGGCACGATATCCGGGCTCGGCGTCGGGCTGTGGCTCGCGCTGTCGCCGCTTGCGTCGGCGCTTGCCGATCCCTATATCAAGGCATCGAACGCGATGCCACGCGTGATTCTGGCGCCGATCTTCGCGGTGTGGTTTGGTCTCGGCATCGTATCCAAAGTCGCACTGGGCTTCACGCTGGTGTTCTTCATCGTCTTCTTCAACGTCTATCAGGGCGTGAAGGAAGTCAGTCCGGTGGTGCTCAACAACGCGCGCATGCTCGGCGCGAATTCGCGCCAACTGCTGCGCACGGTCTATCTGCCGTCGGCGATGTCGTGGGTGTTTTCGAGCCTGCATACTTCGGTCGGCATGGCGTTCGTCGGCGCGGTGGTCGGCGAATACCTCGGCTCGGCGCGCGGCGTCGGTTACCTGATTTTGCAGGCCGAGGGCGCGTTCGACATCAATACCGTGTTCGCCGGCATCCTGGTGCTGACTGCGTTCGCGCTCGCGCTCGATGCGGTGGTCACGGCGATCGAAAAACGGCTCTTGGTGTGGCGGCCGGCGCAGGGGGAGACCGAACCCCTGTGAACGGGTGAACGGGGGAACGGGTGAAAAACACCCTCTTCCCCGGTGTGGTGGGAGAGCAAGTGTCACAATCCGCAGCGACCAGCCTTGCGCAGGATGTGCGTCCGCTCGAAGTCTGGGCGTGGGCGATGTACGACTTCGCCAATTCCGGCTACACGACGGTCGTCATCACCGCGGTATTCAATGCCTACTTCGTTAGTGTCGTCGCACGCAACGAGGGGTGGGCAACTTTTGCGTGGACCGCGGCGCTCGCGGTGTCGTATCTGCTGATCATGCTGAGCGCGCCGCTCGTCGGCGCCTGGGCCGACGCGCACGCCGCGAAGAAACGGCTGCTGCTGATCACGACTATCGGCTGCGTTATTTTCACCGCGGCGCTGGCGCTGGTCGACAGGGGTGATCTATGGCTTGCCATCGTATTGATCATCGCCTCGAACTTTTTTTACGGCAGCGGCGAGAACCTGTGCGCAGCATTCCTGCCCGAACTCGCCCGCGGCGAGGCGCTCGGGCGCGTCTCGGGGTGGGGCTGGTCGCTCGGCTACATTGGCGGACTGCTCACGCTCGGCATCTGCCTTGCTTACGTGACATGGGCGCAGGCGGGTGGTGAGTCGGCNNGCCGTGCCACAGCCGGGCCGGCACGACCTGATTGCGGAATCGTTCGGCCGCGTGCTCGACACGTGGCGCGATGCCAGCCGCTACCGCGACCTCGCGCGCTTTCTGCTGTGCATCGTGTTTTATCAGGCCGGTATTCAGGCCGTGATCACGCTGGCGGCGATTTATGCCGAGCAGGCGATGGGGTTCACCACCCGGCAGACGCTGCTGCTGATCCTGGTGGTGAATCTGACCGCGGCAGCCGGCGCGTTTGCGTTCGGCCACGTGCAGGATCGGATCGGCCATCGGCGCTCGCTGGTCGTGACGCTGCTCGGATGGATTGTGGCGATACTATTCGCCTGGGCCGCGCAAGGGCCGGCGTTGTTTTGGATCGCAGCGAACCTGATCGGCTTGTGTCTCGGTTCAAGCCAGTCGGCCGGGCGCGCGCTGATCGGCTACCTGAGTCCCGAGGCCAGGCGCGCGGAGTTTTTCGGGCTATGGGGATTGGCGGTCAAGCTCTCGGCAATACTCGGACCGCTGACTTATGGATTGGTAAGCTGGGTATCGCGCGGCGACCATCGCCTGGCGTTGCTGATGATCGGCAGCTACTTCGTGCTCGGGCTGATTATACTGGCCGGAATAGATGTCGGACGCGGCCGCAGCGCGGCACTCGCCGCCTGCGAAAAAACTTGAAAGCAAGGGAAGGAAAGAGACGCCGCACGATCGCCACCCGCAGCGTTGAGCAGCGAACTTTAGGATTGGTTTGACGCTGGGCTCTCAACTCTGGACTCTGAACACCTTTCTCAGCCACTTCCCGATATCCGCAATTTCCTCCGCGCACACCGAATGCTGCATCGGGTACTGGTGCCATTCCACCGGGTAGTCCAGTTCGCCGAGCTTGGCGCGCGATGCGGTCGCCAGCGCGAACGGTATCACCGGATCGTGAATGCCGTGCGCGAGGAAAATCGGCACGTCCTTGTTGGCGGCTGAGGCTTCCGCCGGCAAGCTGTCGGCAAACGGCAGGTAAGTCGATAATGCCATCACGCCGGCGAGGCGCCCGGAGTGGCGCAGTCCGGTCTGCAGCGCGATCGCGCCGCCCTGTGAGAAGCCGGCGACAACGATGTTGCGCGCAGCGACACCGCGCTGATTCTCCCGCGCGATCAGCTTCTCGATCGCCGCCTGCGACGCGCGCACGCCCTTCTCATCCGGGTTCTTGCGCGATCGGCCTTCAAGGTCCTCATAGGTCACGTCGTACCACGCGCGCATCACAAGGCCGTTATTGATCGTCACCGGCATCATCGGCGCGTGCGGAAAAATAAAACGTATTCCGGGCAGGTCGCCGAGTCCGAGTTCGGGCACGATCGGCGCAAAGTCGTTGCCGTCGGCGCCGAGGCCGTGCATCCAGATGATGGAGGCGGTGGGATTAGGCGCGGGTTCGATTTCTATGGTTTCGAGTAGTTGGTTCATATGATGTGAGGAGTGAACGGGTGAACGGGTGAACGGGTGAAAGGCTGAAGAAAATACCCTCTCCCCCGTGCACCGGGGGAGAGGGCAGGGTGAGGGGGGTCACTCATTCACTCGTTCACCCGTTCACCCGTTCACNNTAGGGTCCGCCGATCAGGTCGATGCAGTATGGCACCGCGGCGAAGATGCCGTCGAGCGTTTCCTTGATTGCTTTGGGCTGCCCGGGGAGATTCAGGATCAGTGCCTGTTTGCGCACCACGCCGACCTGGCGTGACAGGATGGCGGTCGGCACGTATTTGAGGCTGATCTGCCGCATCTGCTCGCCGAATCCAGGCATCACCTTGTCGGCAACGGCGAGTGTTGCCTCGGGCGTCACATCCCGGGGTGCAGGCCCCGTGCCGCCGGTGGTCAGCACGAGATGGCATTGCTCCTTGTCGACGAGTTCCTTCAGCGTTTGCTCGATCACCGGTTGTTCGTCGGGAATCAGCCGCGTCACCATTTTCCACGGTGTCACGAGTGCCGCGCCGAACCATTCCTGCAGCGCCGGAATGCCCTTGTCTGCGTAGACGCCGCTCGACGCGCGGTCGCTGATCGATACCAGGCCGATCAGGAGTTGATGGTTGTTCATGCGCGGATTATAGCTTGACGATGATGTCGCGCACCGCGCGGAACAACTCGCGGTAATGTTTAAGTGGTTTACCCGCAGTCTGGTCGCGCTTGACGCTGGTGATCAGCGTGCGCAAATGCTGCAGATCGCTGCCCGGATAATCAGCGGCAAACATCGCAACCGCGCCGTCGTCCGCAAGCAGCCGTTCGCGCCAGCGCTCGATCAGGTGCTGCGATGCGGTGTGCTCGCGCGCCGCGCCGTGCCATTGATCGAGCCTGGCGCGGATCGGCGCCGGATCGACTTCGCGCATCAGCTTGCCGATATACTGCATCTGGCGGCGGCGGCCCTCGAAATCCCGGATGCGCTGCGCCTCGAGGATCGCCTCCAACAGGCGTTCCGGCAGCTTGATCTGCGCGAGTTGAGCGGCATTGAGCTCAACCAGCCGCGCGCCGATTTCCTGCAGCGCTTCCATCTCGCGTTTACGCTGCGATTTGCTGGGTCGTTCCGGTTCTTCCATGTGAGTTAAGCCCCGATTGCCATGCTGGTATGATAGCGGCTTTTCGGGCCTCTGCCATCAATGACTACCGAGCTCACGACGCGACCGGCGTCGAACAATCAGTTTTCGAACGATCAAGCAACCCTGCAACAGATTACCGCGGACGTGCTCAAGTATGCGCGCGAGCAAGGAGCTACCGCGTGCGAAGCGGAGGTATCGGAAAGCTTCGGCCAGACCGTCACGGTGCGCCGCGGCAAAGTCGAGACCATCGAATACAATCGCGACAAAGGCATCGGCGTCACGGTGTATATCGGCAAGCGCCGCGGCCATGCCAGCACTTCCGATTTTTCGCCGCAGGCGATACGTGCTACCGCCGGCGCTGCGCTGTCGATCGCGAAATTCACCGCCAGCGACGATTACGCGGGCCTTGCCGATGAAGATCTGCTGGCGCGCGAAATCCCGGATCTTGACCTGTTTTACCCCTGGGACCTGCCGGTCGAGCGCGCGATTGAGCTTGCCCAGGCCTGCGAGGGGGCCGCATTTGCGGTCGACAAGCGCATCACCAATTCCGAGGGCGCGACGGTGTCGCTGCAGCAATCGCATTTTACGTATGGCAATTCGCTTGGTTTCCTCGGCGGCTACCCGAGCTCGCGGCACTGGATCAGCTGCGCCGTGATCGCCGGCAAGGGCGATGCGATGCAGCGCGACGACTGGTACGCGTCGGCGCTCGACCCTGCCGAACTCGATACGCCGGAAACTATCGGCAGGATCGCCGGCACGCGCGCGATCCAGCGCCTCGGCGCGAAGAAAATCGCAACCATGCAGGTGCCGGTGCTGTATGAAGCGCCTGCGGCGGCGACGCTCCTCGGACATTTTGTGGGGGCGGTGAGCGGCGGCAGCCTCTACCGCAAGTCATCGTTTCTGCTCGACAGCCTCGGCAAGCCGGTGTTCTCGCCGCTGGTCGAAATCAGCGACGACCCGCACATCCCGAAGGGTCTCGCCAGCAGCCCGTTCGACGCGGAGGGCGTGGCGACGCGCCGTCGCAACGTGGTCGAACACGGCGTGGTGCAGGGCTATTTCCTCAGCAGTTATTCGGCGCGCAAGCTCGGCATGAAGTCGACGGGCAATGCCGGCGGCAACCACAACCTGCTGTTGCGCGATACAGGTCTCAACCTGCCGCAACTGCTGCAGCAGATGGGGCGCGGGTTGCTGGTAACGGAACTGATGGGGCAGGGCACCAACATGGTGACCGGCGATTATTCGCGCGGCGCCGCCGGATTCTGGATCGAAAATGGCGCCGTTGCCTATCCGGTGCAGGAGATCACCATCGCCGGCAACTTGAAGGACATGTTCCGCAACATCGTTGCGGCCGGCAATGACATCCTCAAGCGCGGCTCCAAGCAATGCGGATCGGTGCTGATCGAGCGCATGACCGTCGCCGGAGACTGATCGCGACGCGGGATGGAGAATTCCTGCGGGTGTGCTTAAACTGTTTACGCTTGACTGTCACGGAAGGCCCAATGAAACGACGTGCATTTCTGAAAAAAGCCGCAGCCGGCTTTGCCGCGGGCGCTGGCGCGGCGCCGGCGATCGCGCTGGCGCAATCACAGCCGGCAATCAAGTGGCGCATGGCTTCGAGTTTTCCGAAAAGCCTCGACACGCTGTTCGGCAGCGCCGAGCAGATCGCGGCTCGCGTCTCGAAAATGACCGAAGGCAAGTTCGAGATTCGCGTTTTTGCCGCGGGCGAAATCGTGCCCGGCCTGCAGGTGCTCGACGCAGTGCAGAACGGAACGGTCGAATGCGGACAATCGGCGAGCTATTACTACGTCGGCAAGAATCCGGCGCTTGCATTCGACACCGCGATCCCGTTCGGCATGAACGCGCGCCAGCAGAACGCCTGGATGTACTACGGCGGCGGTATCGAACTGATGCGCGAACTGTTCAAGCAATACAACATCGTCCAGTTCCCGGCCGGCAATACCGGCACCCAGATGGCAGGCTGGTATCGCAAGGAGATCAAGACCGTAGCCGATCTCAAGGGCCTCAAGATGCGGATTGCCGGGATGGCCGGCCAGGTGCTCGCCAAGCTCGGGGTTGTACCGCAGCAGATCGCGGGCGGCGAAATCTACCAGGCGCTCGAGCGCGGCACGATAGACGCCGCCGAATGGGTCGGGCCTTACGACGACGAGAAGCTCGGCTTTCACAGGGTCGCCAAGTTCTACTATTACCCGGGCTGGTGGGAAGGCTCGGCGCAGCTGTCGATTTACGTCAACTTCAAGCAGTGGGAGGCGCTGCCCAAGGCGTACCAGGAAGCGCTCGAGGCCGCGTGTGCCGAAGCCAACGTGCACATGCTCGCCAAATACGACGCCAAGAATACCGAGGCTTTGCGCAGGCTGGTAGCGGCCGGAACGCAACTGCGGCCGTTCTCACGCCCGGTGATGGACGCGTGTCTCAAGGCGGCCAACGAGCTCTATGGCGAGCTTGCGGCAAAGAGCCCGGACTTCAAGAAAATTTACGAGCCGTGGAAAAAATTCCGCGACGACCAGTGGCTGTGGTTCCGGGTCGCGGAGAACACCTACGACAATTTCGTGTACTCCGCTGGACACGCGGCGGCCCCGGCCAAGGGGGCACCCGCCAAGAAGTAGTGACCGTTGGTGACGCGCGGTTATTTGGACTGCCCGAACGCTTTTTGGATGTCGGCGGCCGATTTTTCTTCCTCGCTCTGGCCGGTGAATTCTCCGGCATCGCCTTTTGCTGCATCAGCCTTCTTTTCTTCCTCGCTCACCTGCTGTTCGTCGGGCACGGGTAACTGTATTTCGATCGAGCCCGGATCCTGCAACTGCTGCTTGGTGAGTCCGCCCGACACTACCTGCGGGAACGCAATCACCACCCCGACCATGATGACCTGGATCACGACGAACGGCACGGCGCCCCAGTAAATCTGACCGGTGGTGACCCTGGCGGTGAGCTTGCCCGTCACCTTGTCGGGGTAGTCCTTGATCGGCGCCACGCTGCGCAAGTAGAACAGCGCAAAACCGAACGGCGGGTGCATGAACGAGGTCTGCATGTTGACGCCGAGCAGCACGCCGAACCAGATCAGATCGATGCCGAGCTTGTCCGCGACCGGTGCGAGCAGCGGTACGATGATGAACGCGAGCTCGAAAAAGTCGAGGAAGAACGCGAGCAGGAACACCATGATGTTGACGACGACCAGGAAGCCGAGCTGCCCGCCCGGCAGGCTCGTCAGCAGGTGTTCGACCCACAGATCGCCGTTGACGCCGCGGAACACCAGGCCGAACACCGTGGAGCCGATCAGGATGAACAGCACGAACGATGACAGCTTGGCGGTCGAGTTCATCGCCTGCCTGAGCAGCGACCAGTCGAGCCGCCGGTGGATCAGCGCCAGGATCAGCGCGCCGCTCGCGCCCATCGCGCCGCCTTCGGTTGGTGTCGCGACGCCGAGAAAGATGGTGCCAAGCACGAGGAATATCAGCAGCAGAGGCGGCACCAGAGAAAAGATCACGCGGCGCAGGAGCCTGAAGCCGCGCAGCGTGCGCGCTTCCGGCGGCAGCGCTGGTGCCGCACCGGGCGCAACGAAAGTCACAATCAAAACATAGCCGGCGTAAAGCGCGGTCAGGATCAGCCCGGGAATCAGGGCCCCCTCGTACATATCGCCAACCGAGCGGCCTAGCTGGTCGGCGAGCACGATCAGCACCAGCGACGGCGGAATGATCTGCGCCA
>PLYS01000587.1 GCA_003153455.1 Betaproteobacteria bacterium | reverse complement strand
CCCTTGCTCTGTGTTGGCTGCGCCTCATGCGTCGAGACCTCATGCGTGCGGCCACTGGAAAATCGATGCCGCTATCATACCGGATGGGAGCCTTTCATCAGGAGTTTGTCGGGGCCAATTCCGACAAAGTCCTCGCGCAGGACCACCAGCGCGTCCGCTGCGACGACCCCTGAATCGCGTGGCCGCACGAGCATGGGATTGATATCCAGTTCCGCAAGACGGTCCCGCATCGTCCATGCCAACTGCGACACCGCGGCGAGCGCGTGCGCAAGCGCCTCCACGTCGCGCGGCGGTTGACCGCGCAGCCCACCGAATATCGGCGAGGCGCGCAGTTCACCGATCATGACTCGCGCGGTCCCCACGCCGAAAGGCGCAAGGCGATAGGTCAGGTCTTTGAGCGTTTCGGCATAAACGCCGCCCATGCCGAATGCGACCACCGGTCCGAACACCGGATCACTCACCGCGCCGACGATGGTCTCGATGCCGTCGCGTATCATCGGGGACACGAGCAGTCCTGAGAGCGCAGCCTGTGGCGCGGATTGATGCACGCTCTTCAACATCTCGGCGCTCGCGGCAACGAGTTGTGCTGCATCGGCGATATCGAGCCGCACGCCGCCGATGTCGCTCTTGTGCGCGATATCGCGGGACACCACTTTTAAAGCGACGGGGAAAAAGAGTCCTTCGGCGTTTTTCGGCGTGACAGGCTCCGCCGGCAATAAGCGGTCGGCGGTGACCGGTATGTCGAACGCGCGCAATATCTCTTTGCTCTCGTGCTCGTCGAGCACGCCGCTTGCCGCGGCAAGCACCACCGTTGGCGCGGGCGCCGCGGCCACCGCCCCGGTTTGCGTGCTCCGCTGCCGCGCGTGCGCATAATCGGCGAGCATGCTCATCGCTTGCGCCACGCGATTCACCGAGAACATGATGGGAATGCGCGCCTGCCCGAGCACTTCGAACATTTCGGGCGCCGTCTCGCGCGGCACGGAGGAGAACACGAGCACCGGCTTGCGGTACCGCTGCGATGCCTCGGCGAGCGCCTTTGCCCCGTACCATCCCGTACGGCCGATCACCGTGGCAAACAGGAGACCGAGCTGATGGATTCCGGGGTCCGCTAGAACGGCCTCCACGGCGCGCTGAAAGCGTGGCGCAGTCTGATCGCTGATGAATCCGGCGGCGTAATCGATGGGGTTGTCGAGCGCAGCCATACTCGGCAGATTTTCCCGCAACACCTTCATGGTTGCCGGTGCCAGACGCGCAAGCGTCAGGCCATACGCATCCGCCGCGTCGCAAAATACCACGGCGGAACCGCCTGAGCCGCCCATGACGGCCACGTTCTTGCCTGCGGCAGGCGGTTGTCCCAGCAGCGTGCGGACGAAATCCGCGGCCTCTTCCATGTCGCTGACCTCGATGATGCCCGCCTCGCGAAAAGCCGCTCGATAGATGTCATAGGAGCCCGCCATGTTCGCGGTGTGCGAAGCGGCGGCGCGCATGCCCTGCCGCGTATTGCCCGCTTTCCAGGCGACGATGGGCTTGCCCGCTTCGAGCGCGCGCCGGGCGGCGGCGAGAAAGGCGCGGCCGTCCCCTAGGCCTTCGATATAGGCCAGGATCACGCGCGTCTGCGGATCGTCCACGAACGCGTCGATCAACTCCGGTGTGGTGATGTCCGCTTCGTTGCCGCTCGCCACCACATAGCGGAAACCGATGCCGGCCGCGGCGCAGCGAACGACAATACTGTTGCCGAAACCGCCGCTTTGGATGACGGCGGAGACGGCGCCCGGTTCGAGAAACGGCGGCCGCGTCACGCTCCCGAATGCGGAGTACGCGCGCGCGTGAACGTTGACAAGCCCCAGACAGTTGGGACCGATGAGCCGCATGCCGTGCGCGCGCGCGTTCTTCAGCATCTGTTCTTCCAGTAAGCGCCCGCCTTCACCACCTTCCCGAAAACCGCCGCCCAGTACGACCGCATAGCGCACACCATGCCCGCCGCAATCGGCGACGACTTGTGGCACTTGCGCGGCCGGTAGGGCGATCACTGCAACATCGCACGGGTGAGGCACGGACTCGATCGAGGCGAAACACGGGCGTCCGGCAACCGCATCGTATTTCGGATTGACCGGGTAAATGCCGCCCTGATAGCCGCGCTCGGTCAGCACCTGCATGGTTTGCCCGCCCGGTCTCCCGAAATCAGGACTTGCGCCGATGACCGCAATGCCACGGGGATTGAAGAGGAGTTCTAAGTTTTGCACGTTATGCCTTTGCAACGGTTGCGTTCCAGTCGTGATAATGACGGCGCTTCAATGTCGCTTGCGTACCGATGTGGGAGAGGAGCAAGGTTAGGGTGCGCATTGCGCACGCGGCGTCATTCTCCCGCATCACCGACCACCTCGCCTGGATCAACCGCCCAATCAGTCGGGAGAATCCCGCGCCTCACATAGGCATTGACCGTGAAGAAGAATGAAGCACCCTTCGCCGGCGATCGTCGATAATGCGACATTCCGGAATCATGGCGGGCACGTGATTCGTGCGTCAAGCCGCGTGCGCAATGCGCACCCTACGCGTCTCAAGCGTTGTGAGCGCGGGGAGAGGCGCTTGCGCGGCACCGGGCACTGGGACACAATCCACGCCGGTGTCGCCTGCATCCATTGCAGCGTGCATGTAACGAACTTCCGATGGAACATCATTAACATGAAACGCATTGCAGCCGCTACTGTTGGTCTGTCTCTGCTCTGCGCCCACGCTGTCCCGGCTCAGCAGTTTCCGGCCAAGCCCATACGGATCGTCGTACCGTTTGCGCCGGGCGGCCCCACCGATATCGTGGGCCGCATCGTCGGCCAGCGTCTCACCGAATCGTTCGGTCAAACCGTCGTCGTGGACAATCGTGCCGGCGCGGGCGGCGTCGTCGGCGCCGACCTTGCCGCCAAGGCGCCGGGCGACGGATACACGCTGCTACTCTGCAGCACCAGCGCGATGGCGATCAACCCCAGCCTCATGGCCAAAATGCCTTACGACAGCGTACGCGATTTTGCGCCTATCAGCCTCATCGTGACGATCCCGTACCTGCTGCTCGTGAGCGCCGCTTCACCCATCCAGTCCACGCAGGAGCTGATCGCGCTCGCGCAGTCGAAGCCGGGCCAGATGACATACGGCTCCGCAGGCACCGGGAGCACCTCGCACCTCGCGGGCGAGTTGTTCAAATCGATGGCGAAGATCGATATCGTCCACGTGCCCTACAAGGGCAGCGCGCCGGCATCGACCGACCTTATCGGCGGCCAGCTGCAATTCATATTCGATGCAGTCGCCGTCGCCCTGCCACTCGTACGCGGCGGAAAACTGCGTGCACTCGGCATTTCCACCCCGCGCCGCTCGCAACTCGTGCCCGACATCCCCACCATGGCGGAAGGCGGCGTGCCGGGCTACGAAGTCACTACGTGGCACGGCATCTGCGCGCCGGCCGCAACGCCTCGTCCGATCGTGACGACGCTTAACCACGCGATCGTCAAAGGCCTAACGCAACCCGAAACCCGCCAGCGTCTCGCCGGTATCGGCGCCGAAGTCGTTGCGAGCTCGCCCGAGGAGTTCGGCCGGTTCATCAAAAGCGAACTGCAGAAATGGTCGCGCCTCATCAAGGAGTCGGGCGCGAGCGCGCATTAACCCCGCGTCACATTTTGAAAACCGTTAAGGATTCAAAGCGCTGCCCTATTTTCTGCTGTTCAATCAGGGCACGGAAAATGGTCATCCCCGCTAACGCATTGATTCATGGGCAGGTTGACGAAACGAACACCGGGGGCGACCATGTTAATCAGCACTTATGCTTATGATTGAATGTTATACCCCATGAATCTACCTATTGGACAGTTATACTCCCGCGGAGTATAGTGCGTTCATGTTCACGGTTGTCGAAACTCCCCTGTTCCAGAAGCAATGGCCGCTTTACTGGAGCGAGGAAGAGCGAGGCGAGTTCGCCGCATACATCGCCGAGTTTCCCAACGCCGGAGATGTGGTGCCCCAGTCTGGCGGTATTCGCAAGATCCGCTGGCGGCGGGCTGGTACTGGTAAGTCTGGGGGTGTTCGCGTCATCTACTTCACGCGTATTGCCGAGGAAGAAGTCGTACTTCTACTAATATATGCGAAGGCCAAGACAGACAACATTACTGGCCCTAAGCTAAAGGAGATTCGCCGTGTCATTGAAAGTTAAACCGCTCAATAATGCAAAGCTCCGGGCCTATGAGGCCAAGCGTGACCTTGCCGCGGAGTTGCTAGAGTCCGTGCGGCAAATGAAAGCTGGAAGAACTCAGGTTGTCCTGTCACCCGCAATTGAAGCGCGCGAACGTACAGGTTTGTCGCAATCGCAGTTCGCCACTCTGCTTGGTGTGTCCGTGCGCACGCTTCAGGGTTGGGAACAAGGCCGCAAACAGCCCAGTGGTGCCGCACGTACTCTGCTGACAATTGCACATACCAATCCAAAAGCTTTGCTGGCGGTAGCCGGCAAGTAGCGCATTGCCAATGTGTGGCATAACAAGCCGTTGCAACGGTCGCGCCAAAGGGCGGCGCGCCGTTGAACGGCGACGTTAGAACTCAGGCCGACATGGCACGCAGCCGCAAAGAATTCAATCGCTGGACACCAAGGGAATCCTCCTCTTGGGCATATCAAGTATTCAAGCGCCATGAGACTGAGCTTTATCGTATGTATTGGGCCTTCCAACCAACCGTAAAGCTCACCTATGGAGTCCTTGGAAAGTCCGCAAAGTGGGAAGACAAGCCCACAGATCACCTTCAATTTGCTGATTTGCAAAAAGCTGCGCTGTTCAAGAACGTCCGTGACTGGTCAAACTGCTATAACGAATTTGAAAACTGGGTCCACCTGAATGCCCTCCTTTCGCTTGTCTCATATATGGAAACTTACATGGCCAGCATTGTTTCGATTGCGTTGGAGTCTGACATTGGTGTCATCTACGCGGCGCCCCGATCAATTGATGGGGTGGCTGTCTTGAAGCACGGCAATCTGAAGCAGTCGAATATTTCCGAACTCGTTGAAGGGTGCGTCAAGGGCGATTGGAACGCGCGGGTTAGCGCATACAAGTCGCTCTTCGGAAAAGTGCCGACCGATATCCATCAGGGCGTTGATGCGGTC
>PLYS01000516.1 GCA_003153455.1 Betaproteobacteria bacterium | reverse complement strand
TTTGCCAACCGGTAATTGCTCATTCGCAGCGGCTTCAGAAACTCCTCCGACCCCATCGTTTGCGCTAAATCACCACGATTTCCACGCTCTTAATCCTGTTTGACCGCCCAAGCTGACAAAACATGTTAATAATGCACGCCGATTATGAACTTGATCAGCCAACGGTCGGAAGCGGTCGTCAGGCCGCGCCCGATACCGGCGTTCAAATCGAACTTGCCCACATGGGTGTCGATAACACCGTAAAGCGTTTGGCTCAGTTGATTCAGGTGCCCGAGATTCCGCAAAGGCCCCAGCTCGTTGTAGCTCTCGAACCCCACTTCGTAATCGGCGTCGGTCTTGTACGCAACCTTGGTATCGACATCGAGCGAAACCGGGCTGCTCGGGGCAGACAGGCTCCAATCGAAATTGGGATTTACCGCAAATGTCCAGCGGCCTGAGCGATAACCGTATATTCCTTTGAACTCGGCGTTCCAGGCCGCTTCCGAAACGCGCAGGCTGGTTTTGCCGATCTCAAGGTTTGCGCCCCAAAAAGAACCTTGTGTCTCATCGTGTGGTGCGACGTATTTAAGGCGAATCTTCTCGCCGTCGTAGTTTGGGGAATTGCCCGGCGTTGTGGTGGTAAGCAAGTACAGCCCCAGCTCCAGGGTGTCGCTAATCCCGTAATAGAACTCGGGTGTCAGACGGTAAACATGATTTGGCGGCTGTGCGCCCGGGTAATCTGGCGTGCCGCTGCCTGACCTCACGAAGCTGTTATGAACATCCATTCCAATGCCGCCTGGTTTGCTCAGGTCATCCATGTAGACCTGGATCTCCTCCGAGGCTGCAGTGGCAGTGCCTCCAGTAAACACCAGACCAATGGCTGTGAGGAATACGGAAACGAAACTTTTAAAGTAAGCGGACCGATAAACTCCGAATTTTTTATATGCTTTTTTCATGTTTCGAGCCGATAACGGTGCCGAGGATTTTCCAGTATTTAAACAATCGGGGACAAAGTCAAATTCCTAATATAAAAAGCCCCGGCGACCGAGCCCGCCGAGCGAGGCCCGCCCACGCAAGCTCCCGACTGGCCGCAGAGCGCGGTCATCCCCCTCACCTACCACGCAGTCGCAATGCTCCGCAGCAGTTAATCAGCGCGAAACCGTCGCCAGCGGCCAAACGCGCGAAAAGAGCNNACAACGCGATTGATGCCGCGCACTTCGTTGATAATGCGATTCGCGACTTTCGACAACAGGCTGTGCGGCAGCTCCGCCCAGTGCGCGGTCATGAAATCCTGCGTTTGCACCGCGCGCAGGGCGACCACGTGTTCGTAAGTGCGGCCGTCGCCCATCACGCCAACCGAACGTACCGGTAGAAATACCACGAATGCCTGCGCCGTCTTTTCATACCAACCGGCGGCACGCAGTTCGTCGATGAAAATCGCATCCGCGCGCCGCAGCAGCTCGGCGTATTCCGCTTTGACCTCGCCGAGTATGCGCACGCCCAGCCCGGGTCCAGGGAATGGATGACGAAACACCATGTCCTGCGGCAGACCGAGGGCGAGACCGAGTTCGCGCACTTCGTCCTTGAACAATTCGCGCAGCGGNNGACATTGTGGTGCGACTTGATGGTGTGAGCCTTTTTTGTTTTCGCTCCCGCCGACTCGATCACATCAGGATAAATCGTGCCCTGCGCGAGCCATTTTACCTGCGGCAGCCTGGCCGCTTCGCGCTGGAATACCTCGACAAACACGCGGCCGATGATCTTGCGCTTGTGCTCCGGATCGGTGACGCCGGCAAGTGCGCCAAGAAAATCCTGGCGTGCATCGACGCGGATCACTTTGGCGCCAAGATTCTTGGCAAAACTTTGCATGACCTGCTCGCCTTCGTCGAGCCGCAGCAGGCCATTCTCGACGAACACGCAAGTGAGTTGTTTGCCGATCGCGCGGTGTATCAGCGCTGCCGCCACCGCAGAGTCGACGCCGCCCGACAGCCCGAGCAACACCTCTTCCGTGCCGACCTCGGAGCGTATGCGCCCGATTGCCTCCTCGACATAGCCGGGCATGCTCCAGTCGCCGTCGAGGCCGCAGATATTGATTACGAAGCGCTCGATGATCGCCTCTCCCTGCAGCGTGTGAGTGACTTCGGGATGAAACTGCAGCGCATAGAATTTTCGCGACTCATCGGCCATCGCGGCGATCGGTGTTGCGGCATTGCTCGCGATCACCTTGAATCCGGGCGGCAGTCCGGTCACCTTGTCGCCATGGCTCATCCATACGTCGAGCAGTCCGTGACCTTCGGCACTGACGCGGTCCTGGATGTCCTTGAGCAGCGCCGAATGGCCTCGCGCGCGCACTTCGGCATAACCGAATTCGCGCACTTTACCGCTTTCGACCTTGCCGCCGAGCTGCTCGGCCATGGTCTGCATTCCGTAGCAGATGCCAAGTACCGGCACTCCGAGCTCGAATACGGACGTGGGCGCACGCGGCGCGCCACCCTCCCACACTGATGCCGGCCCACCGGACAAAATCACACCCTGCGGCGCGAACTGGCGGATGAAATCGTTGGAGACGTCGTACGGTTGCAGCTCGCAATAGACGTTGCATTCGCGCACCCGGCGCGCGATCAGCTGCGAGTACTGCGCGCCGAAATCGAGGATGAGGATTTTTGCGTGAAGCATGGTGAATAAGTGAACGGGTGAACAGGTGAACAGGTGAAC
>PLYS01000097.1 GCA_003153455.1 Betaproteobacteria bacterium | reverse complement strand
AACGACCGCTTTCCGGAACGGGCTATGACCGCTTCGGGTCGTTAGCTGCCGTTCAGACCGCGATTTTGCGAAACAGATTCACACCTCGACGCCGTCCAATGGCGCCTTGAGGAATCCGAACCGCTTTGCCATTCCGGCCAGCGATTCACTGATCAAAGCTTCATGCTCGGCGGCCAGGCAAGCGTTCGAAGGTGCGCCAGTGCATCCCCTTGGGCTCACCGCCTTCGCCATTCCGGATGTCCAGTTCCCACCCCAACCGCGTCCAAAGCCGTGGCCTCCAGCCGGTCACGATGGCACGGATTAGCGCCGTGAGTTCATTTGACCAGGGTTCCCACTCCGGAATCCCGCATCTCGCGGACCAGCGCCTTTGCAAGCTCGCTGACATCCTGCTGCATGGCGACTTGCGGTGTTCCCAGCCCCCGAATGATCTCCCCCTGTCTGGGACTCTCGACCTGCCCATAGCTCAGAAAGGTCGTAAGAACCTTGTCGTGTCCAAGGTTTTGGCTCCACGCCTTGAAGTCTTCGGGGGTCTGGCAGACCGACTGGCCGAACCGGACGAGCGTGTTTCTGAAGCTGTGCGGGTTGAAGTACGGCAGGCCGCCGCTGGCGAAGGCGTCGCGGAAGATCGTGCGAATGCGCGCGGCACCGCGCCAGTGAGCGCGTTCCAGCCCGACCGCTTCAAACTGGCGAGAATCCCCCAACGCAATGCGCGTCGCCGGGAAGAGCGGATCTTCATTGCCCCACAGCATATCCTCCTGGAGAAACGCTACCCACTCCGCCACGATCTGCCGAATCTCATCCCCGACTGGAAAGAAGAACGTGGTGAACGTCTTGCTGAACTTGGTCTGGACCTCGCGGGCATCCTGCTCGACGCAGCCGGCGGCGAGATTGACGTGTTTCAGTTTCATCGACGCAATGGCCCTATCCCGTGCGCCGGTTAGCAGCGGAAACGCGATGAGGGCGCGGTCCCTGCGCTGGATGTCGCTGTCGGCCGGCATCATGGCGACGACGTGCTTCACCTGGTCCAATGTCGGCCCCGTCTGTTCCCGCGTGGCCGTCGCAACGCGCACGTCCTTGTCAGACAGATTGAAATAGTCGGCATCGGAATAATGAAAGCGCGACTTGAACCCCGGTTGCCCGGCAAGCCATTGAAAGAACCGCTTGAGATCTGCGAGGGTCGCGTGCAAAGTTGCCTTGCTTAGCTTCTCCCCGGAGCGCTGCCCCCTCTGCTCGGCCAGGTGCTTCTTGAATGCGATGGCCTGCTCGAAGTGAAACGCCTTGAAATCACGGTGCTTGGTATCGACCTCAAATCGAGCTAAAGCGTTCGCGACCGCGTCCACCGTCGGCTCGCTGTGACGCTTCGCTTCCTTCAGATAGGCGAAATACCGGCGCTTGGTCCGTTCGTTGTTGGCGTTGTGCATTGTCATGGTTTGATGCTCCCTATCCCAAGTCACTGTTCACGGAGGGCTGAGCGCTCTCGCTTATATGTCGCAGTGCCTCCGGCATCGTGATGTCCAATTGACCGCGAATCTGCTCCAGCTTGGCCAAGCTGACGCGCCGGTACATCATTAACTCGCAGTCCGGACACATCCCAATTAGGTTCCCCAGCGTCTCGGTCACTGGCTCGTAGTCCGCCATGGCACCGTCCGGCGCTTTCGGCGCGCGGCATCGGACGCAATAGATTTCACCCGGCTGGCAGGTTCGCTTGTTCTTTGCCCGCCGCGCGTGGATGAAAGCAACAAGATCGGGGCCAAGAATCAGAGTCGGTCGCCTGTCGTCGTTGGTCGGGAGTCCATGCCTGATCCAACTTCGCACGGTGTTCTTGTGAACGCCGAACAGGCGGGCGACCTCTTCCACGGTGTAGTTCCGATGGATCTTGGCGAGGCGCGGGTTCGGGTGGCGCTTACTCATTGATCTGCTCGGCCACGTCAGTCAGGCGCCGCGACTGGCGCGGGCGTAGGCTTCGCTGTCATCCGCAGTGCCGCTGACACTTTTCGCACTCGGTGCGCTCGAAACCGATGAAACCGGCGAAACCGATTCCACCTGCCAGGCTTCCGCCGAACGGTTGCCGCTGGCGCGGAGAAAGCGCCGGCCATCGACGATGCGGCCGGCGTGTCGCCTGATCCACCATCCCAGCCTGCGGCGGTTGATTTCGCCGCGCTCATCGGCAATGTCGTGAAGCACCTCCCGCAATTCCAAATGCTCATCATAGAATGCCGATGCCTGCTTCACGGCATCGCGCACCATCGCCGGAGTCTTGCCGAATACTGATTGCCATGCAGTCAGAAGGCGGTCCAGCGTTTCACGATCCGGGTCTTCCGCCATGGCCTCGAACACGGATTCCGTCGCGTCGGCCAAGCCCAGCCAAAGCAGTGGTTGGCGGCACAGATCGGACCAGTCGCCGTAACCGGCCATCGACTTGCAGGCGGTCTGCGGCCTACCGGCCACGATCCAGGCCCGCACCATGGTCAACGCCGCCGAGACATACCGGCCGCGCTCACGCAGCACCTCACGCACCAACTCGGGCCGCTTGAAGCTGCGCGCTGCCGGTACTTCGCAGTCGGGCGACAGGTGGATCGTAATGCAACGCCTGGTCATATCCTGAACCGGCCCCACGTTGTTGCCGCTGGACAGGAACAAGGCGCGGGTACTGACGATGGCCGTCTTGGAAACGCCCAGGATGCGGCCGCTCATATGCTCCGATGTCAGCACCGTGCACAGGCTCTTGTGAGCCACCAAATCGCCGGTGAGATTGTCGAACTCGATCACCGCTGGAGCGCGCAACAACTCCGCCA
>PLYS01000428.1 GCA_003153455.1 Betaproteobacteria bacterium | reverse complement strand
TGATCTTGCGGCCGGTGAGGCCGGTGTCGCCCATCGGGCCGCCGATCACGAAACGCCCGGTCGGGTTGATCAGATAGCGCGTGTCTTTGGTCAGCATGTTCTTCGGGAATACCGGCTTGACGATTTCCTCGATCACAGATTCGGTCAGCGGCTCGTGCGAAATGTCGGGGCTGTGCTGGGTTGAGATCACGACGGTGTCGACGTGGTGCGGCTTGCCGTCAACGTAGCGTACGCTGACCTGTGATTTGGCGTCGGGGCGCAGCCACGGCAGCCGGCCGTCCTTGCGCAGCTCGGCGTGGCGCTGCATCAGGCGGTGCGCGTAGTAAATCGGAACCGGCATCAGCTGCGGCGTCTCGTCGCACGCGAAACCGTACATCAGGCCCTGGTCGCCGGCGCCCTGTTCGAGGTCGAGACCCTTGCCCTCGTCGACGCCTTGCGCAATGTCGGGCGATTGCCGGTCATACGTAGTGAGCACCGCGCAAGTGCGGTAATCGAAGCCGATTTCAGAGCTGTCGTAGCCGATGCCCTTGATCACGTCGCGCGCGACTTCGCCGTAATTGACGTTGGCTTTGGTGGTGATCTGGCCGGCCATTACCACCAGCCCGGTTGCGACCAGCGTCTCGGCGGCTACACGGCCGTGTTTGTCCTGGGCTAAGATAGCGTCGAGAACGGCGTCCGATATCTGGTCTGCGACCTTGTCGGGATGGCCTTCGGAAACCGATTCAGAGGTGAAAAGAAAATCGCTCATAGTGGGCTGCCGTGCAAAAGTGACAAAGCCGTATATTATATTGAATAACGCCAGAATTCTAAAGCGGTTTTCATGGTGAGGGTGCTATTGCAAGCGCGCGCTTTGCCGCCGCCATGCCGCGCCGGTTCAATGTGCGCAACCGTCACCAGTCCCGGCATGAGCACTTGATCATCGTGCGTATCGGTCTGATCATTATCCGGGCGCTGCATTTCCTGCCGCTGGCGCTGTTATCGCGCATCGGCGCGGCGCTCGGCATGCTGTTGTATGCGCTGGCGCGCGCGCGGCGCCACGTCGTGCAGACCAATCTCAAACTGTGTTTTCCTGAACTGCCCGATGACACGCGACGCAAGCTGGCGCGCAAGCATTTCCGAGCCTTCGGCCGCAGCCTGCTCGAGCACGGCATCCTGTGGTGGGGTTCGAAAGAGCGCGTGCGAAAATTGGTGCAGATCGAAGGGATCGAGCATTGGCACGGCATCGCGGACCGGCCGGTGATTCTGCTGGCGCCGCATTTCATAGGCCTCGATATGGGCGGCATCCGGCTCGCGGCCGACTTTCGGCTCAACTCGGTCTATAGCCGCCAGAAAAACGCGGCGGCCGACGAGATACTGATCCACGGCCGCAAGCGCTTCGGCAATACGACGCTGTTCGCACGCCAGGATGGTATCCGGCCGATGATCAAATCGCTCCAAAGCGGCGAGCCGTTCTACTACCTGCCGGACATGGATCTCGGCGAGCGTGACTCGGTGTTCGCGCCGTTTTTCGGGGTGAGAGCTGCGACCATCACCGGATTGTCGCGTATCGCGCAGCTGGCCGCAGCGGTGATCGTGCCATGCGTCACGCGCCAGCTGCCGGGCGGCGCCGGCTATGTGGTGCGGCTGTATCCCGCATGGACCGATTTTCCGGGCGGCGACCTCGAGGCCGACGCGCGGCGCATGAATGCGTTCATCGAGGANNTAAGGAGAAATCCGTCGCGCGGATCGCGCCGGTCGCGGTCGCGGACATCGATCGCTTGTGCGCGCTCGCCGCAGAAATCTGGCGCCGTCATTATGCGAACATAATCAGCTTCGCGCAGATAGAATACATGCTCAAGCAGCGCTACAACCCGCAGGTTCTGGGCGAAGAATTGCAGCGCAACGATGTGTGGTGGGATCAGCTGCTCGTCAATGACCGGATGACGGGATTTGCCTCCTGCTTTTTGACCGGAAACGCAGGTGAAATGAAGCTCGACAAGCTCTACGTGCATTACGACCATCAGCGCAAGGGCTACGGCGGCATGCTGCTTGAGCGCGCGCTTGCCATAGCGCGTGGGCATGACTGCGCGACGCTCATGCTGGCGGTCAACAAGCACAACCGTAATGCAATCGCCGCCTATAATAAGTATGGTTTTCGCATTGCCGAGTCAGTGGTGAAGGACATCGGCGGCGGTTTCGTGATGGACGACTACATCATGCGTAAGGTTTTGTAGAGCACTACAGAATGCGCCTGAAATTCACCAAAATGCACGGACTGGGCAACGACTTCGTCGTGTTCGATGCGACGCACGCGTGGCTCGAGTTGAGTCGCGAGCAGTTGCGCCGTATTTCCGACCGTCATTTCGGCGTCGGTTGCGACCAGATCCTGCTTGTCGAGCAGCCGCGCCAGCCCGACACCGACTTTTATTACCGCATCTTCAACGCCGACGGCAGCGAGGTCGAGCAGTGCGGCAACGGCGCGCGCTGCTTCGTGCGCTACGTGCGGGAACATGGGCTTACCGGCAAAATCGAAATCCGTGTCGGCACGCTGGGCGGGGTGATTGTGCCGCGGCTCGGGGCCGACGGCCAAGTCACGGTCAACATGGGCGTGCCGGAATTCGATCCTTCGCGCATCCCGTTTCAGGCCGAACGGCGCGCGCCGACCTACATGCTGGACGTTGGTGGCAGGCAGGTTGAAATATGCGCGCTGTCGATGGGTAATCCGCACGCAGTGCAGTTCGTGCCGGACGTGGAACGCGCGCCAGTGCAAACCGAGGGCGCGGCAATCGAGGTTCATCCGCGCTTCCCGCAGCGCGTCAACGCAGGTTACGTGCAGGTGGTGAACCGCGGCCACATCCGGTTGCGCGTATTCGAGCGCGGCGCCGGAGAGACGCTCGCCTGCGGCACCGGCGCCTGCGCCGCGGTGGCCGCTGGAATCCAGCGCGGGCTGCTTGATCGGCGCGTGACGGTCACTACGCGCGGCGGCGACCTCGGTATATTATGGGAGGGTGAAGGCAAGCCGGTAATGATGACCGGGCCTGCCGTTACCGTTTTCGAAGGCGAACTGGAGCTAGAAGCTATCTGAAAAAACATGTCGAAACCGCCCTGCCCTCATCCCATGCCCTTCTCCCTCAGGAGAAGGGAATCTCGAACCTTCCCTCTCCATGACTAAGGCAGCCCCATGACACCTGAAGCGGTCACGAATTACCTCAAACAGCACCCCGAATTCTTCGAGCAACACGCCGATTTCCTGTCCACCATGTTCATTCCTCACCCGCACGGCGGCCGCGCAATTTCGATCAGCGAGCGGCAAGTCTTGGCGCTGCGCGAAAAGGGCAAGCAGCTTGAAGGCAAGTTGCGCGAGCTGATCGAATTCGGCGAGGAGAACGATGCGATCGGCGAGAAGCTGCATCGGCTTACGCTGGCGCAGGTTGCGGCGCGCGACGTCGAAGGCGTGATCGAAGCGCTGTATTTCAATCTGCGCGAGGACTTCGCGGTGCCGCATACCGTATTGCGGCTGTGGCCGGAGGGCGCGCACCCGCCGTTGCCCGAGTTCGACGCCGCCGTCAGCACCGAAGCGCGCGGGTTCGCCGAGAGCCTCGTCAATCCGTATTGCAGTGCGCGCGCAATGGTCGATACCGCAGCGTGGTTCGGCGAGGAAGCGGCGCGGTTGCGCTCGTTTGCCTACGTCGCGCTCAAAAGCAGCCAGGCGTTCGGGTTGCTGGCGTTAGCGAGCGAAGACCCGCAGCGTTTCTATCCGGAAACGGGCACGCTGTATTTGAAGCGCCTCGGCGAGGTCACAACGGCGGCATTGCTGCGCAATTTAACATGATGCGTCAAATACCAGTGAGGCGTGAGGCGTGAGGCATGAGGGGATAAAGGCAAAACCTTCTCCCCCGGCAAGTGCGGACGCGGCGAAACTACTTAAGGATTTTCTCGGGCATCTTGCCAATGAGCGGCGTCTGAGCAAGAACACCGTTTTGAATTACGAGCGCGACATTGTGGCGCTGCTCGCGCTCGCCGCCGATACACCGCTCGACCGGTTGCAGATCCACGAACTGCGACGTTTCGTGGCGCAACTGCACGCGCGCGGCCTCGACGGCAGGAGCCTCGCGCGCATGCTCTCGGCATGGCGCGGGTTTTACCGCTATCTTGCGCGCGACCACGGCTACACCCACAATCCGTGCGTCGGGCTGCGCGCGCCGAAGTCCAAAAAAATCCTGCCGCAGGCGCTGTCGCCCGACGAGGCCGGGCGGCTGATGGAAATTCCGGCCGGTGACGCGCTCGCGACGCGCGACAAGGCGATCTTCGAGCTGTTTTATTCTTCAGGGCTGCGGCTGTCGGAACTGACCAGCCTTGCGCCGACCGACATCAGCTTCAGCGATGCGACGGTGCGCGTAACCGGCAAAGGAGCCAAGACGCGCGTGGTGCCGGTCGGCAGCCATGCGCTGCGCGCAGTGCAGAACTGGCTCAAGGAGCGCGCGCCCTTGATCAAGGCCGGCGGCGACGCGCTGTTCGTCAGCCGCAGCGGCATGCGGCTCACGCCGCGCGCGGTCCAGTACCGCATCAAGCAGTGGGCGCTGAAACTCGGGGTCAACAGCAACGTGCATCCGCACGTGCTGCGCCATTCGTTCGCATCGCACGTGCTGCAGTCGAGCGGCGATCTGCGCGCGGTGCAGGAGATGCTCGGCCATGTGAGCATTTCGACGACGCAGATATACACACATCTCGATTTCCAGTACCTCGCTAAGGTCTACGATGCTGCGCATCCGCGCGCGAAAAAGAAAAGCTGATCGTGAGGCCGGCTCATTGCGGCTTGAGGCCGATCATCTTGATGACCTTCGTCCATTTTTCCGTCTCATGCTTGATGTACGCCGCAAACTGTTCCGGCGAACTGCCGACGGTCTCCATTCCCTGACTCAAGAAGAGCGCCTTGACGTCGGGCTGGTTGAGCATCTTCACCATCTCGGTGTGCAGACGGGCGCTGATGGCCTTGGGTGTCCTGGCGGGAACCACCAGGCCGTGCCACGAAGTGGTTTCGAAACCCGGCACACCCGACTCTGCCATGGTCGGCATATCGGGCAACGCCGCGGTTCGTTTCAGGCTGGTTACCGCCAGCCCGCGCAGCCTGCCGGCCTTGACGTGGGGCATCGCCGGCAGCAGGCTGCTCATCATCATCTGCACCTGACCGCCCATCAGATCGCTCAACGCCTGGCCGGTACCCTTGTACGGCACGTGGACGATGTCGACACCGGCCATCGATTTGAACAGCTCGGGCCCCAGCTGCGTGGTGGTACCGGCGCCGCCCGATGCATAGTTGAGACTGCCGGGTTTGGCCCGGGCCAATGCAATCAACTCCTGGACCGACTTCGCCGCGACCGACGGATGAACCACCACGATCTGCGGCCCCGCTGTGGTCTGCGTGATCGGCTGGAAATCCTTCACCGGATCGTAAGGCAGCTTCGCGTACAGAGCTGGCGCGACCGCCAGGTTGCCTGACGAGCCGATCATCAGCGTGTAGCCGTCGGGCGCGGATCGTGCTGCGATCTCGCAACCGATGGCGCCGCTCGCTCCTCCGCGGTTGTCGACCACAACGGTCTGCCCGAGGTTCTGACCCAGTTTCTGCGCAACCACACGCGCTATGATATCGGTAGG
>PLYS01000225.1 GCA_003153455.1 Betaproteobacteria bacterium | reverse complement strand
GTGCAGCGTCCAAAGATCTCGCGGCTCCCAGAACCCGACCTCGTTGTCGTTCGGCAAGGGCGGCATTAAATTCTTCGGCAGCGCGGCGCCGAGCAGGCTAATAACGCGCGCCAGCGCGCTGGTGCCCGAGCGGTGCATTCCGAGCACGAGGATGCAGGACCGCCCGCCGTCCCTCAACACCCGCGTCGAGCGCTTCCGATGCAAAGTCAAGGGCGCCAGAATCTTATCATCCACAGCGATATTGGCCTCAGTCCCGCTTCTGATTATCCATTCAGGCCGCCTGCGCCAGATCAAACTCGGCATGGATTAGACTGAAGGGCACATAAAGTTGTCCCGCCTCGTCTTTCTCCACCAAGCCACGCTCCGACAATGCAGCGACATCCCGCAGAACGGCGCTGGCATCACGCTCGATTCGTCTTGCAAGCTCTCTCAGACCACAATGCCCGGCTTTCTGGAGCGCTGCCAAAACGCCCCAGCGAGCCGGGGTGAGAAAGCGGAAAAGCGCGGTGGGCGACTCGAAGCTCATGGTTTCGCCAGCGTAATTACCAAGCTGCCAGGCTTCAGTGAATTGCCTGCCAGCTCTTTCCAGCGCATTCATCGCATCCGGCTCGACCCGGATTGTCAGCGTTCGCATGACGATCTCCTGTGCTTCACGGCATCAATAAAATCCTGGATCAAAGTGGCAACATCGTGGAAAGTGTATGAATACTCACGATCGCCCTCATGCCGGTGATCACCCTTGCCACGCTCGTTGTCGAAACCAATCACGCGTTTGCCATTCTCAAGATAGATCAGCCTGTATTTGTGGGAATGTGAGGAAGGGGGCACAGGGCTCGACACCTTCCAAATCACCATTCGCACCATCGCGCCATCATCAAAATCCTGTTCGATTCGATAGATGAGCGCAGCCGGCATGTTGATTAGAATATCAACAGACGTTGTATATTGTCAACAGATAGCCTGGCTGCCCGGCTTCATTGCGGACTACAACCTACAACCGGCGCTTCGTGGTAGCACCCAAAGAACCGGATGACGCTCATGTACCCTATCGAGGCGCACGGGATACTCTGGCGCGTATCCTGTCGGTACAGGTGAAGAAAACGTTACAATTGCCAAGCAAACCATTTGGACCAGTCCCTTTAAACTTCGCGCTTGTGACCAGAATCATCAAATGACAGCTCCCAGCGAGCAAAGAACAGATCAAATGGCAATCGTCATTGGCGCGCTATTGCTTCAGCGCGGCCTGATAACCCAGCAGGATCTGGACAAGGCACTCGCCTTCCAACGCCAATTCAAAGGACGTCTGGGTTCCATCCTGGTACGAATGGGGGCCTTGTCCGAAGATGCCTTGTTGCCCGTATTGTCGGAGCAGCTGGGTTTGCCTCTGTTGTCTGGCGATCAACTCCCTTCGCAAGCGGGGGAGATTGCCAATGCGATCCAGGCGAGCGGTCTACCCCCTGAATGGTTCTCCGACCAGCAATTGGCCATATGGGAAGACATGGACGGGATGATCCATTGCGCCTCGCGCAACCCCATCAACAGTTATTTGCATGAAACACTGGCCGTTGCATTGGGTGATCACCCGCAAACCTGGCATTTTGTCAGGAGCCAGGACCTGGAGCGGCTACTCAAGCTGATTGAACTGAGACCCAAGGGCGAATACGAGGACGAAGTCGCGCATTTGCGCGAACTGGCGGAAGAAGCGCCGGTCATCGAACTGGTCAGCAACATCCTGGCGCAGGCGATTGACGAAGAGTCCTCGGACATCCACATCGAACCGGAGGAAAATGCATTTGCCGTACGCTACCGGATTGATGGCGTATTGCATACGCGCATGACCCAGCCGCGCAACCGCTTCGACGCGGTCGCATCGAGGATCAAGCTGATTTCCGGCATGGATATCGCCGAGCGCCGTCTTCCCCAGGATGGCCGGATATCCATTCGCGCCGGCGGCGCCGAAATGGACATCCGCGTCTCGGCCCTTCCCGGCGTGCACGGGGAATCGATTGTCATGCGCCTTCTGCCGAAGGAACGCTCCAACTTGAACCTGGAATGGCTGGGCATGGAGGCCGATCATCACGCCCAGTTCAGCCGCTGGGTCCAGGAGCCCCATGGCATCATCCTCGTGACCGGCCCGACGGGTTCCGGTAAGAGCACGACACTTTATGCGGCGCTCGACGCGGCCAACGACCGCAGCAAGAAAATTATCACCGTGGAAGACCCGGTCGAATATAAGTTGGCGGGCGTTACCCAGATTCAAACCCACAGCGAAATCGGTTACGATTTTGCGCGCGCCCTGAGAGCGATCTTGCGGCAGGACCCGGATGTCATCATGATCGGTGAAATCCGCGACCTGGAAACCGCGGAGATCGCCGTGCAGTCAGCCTTGACTGGGCATTTGGTGTTATCCACCCTGCACACCAATGACGCGCTCAGCGCCTTCACCCGGCTGCTGGACATGGGCGTTGAGCCTTTTCTGGTGGCCTCTTCGGTCAGAGCGGTACAAGCGCAGCGTCTGGTCAGAAGACTATGCGACCGCTGCGCGCGGCCGGCCGAGCCGCCCCAGGCCATCATCGAGATATCCCGGCAATTGCAGGAACGCTATCCCGACTTGTTAGGCCATGCAGCGACGTGGCGGACGCCCGAAGGCTGCCCCCATTGCCGGAGAAGCGGCTATCGGGGGCGCATCGGCATTTATGAGTTGGTCGAAGTCATTACGGCGATCCAAAATGCCATCATGCAAAGGGCCACGGCGGGAGAAATGGTGAGCATCGCGCGGCAGGAAGGATACCGCAGCTTGCGCGAGGATGGATTGATCAAGGCCTGGCGCGGCATGACCAGTATCGATGAAGTCCTGCGTGTGACCGGTATCGCCGAGGGCGAGGAATAGCGTCGTGGAATTCCGTTACCAGGCGGTCAACCCGCAGGGACAAACCGTCAGCGGCATTATCGGCGCCGGCGGCGAGCGAGAGGCGGCGCGGTTGCTGCGGCAACAGGAACTAACGCCAGTGGAAATCGGCCCCGTTGGCCAGCCGACTGAAACTTCCCGAACGCGGGCACGAAAAGCCGGTCAAAAGGAAAAGGCGATCGTCATTGGCGAACTGGCTATCCTGCTGCAAGCCGGCGTTCCCTTGGCAGAGGCGGTAGAATCCATCGGCCAGACCCACACCGACAGTGCAATCGGCGAGACATTCAGCCATGTTCACGGCAAGCTGCGTGGCGGAGAAAGCTTCTCCCAGGCGCTGCAATCCGCCCCACTGGAATGGCCGGATTACCTGTTTCAATTGGTTGCTGCCGGCGAGCATACCGGCAAGCTTGCCCAGACCTTGCAAAGCGCCGCGACCCAGATGGAGTATGAACAGCGGATCAACAGCGAAATGAGGAATGCGCTGATCTATCCGAGCATCCTGGTGTTCTCCGGAATCGCGGCGACCCTGTTGATCTTTATCGTCGTTGTGCCAAAATTTGCCAGCATCCTCAAGAGCAGCCGTGCCCAAATACCGGATATTTCGGTATGGGTTTTGACGGCGGGGTTGTTTGTGAAGGAAAACCTGCTCTGGGTCGGGCTGGGGGCGGCTGCCGCGGTACTGACGATCGTGAGCCTGGTGAGCAATTCGGCGATGCGCTCAAAAATGCTGCAAGCCCTGTCCCGCGTTCCGGTTTTGGGCCGCTGGCTGGTTGAAACCGAGATAGGCCGCTGGGCATCGATGCTGAGCACCCTCCTTGAGAACCGGGTGCCCATACTAAAAGCCATGGAACTGACGCAAAATGGCATGCGCTTGACTGCGGTTAAGCATAAGCTGCAACAGGCGCTGAGAGAGGTTAGGGGTGGCAAGAAAATGGCGGTTGCCCTCGCCGAAGTGCAGATGCTGAACGTGACCGGGCTCAACCTGATCAGGGTGGGAGAGCGTTCCGGCGAATTGGCCAACATGCTGCGTACCTTGGCGACGCTTTATGAAAATGCCGGGCGAGAGCGTTTGAAGCGCCTCCTGATTTTGCTGGAACCGCTCGCGATCCTGATCATCGGCGCCGTGATCGGAACCATCATGATCGCCGTGATGCTGGCAATAACCAGCTTGAGTAACGTATCCTTTTGAGTAACGTATCCTTTTAAGACATGGCCTATAAAATCTCGAATTCAGGCTTCACCCTCATCGAAATGCTGGTGGTCTTGGTCATCATCGGCTTGCTGGCAGGACTGATAGGCCCAAGGCTATTTACCAAGGTGGATTCGGCCAAGGTCCAGACTGCGCAAACCCAGGTGAAGATGCTCAAGGGTACCCTGGAAACGCTGCGCCTGGACATCGGCCGCTTCCCGACTGAAAGCGAGGGCCTGGCTTGGCTCAATACCGCGCCCGCGGATGAAAATCTGCGCAGCCGTTGGCGCGGCCCCTATCTCGACGAGGAACTGCCGAAGGATCCTTGGGGAAACCCCTACCAGTACAGCATTCCCGGCGCAAAAAACCAACCGTTTGCCTTGTACTCCTTGGGAGCGGATGGCAAGCGGGGCGGAGAAGGACTCGATGCGGATGTGGGTTATTTGCCGGGCGAAGTCAATAAGTCGCAGTAGATGAGGCCTTATGGTTTTACTCTCCTGGAAATACTGGTTGTTCTAACAATCGTGGGATTGTTAGCGGGTGTGGCCCTGCCGCAACTGCAAAGAATGGCGGCAAGCGTCGAGCTCAGCAACCAAAGAACGAATATCAAACTGGCGATAGAGGGCTTGGGCTATCAAGCTTACCTCACCGGCAAACCGATTTCCCTGACAGATAAGGCGCCTGCTGCTGACAGCACACGGCTCGATCAACCGCTGCAAATCCCGTCAGGATGGCAGATTCAAATTTTGCAACCGATTCGCTATGCCATCAATGGCGT
>PLYS01000164.1 GCA_003153455.1 Betaproteobacteria bacterium | reverse complement strand
GACGGCGCTGCTCCTGAGTGGTGAGGAAATCCACAAAGTCGGCGATCTGCCCCAAACGGTCGGGCGGCAGTAGAAAACCAAGGGGACAGACCACTAACCCGATTGCGAAGCGCACTGACTGCACAGGCTTATGATGCAGTAGTTCCAACTCAATCTACCGGGCAGTGTCCGAACGCCAAAATCCGCAATCGACCCAACCGGACATTCACACCATCCCACAGTCGCACCTGATAAGCAGATAATAACGTTCAACGGAGGCGGCGCCATGACCGATCAAAAACGTTGCTGGTTGGGAGCTTTAAGTGCATTGCTGTTTGTGCTTGTTTTCCCCGGAAAACTTTACGCCGAAGAATATCCTTCCAGATCGCTGCGACTCGTGGTTCCATTTCCGCCAGGCGGCCCCTCTGATGCTATGGGCCGTCTGATCGCGCAGTACCTGGGTGACCGGGTAGGTCAGACCGTTGTGGTGGATAACCGGCCAGGTGCCGGATCCGTGGTGGGCATGGAGGTCGTTGCGCGCGCTCAGCCGGACGGTTACACCCTCGGCCTGGCAACGGCAGATAGTTTTAGCGTGTTGCCCGCCGTGCGCAAGACTTTGCCGTTTGATGTGAACAAGGATTTCACTCCGGTGGCACTGATGGCGAGACTACCCAACGCGTTTGCGGTGCACCCCAATGTGCCGGTGAAGACCATTCCTGAACTTGTCGCGCTGGCCAAAGCCAAGCCCGGATCCATTCGCTATGGCAGTCCAGGCTTGGGGACGCTGCCTCATTTTGCCGTAGAGATGCTGCGTACGCGTGCAGATATCGACATCGTGCACGTTCCTTACAAGGGTGGCGGACCCGCCGTGACCGATACGATCGGCGGACACATACAAATGGTCACGACGGGTGTCGTAGCGGTCGCACCGTTCGTCACTTCAGGACAACTGCGCGCGCTCGCGGTGACCACCGAGGCGCGGTCGCCGATGCTGCCGAATGTGCCCACCATGATCGAGAGCGGGTTTCCGGACTTCGTCGCTGTCCCCTGGTTCGGGGTGAATGCGCCGGCGCGCGTGCCTGCTGCCGTTCTCAAGCGCTTGAGTACGGAACTATCGGCCGCAGCCAAGCAACCGGAGTTCCAGAAACGGTTGTCAGGGTTCGGTGGAAGCCCCGGACAACAGCCTTTGCTCGAAGCTGCGTTCAAGCGGTTTCAAGCCGCCGAACTCGCGCGTTGGCGAGAGGTCGTGACTGCTGCCAAGTTCAAGCTCGAGGAGTAACTCCAGGACAAGCCGGCAGATGATCAAAGAGCGCAAAGCAGCAGACACATAAACGTCAGCGTTTAGAGGAGAATTCGATGAAGCGCATTGAGATGATTGCAGCAGCGCTGCTCACAGTGCTGCCTGCGGCGCCCACCGGCGCGCAGGAGCCGTTTCCCTCGCGTATGGTCAACATCATCAACCCGAACGCGCCGGGTGGAACGTCCGACATCATAGGCCACGGCATGACGGAGTCGCTGCGGCAAGCACTCAAGCAGCCGGTAATCATGTCAAGCCGCGTGGGGGCAGGCGGCGCGGTCGGCGGCGCATACGTAGCGCAGGCGCCTGCCGACGGCTATACCGTTCTGCTCAACACAGTGACCCACGTGCTTATCCCGATCACCGACAACATGCTCGGCCGTTCTTCCGGCTACTCGGTGCAGGATTTCGTCATGCCGGCGCGGATCACCGCCGATCCGATGTTGTTCGTCGTGCATCAAAGCATCCCGGCCAAGACCGTGACGGAGTTCATTGCATATGCAAAATCGAAGCCGGGCGAAATCATTTACAGTTCGACCGGGTTGTACGGCAGTGCGCACATCGCCATGGCGATGCTCACGCGTGCGGCGGACGTGAGGCTCATTCATTCGCCTTTCAATGGCGCGGGGCCGGCCATGACTGCGGTGCTCGGCAACCACGCCAACGCATTTTTTGCGCCGGCGGGCGTCGCCAGTCCGCATGTTCAGTCGGGCCGGGTGCGGCTGCTCGCGCAATCGGGACCGGCCCGCGTCGCATTATTCGCGGATACCCCGACGCTGAAGGAGGCGGGATACGACGTGGACCTCATGCTGTGGGCCGGTTTTTTCCTGCCTGTGAAAACGCCTTCCGCTGTGGTCAGGACATGGCAGGCGGCGTTGCGCGAGAGCGCACAGGATCCCAGGTTCAGGGACGCGATGACCAAGATCAACGTGACGGTCGATTATCTCGATGGCGACGCGCTCAAGGTGTGGTATGACGAGGAGCTCAAGCGCCTCGAGCGTGAGGTCCGCGCGATCGGCAAGATCGAAGGCAGGGACTGAACGACGCTAGATTTTCACGCGTTTCACTATGTCACTTGCGGGAAATCCCGAGTAAGACGCGCGGCATCACGCATCTGGCTCGCGAATAGCCGAGCTTTAGCGGTCGGGGAGGAATGATCGTGACACTGATAAGCTTCTTGCAAAACTCCCCGCCTGAGCGGGATTAACCGCCGAATGGGGAGTGCCTTGACCCCGGGTCAATGTCGGAATAATGTCTGAAAGTCCGAACAATTATTCCAAGACCAGGGGGGAGAATCATGGCCAACAAAGCCGATGCCGCGCGAGCCGCGCCGCGCGATCAAGCGCGGCGTGAATTGCTGAAACGAATCGGATTGGCCGGCGCGGCCGCTGCGGTTCCCGCGGGTGCGCTGGCTCCATCGGCAGCGGCTCGAGCCGCGCAGCCGCCCGCCCCGATTGCACAAGCCCCACGCGAAGCACTGGAAACGCTTACCGCCGCGGAGTCGGACACGCTCGAAGCGATCGTCGCACGGCTCATTCCGACCGACGAAAACGGACCGGGCGCTGCCGAGGCGCGCGCCGCGCATTACATCGACCGCGCTCTCACCGGCCCGCTGGCGTCTTCGCGCCGTGCCTATGCCGCGGGCCTCGCCGCTGTCGACTCTTACGCGCAATCCTCGAAAGGCGCGCTGTTCGCAAGCCTGGCGCCGAAAGACCAGGACGCGGTGTTGAGCGACATGGAGAAGAACGTCGCCAAGGGCTTTACCCCGAACTCGTCGGCATTCTTCAATCTGCTGCGCACACACACGATCCAGGGCACGTTCTGCGACCCGTACTACGGCGGCAACGCCGACTTCGTCGGCTGGGACCTGATCGGCTATCCCGGCGTGCGCATCGCGGTCAGCGCGGACGATCAGCGCTTGGGCGCGGGCCTGAAACCGAATCACAAGTCGGCCTACGACGATGCTATGTTCACGAAGAAAGGCGGCAGCCATGGCCACTAACCTGAAGCAGACCGACGTCGTCATCATCGGCCTCGGCGCCGTGGGCGGCGTGGCCGTTCTTCCGCTCGCCAAGGCAGGCCTGGATGTGATCGGCCTGGAAGCCGGGGACTGGCTCACGCCGCGCGATTTTGCTCCCGACGAGCTGCGCAACAATTTTCGCGGCTGGCCGCAGTCGGTGCAGAAGGCCAACACCGAAATCCCGACGCATCGACCGAATGCCCAGGCGTCGTATTCGCCGCGCTTTCCGATTCATCCGATGATGAATGCGGTCGGCGGCACCTCGCTGCACTACTGGGCGCAGAGCTGGCGGCTCAACCCCTGGGACTTCAGGGTGGTGAGCGAGACAACGCGGCGCTACGGCGCCTCGCGCATTCCAAAGGGCTCGACAGTGGAGGACTGGCCGTTCGGGCTGGAGGAACTCGAGCCTTACTACGACCAGGTGGAGTTCGAGGTCGGTGTATCGGGCAACGCCGGAAATCTCGACGGCACGATCGATCCGCGCGGCAATATTTTCGAGGGACCGCGCGCACGCGAGTTTCCGATGCCCGCGCTGCGCGGCGCGGGCTTCACGGACAAGATGGCGGCGGCTGCGAAGAGCCTCGGCTGGCATGCATTCCCCGGCCCCGCTGCGATCAATTCGCAGACCTACGACAATCGGCCGGGCTGCGTGTATCACGGCTACTGCAATCGCGGCGGCTGTCACGTAAACGCAAAGAACTCCACCGCGGTCAGCACGATCCCCAAGGCGCGCGACACGGGGCGACTGAAGATCGTCACGCGCGCTCACGTCACCACGATTGCGGTCGATGACAGTACCGGCCGCGCCAGCGGAGTCAACTACATCAGGGACGACCAGGAGTATTTTCAGCCGGCGGACGTCGTCCTGCTCGCCGGCTATACCTACGAGAATGTGCGCTTGCTGCTGCTTTCGAAATCGAAGGGATTTCCGAACGGACTGTCGAACAACCGCGGGCAGGTCGGCAGGCACTATTTCAGCCACAACACGGGATCGACGTTGACCGCGTTGTTTCCGTTCGACCTCAACACCTGGTACGGCATGCCCGCGCAGGGTGCGGCGGTCGACAATTGGGCGGACGACAACTTTGACCACGCCGGCGTCGACTTCATCGGCGGGGGCAATCTCTGGGTCTATTCCGACCGGCGGCCGATCGGCGCCGCGAGCATGAGCGCGTTCGGCAAGGCGCCTGCGTGGGGCTCGGCGTGGAAGACATTCATCAAGCAGAACGCCGACCGCTGGAATCTTGCGTACATTCAGAAGACGACGCTTCCCTACGAGGACAATTACCTCGACCTCGATCCGGCGGTGAAGGATTCGCTCGGCTTCCCGGTATGCCGCATCACGGCCGACTTCAAGGACAACGAGAAGAAGGTCGGAGCCTTCATGCAGGACAAGATGACACAGTGGTTCATGGAGGCGGGGGCGATTGCGGTCGAGCGCGGACCGGCGGGCACCATGGGTCCCTCGACGCATGCTTACGGCGGCACGCGCATGGGCGACAACAAAGAGCGCAACGCCGTCGACCGCTGGGGCTTCTCGCACGAAGTGCCGAACTTAGGCGTGCTCGGCGCATCGGTGATGGGCACCAGCGGCTCGCACAACCCGACGCTCACCGCGCAGGCGCTTGCGTGGCGCACGGCGGAGCATTTGACCAAGGCGTGGAAGACGATCGCGAACGGGTGAATGGGCGCGATTCGCTCTACGAATCTACACCGTCCAGTTCGAATTCAAACAAGCCGGCAGGTTGGCTTGGCTTAGTGGTCTGTCCCCTGTGTGTGTGTGTGCGTGCTAGACCTTCCCGGCTTTGCGTTTCTTGAGGTGTGCCAGAACGCCCTTCTTGCCGGCGGCGGTCTTCGGCTTCCACGTGTTCTTGTGCTTGAGCAGCTGCGCTTTCTTCCAGACATGCGCCGCATCGCCCATGTCGACGACGAACACCTCGCAGCCGTCCGGATACTCGTAAGGTCCGTGGGGAATGTCCCAGCCAAACACATAGTCGCCGGGGCGCAGGTCCTTGCCGGCCACGCACATGCGGCCCTTGGTCACCAGGATCGAATGCCAGCTATTGTGGGTATGCGCGGGCTCGACGTAGCCCGCCGGAAACCGCAGCTTCATATCGGTGCGTTTCATGACCGGATCGTAGTTCAGAACCTTGACCTTGAGCCCGGGCGGCANNATTCTCCCGATTTAATTCACTTCCATTTTGATCCCGGCGTACCCTTTGCCTCCCTTGATCCGCCCCATCGACGTTGCGAGCGTCGCGACGGCCTACTCGCCCCGTATCCCCGCTTCCTGGACCAGCTTGCCCCATCTGTCGGATTCGGCGCGGGCGAAGTCGCGCAGGGCTTCGGGCGTGCTGGACAGAGCTTCGACGCCCATCTCTTGGAACCTCTGCTTGATGTCGGCGCTTCCCATCGCCTTGGCGAGATCGGCTTGCAGCTTGTCGACGATCGGCTTGGGTGTCGCGGCAGGCACGAACACGCCCCACCAGTTCTCGGCGACGAACCCCGGCAGGCCGGCCTCGGCGAAGGTCGGCACCTCGGGCACGACCAGCGAGCGCTTCCCGCTGGTGACCGCAAGTGCGCGCACCTTGCCGGTGCGGATGTGCTGCAGAACGGGCTGCGGGTCGGCGAACATCATCTGCACGTGGCCTCCGAGCACGTCCTGGATCGCGAGCACGCCGCCCTTGTACGGCACGTGGACGATGTCGATCTTCGCGAGGCGCTTCATCATCTCGCCGCCGAGGTGACCGAGCGTGCCCGGGCCCGCGGTGGCGTAGTTGATCGTGCCGGGTTTCGCGCGTGCGAGCGCGACCAACTCCAACAGGCTCTTGGCCGGCACGCCCGGGTTGACGACCAGCACGGTCGGCGCGCTCGCCACCATTGTGACGGGGAGGAAGTCGCGCGCGATGTCGTACGGAACCTTGGTGATGAGCGGGTTGATCGACACCGGCCCCATATTGCCGATGACGAATGAGCTGCCGTCGGCCGGCTGGCGCGCGGCGTACTCGAGGCCGATCGAGCCGTTCGCACCGGACTTGTTCTCGACGATCACCGTCTGGCCCCAGATCTCTCCGAGCTTTTGCGCGATGATCCGCGCCATGATGTCGGAGGCGCCGCCCGGCGGGTAGGTCGTGATCAACCGGACCAGCTTGCCAGGGTATGTTGGTGTTGTGGCAGGCGATTGGGCGTGCGTTGAACCCATCGCGGCGAGCGCAGCCGACGCGAGCAGCAGGGCGCGGGCAAGGAGCTCGCTGGTAGTCATCTCTCTCCTCCCGATGTCTCTGCAAACACCTCCATCGCCATGTTATGCGCATCAAGGGACGCGGGGATGCCGCAGTAAATGGCAACCTGCAGCAGCACTTCGCGGATCTCTTCCCTGCTGCAACCATTGGTGATTGCGGCGCGCAGGTGTATGCGCAATTCGTGCGGGCGGTTGGCCGCGCACATCATGGCGAGTACCAGCAGGCTGCGCATTTTGCGCGGCAGCGCTTCGCGGCCCCAGATCTCGCCGTACGCATACTGGTTGATGAGCTTCTGCAGGGGGGCGCCGAACTCGCCGGCGGACGACATACGCCGCTCGACAACATCTGCGCCGAAAATCTCCTTGCGAATGTTCATCCCGGTTTGATGCATTTCCTGATCATCCATACTCGTCTTCTCCTCGATTCTGCAATTGTGAAACTGAGGTTACAACATACATCAACAATGAAACGGCGTGGCGCACGATGGGTATCGTTCCGCAACCCATCCTACGGTCGTGAGGAGTATCGGTGCAGCGTAGGATGGGTTGAGGCGCGCAGCAACTATACCCATCAATCCAGAACCCGCCGGATCGCCGCTATGATACCGGCACGATCCGGCAGAGCCGCTTTTTCCAGGGTCGGGCTATAGGGGACAGGCACGGACGCCGCGCAGACTCGCTGGACCGCTGCTCTGAGGGCACGGAACGTCGCCGGGTCCTCGACGACAAGTGCGGCAAT
>PLYS01000381.1 GCA_003153455.1 Betaproteobacteria bacterium | reverse complement strand
TCGACCGATGTTAAAGATGGGCTAACTGCATCTACCCTGGGAAATGATGTATCCTCTCGGCCACAGGCGGCGAAAAGCAAAACCGGCTGACAATTCTCAATAGACTAATTCGAAGTAGTCGAATTTGGGGGAAAGTAAGGGTAAATTCGCATAATTGTTATCCTATTCTGCGATTTTCTGGCGCCGGTTTTTCATTAGGAGTTTGTCGGGTCTAACTCCGACAAACTCCTAGCGGGTTCATCAACCAAAGGAGGTCTCTATGACAAGCAACAAGTGGATGGTTTTGGCAGCAGTCCTCGCAAGCGTGCCGTGCGCGGCAAACGCGCAGGCGGTTTTGACCCAGCGCACCATTTCGTATAGTGCAGCACTCGAAGCAGCGACGGTGTCTCTGGAAGCCTGCCGCAAGAACGGCTATAAAGTGACCGTGACGGTGCTCGACAGCGGCGGCGGCACCAAAGTGATCCTGCACGACGACGGCGCCAGGCCGCACACCATAGAAAACAGCATGCGCAAAGCTTACACGTCGCTCACGTCCGGCCGTACCTCGGGCGAATACGGTAAAGCCAACATTGCGAATCCGCAGTCCGTCGGTATTCTCCACCTCGACCGCATCACCACGGTGGAGGGAGCACTGCCGATTAAAGCCGGGAACGACGTCATCGGTGCAATCGGTGTATCCGGCGCACCGGGCGGCGACAAGGACGCGGCCTGCGCGCAAGTCGGTATCGATCGCATTGCCAAAGGACTCGCCGGAAACTAAGGAAATGAATTTGGAAAAATCTTAGGAGTTTGTCGGGGCTAAGTCCGACAAACTCCTTTCAGGTGCCGGTCGAAAAAGCCCATGCAGATGTCGAACGCCTGCTGCTGGATCGGGTCGGGCCGGTACGTTCCGTCGGCTTGCCGGTAGATGAAGGGGTACCCGTGCACGGGATGATCGAAGCTCACCCACGTTGAAACCTTGCCGGCTTCCAGCATCCATTCGTGCGCGAGTTTGAAAATGCCCTGCAAGTGGTCCTGTGCGCGGCCGAAGTGCAGGATCGGCGTCTGGATGCGCCGGATGCGCTCCATCGCTCTGGCTTTGTCGGCGTTCTTCCTCACGACCTCGATGTCCTGATACTGAATCTCGTTCCCGTTGCGCGGCGCCGTGAGACCGGTATTTACGCTCAGGAACTCGTGAGAGGCCCCTTCGAGCACCACGCCGGCTGCAAATGTCATCTCGGCTGCGGCTTTCAGAATCATCTCGCCGCTGTGGCTCACGCCGATGGCGCCGATGGCATCCTTGTTCACGTACGGGAGCGTCTGCAGGTACCTGAAGATCGCGATGAGATCGTCGGAATCGAACGTTGGCTCCGACTTCAGCGTGCGCCGCGCTCCACCACTCACATCGTCGGGAAGATTCTGCGCGCGCGGGGTCTGCTCGTACAGATGGGGAATCTCGTTGCGGTAGTTCACGTAAACCACGACATAGCCGCGCCGGATCATCTCATCCTGCATCGGGGCGAGGAGAGCCACCTGCCGCTCGAGATGGGGCACCCCTCCCTTGCCGTCGCCCCTGCCCATCGTGATGACGGGAAACGGGCCGTTGCCTTTCGGTTTGCGAATGGCGATCGGCACGTAGATCTCGTCCCGCGTCAAGACAAAAGTGATCTCCAGCGGGACGTCGGAGCCGCGCACGGGTTTTGTGATCGCGTACCCATGCGACGGCAACTCTGGCGCGACCGGAGCGGCGGCGCCTGCGGCCTTTGGGAAATCGCGGCGCCCCGAGGACACCGCATTGTCATCCTTCAAGCCTTCTGTCTCTCGCCGCTTGCCTCTCGCCTCGCTTCACACTTTCCCGGCTTTGCGTTTCTTGAGGTGTGCCAGAACGCCCTTCTTGCCGGCGGCGGTCTTCGGCTTCCACGTGCTCTTGTGCTTGAGCAGCTGCGCTTTCTCCCAGACATGCGTCGCATCGCCCATGTAGACGATGAACACCTCGCAGCCGTCCGGATACTCGTAAGGTCCGTGAGGAATGTCCCAGCCGAATACATAGTCGCCGGGGCGCAGGTCCTTGCCGGCCACGCACATGCGGCCCTTGGTCACCAGGATCGAATGCCAGCTCTTGTGGGTATGCGCGGGCTCGACGTAGCCCGCCGGGAACCGCTGCTTCATGTCGATGCGTTTCATGACCGGATCGTAGTTCAGAACCTTGACCTTGACCCCGGGCGGCAGCTTGAGCAGCCCGCGCACGTCGTCGCTTTCCCATTCGACCTCGNNTTCACTTCCATTTTGATCCCGGCGTCCTTGATGACCTTCGCAAACATTGCCGAGTCGGACTTGATGGCCTCGGCAAATCCCCGCGGCGTGCTGGTCACCGCTTCGAGACCGAGAGCCGCATAGCGTTGTTCCACTTCCGGCTGCTTCAAAGCCTTGACGAGTTCCGCATTGAGCTTGCTGACTATTTTCTGCGGCGTACCCTTTACCGCCAGCAACCCCCACCAGTTGTCCAGCACAAAACCCGGCAAGCCGGATTCTATCGCAGTTGGAATGCCCGGCGCGAGCGGGAAAGGCTTGGCCCCGGCCACTGCCAGCGCGCGCAGCTTGCCCGATCGGACCTGCGGCAAAGCAACCGGCATATCCGAGAAGATCACATGCAATCGCCCGCCGATGAGATCCTGAATTGCGAGTATCGTGCCCTTGTAGGAGATGTGCACCATGTTTGCCCCGGTCTTGATCTTGAACATCTCGCCGCCGAGATGAGGCAGCGTGCCGGCGCCGCTGGTGCCGTAGTTGAGCCCGGCGGGCGTTGATTTTGCAAGCGCGATCAAGTCCTTTATCGACTTCACCGGCAGCGACGCGTTGACCACGATCAATTGCGGCGCCGCGCCGATCAGCGATACCGGCTCGAAATCGCGCAACGACGCATAGCCGAGCTTGTAGAAAAGGGGGTTGAGCACAATCGGGGCGACGCTGCCGACCACCAGGGTGTAGCCGTCCGGCGTAGCCTTGGCGGCGAGCTCCGTGCCCAGACTGCCGCTCGCACCCGGACGGTTGTCGACTATCACCCGCTCCGACCACGCCTCGATCAGCTTCTGGCTGACGATGCGCGCCACGATATCCGAAGTGCCGCCGGGCGGGTACGGCGCAATCATGCGTATCGGTTTGGTGGGGTAAGCCTGGCCTGCCGCCAGACCCGCGGTCAATGCGCACACCGCCGCCCCCGATAGGAATGCCAACGGTCGCATGGTCAGTCTCATCATCGAACTCCCCGTTCACTTGATTGTATTTGGGCCCGGATTTAATTGTTCCAATGCGACGCGCTCGCCTGCGAGAACCCGGTCGTCCTCAAGAATGCTCCGCGCTAATATGGAAGTCAAACACGGCCTTCGCGTTGCGAAACTCGCTGCGCAGGCGCACAATCAAGAGCCGCTTTCGCCGCGCAGATCATCGTATGTCACCGGCGGTGGCGTGGCCCACATAAAATCGCGCGAATCGACCAATCACAACTTGTAAGGAAGGGGCGTAGCTATGCTGAAGGCGGCAATTTACGGAATGGGACGATGGGGCGGCCGCCTCATCGAATCGGTACAAGGCAGCGGGAAGATCCGCCTCGTCAAAGGCGTCACGCGCAATCCCGCGGCACACCGCGAACTCGCCGCGAAAACCGGCGTTGCGCTGACCGAAAGCTATGCTGAAGTGTTGCGTGATCCGCAAATCGACGCCGTCGTGCTCGCGACGCCGCATTCGCAGCATTTTGATCAGATCGTGCAGGCCGCGAAGGCCGGCAAGCACGTCTACGTGGAGAAACCGATGACGCTTACGCG
>PLYS01000087.1 GCA_003153455.1 Betaproteobacteria bacterium | reverse complement strand
CGAGATTGTCCATGCGTGACTGAAAACGGCCGAAGTCGGCGCCAAGTTTGCCCAACTCCTCCTGGATGATATGGATCTGCCTGCGCGTTTCGACACTCCTGATCACCGACTGAGCCGTGGTGAGGATGGCCATCAGCGTGGTCGGCGATGCTATCCAGACGCGTTTGCTCTGCGCAAACTCGACAAGATCACGGTGACGGCCGTGGATCTCCGCGAATACCGATTCCGCCGGCACGAACATCACTGCGCCGTCACCGGTTTCGCCGGGAATGATGTACTTTGTTGCAATATCGTCGATGTGCTTGCGGACGTCCGCTTTAAATGCAGCAGGAGTCGCACGCTCAGCGCCGTCGAGGAACATGCGCTCATAATTTTCGAGCGGAAACTTGGAATCGACAGCGATCAGCCCCATGGGCTCAGGCAACTTGAGAACGCAGTCAGCGCGGACACCGCGCGCAAACGTGTACTGAAACTCAAACGCCGTTTCGGGCAGGAGGTTGCGGACAATCTGCTCGAGTTGCATCTCACCGAACGCACCGCGCGAGCGCTTGTCGCCGAGCAGTTCCTGCAGGCTGACGACGCTGCCGGTCAGTGNNCGCTGACCTTGACGCTGATTTGCTCCAGGCGCTCGTCGATTTTCCCGGTCAGCGCCCGGGTAATTTCGGCCAGCTTTTCCAGCATCGCTTCACGGCTTTGACCGAGGGTCTCGGACAAGGCAAGCTGCAACGAGTGCAGCGTGTCGCGCGTCTGCTTGAGCTCATCGGCAGTCGAGGTGCGCAAGCGTTCGGAATTGTCAGTGAGCGCGGCGGCAAGGCGGTCACCCTGCTTGGTAAGTCCGTCGTGCAGATTGACCAGCATCGCCCGGTGCTGCTGCTCCAGCCCCTGTGCCAGCGACGATGGTAGCTCGTCGACACGGCGCTGGAGCGTGCCGACGCGCCACGCGAGCCACGCCAACAGCGCGATAATGACAACGGTCAGTGCCAACGCGAGTTCGGTCATGCGCTTTCCAACATAGATTTCTGCATTTTACACCCCGCCCCTCAAGCCTCGCGCAACACGCGGATCGGCGGCGTGGCCAGCACCCGCCGCGTACCGAGCATGCCGGCCAGCGCAATGCCAGCGCTACCCGCAACGACGCCGATCAGCCAGATCCACGGGTTGCCGATGTACGGCACGTTCACCACCTTGAGCGCCAGCACGTAACCGAGTGCGCTTGCGCCGGCCGCCGCGAGTAATCCCGCAAGCCCTCCCATCAACGCGAACTCGGCGAACTGGGTCGCCGCAATTTGCCGGCGGCTCGCGCCGAGCGTGCGCATTACCGCCACTTCGTATTCGCGTTCATCGCGCGTGCTTGCGATCGCCGCGTAGAGCACCGCCAGTCCGGCGGCGAGCGTGAACAGGAACACGAACTGCACGGCGTTCGATACCTGGTCCATCATTTTTTGGACCTGCGCCATGATCTGCGCGACGTCGATCACCACCAGGTTCGGGAAATCGCGCACGAGCTGATTGAGCGTGGCCGCCTGTCCGGGCGGCACGTACAAACTCGTCATGTAGGACACGGGGTAGGCCTGCAGCAGCTTCGGCGGCGCGATCACGAAAAAATTGGCCTTGAAGGTGTCCCATTCGACTTTGCGCAGGCTGGTGATAATCGCGTCGAACCTGCTGCCGGCCACGTCGTATGTGAGACGGTCGTTGAGCTTGAGACCGAGCGTCACCGCGATGCCGTCTTCGAGTGAAAGCTGATCGGTGCGTCCCTCACCCTCCGTCCACCACCGGCCGGCGACGATGCGATTATCGGGCTGCATCCGTTCGGCCCACGAAAGATTGAACTCGCGGTCGACCAGACGCTTCGCACGATCTTCGGGGTAATCGTTCGATGACACCGCCTTTCCGTTGACCGCGACCAGCCGTGCGCGCACCATGGGAAACAACTCCGGTTGCGAAACGCCGTGCGACGCAAAAAATGTTCCCAGTGTCTTCAGCTGATCGGGTTGGATGCTGATCACGAAACGGTTTGGCGCGTCGGGACGCAGCGTCGCCTGCCAACTGCGCAACAGGTCGTCGCGTATCAGCGTCAGCGTCAGGAGCGCCATCATGCCGAGGGCGAGCGCGACCACTTGTATCGTGTTGCCCAGCGCATGGCGCCGCAGATTGGCAAGGCCGTAGCTGAAACCGACACTGCCCGCGGCGCGCAATCGCGACGACAAACGCAATAGTGCAAGCACCAGCACGACCGACAGCGCCGCCGCCGCGAGAAAACCACCGATGACGTATGCGCCAAGCCGGATATCATGCGCTTTCCATAGCACCAGACTGCATATCAGCGCCAGCCCGAGCACGTACCCGAGCGCGCCAAGTCCCCGCGGCACGCCGAGGTCACGCCGCAGCACGCGCAGCGTCGAAACCTGTCCCAGACTGATCAATGGCGGCAGTCCAAAACCGAGCAGCAGCAACACGCCAGCCGCCAGTCCGTGCCACGCCGGGAACAAACCCGGCCACGGCAGCGCAACCGCAAGGAAACTGCCGAGCCACCTGGCGAGCACGAATTGAGCCACGTATCCAATCATGCATCCGAGCGTGCTGGCGATTGCGCCCAGCACAACGAAGTGGACCAGATAAAGACGCACGATTAAAAATCGACGCGCACCTATGCAGCGCATCACCGCGCAACCGTCGAGATGACGGCGCAGAAAGCGCCGTGCCGCCAGCGCAATCGCGACCGCCGACAACACCACGCTCAAGAGTGCCGCCAGCCCAAGAAAGCGCTCGGCACGCTCAAGTGCAGAGCGTATTTCCGGCCGCGCATCGCGTATGCCTTCGATGCTCTGTCCGGCGCCGATGCGCGATTCCGCCCAAGCGCGATAGGCATCGACCGCGACAGTATCTCCGGCAACATACAAACGGTAGCGCACGCGGCTGCCGTTTTGAATCAGTCCGCTCGCCGCGATGTCGGCTTCGTTCATCAGCAGCCGCGGCGCACTATTGATAAAACCGATCACACTGTCAGGTTCCTGCGTCACCACGGCAGCCACACGCAGGCGCAATTGGCCAATGCCGAGCCTGTCGCCGAGTCTGAGATTGAGCCGCGTCAGGAGGCGGTCATCGACCCATGCCGTACCCGCGGCCGGCACGTCGCGCGCGATGCGCTCTGCGCCGAACAGTTCATCCGCGAGCCGCACTTCACCGCGTAGCGGATAACCCGCAGCGACCACTTTCACGTCGGAGAGCAGGCTGTCGTCACCATGCGTCGCCATGCTCGGAAAACGCATTGAACGCGTGACCTTAAGGCCACGAGCGAGCGCCTCGCCCGCAAACTCCGCGGCGAACGGCCGGTCGGAGACGATGCTGAGATCCGCCCCGAGCAACTGATTCGACTGCTGGGTCAGCGCGAGTTGCACGCGGTCGGTGAAGAAACCGACCGTGGTCAGGCTGCCCACCGCAATCACGATCGCCGCGATCAGCAGCGTCAACTCGCCGGCGCGATGGTCGCGCCGCAGCAGGCGCAGCGCCAGCAGGATCTCCTGCCACCATGTCATCATCGTGAAGTCATCTCAAAAACAATAACAAAAAGCATTTGCCACAGAACTCTGTGTCCTCTGTGGCTTGTTTTTTCGTCACTGTAGCTCCTGCATGCGACCGGCGGCCAGCCGCAATTGCCGGCCACAGCGCCGCGATATCGCTTCGTCGTGAGTGACGAGTAGCAGCGTCGTCTGGCGCTCCTGATTGAGCTCGAACATGAGATCAATGATCTGCGCGCCGCTCGCGGCATCCAGGTTGCCGGTCGGCTCGTCGGCGAACAGAAGTTTCGGCTCGCGCACAAAAGCGCGCGCAATCGCGACGCGCTGCTGCTCGCCGCCCGAGAGCTGCCTCGGATAATGATTGACGCGCTCGGCGAGTCCGACGCGCTCGAGTATGGTGCGCGCCCTGACCCTGGCAGCGGCCATGCCGGCGAGTTCGAGCGGCAGCATCACGTTCTCGAGCGCGGTGAACGCCGGCAGCAGATGAAACGACTGGAACACAAAACCGACCAGCCGCGCGCGCAACGCCGCGCGTCCATCCTCGTCGAGCGTAAACAGATCGGCGCCGTCAATGCTGACGCGCCCGGAACTCGGCGTATCGAGACCGGCGAGCAACCCCAGCAGCGTCGACTTGCCGGAACCCGAAGCACCGAGAATTGCGACCGCCTCGCCGTGCGCAACGTCGAAACTGACGTCGCTCAGTATGGTGAGGTGCGTATCGCCGGTATCAACTTGCTTGCTCAGACCGATTGCCCGCACAATGGGCGGGCTCGAGGTTTCAGCCATGCTGCGAATTTTCCTTTTTGTTGTGCTGTGGAGTGTCGCCGGTGTCACAAACGCCGCAGCACCCATCATGGTGTTCGGCGACAGCATTTCCGCCGGTTACGGGCTGCCTCAGGGAAAAAGCTGGGTCGATTTGCTGCAGCAACGCCTGGAACGCGAAAAATACGATTATAAGGTGATCAACGCCAGTCTCACCGGCGAAACCACGGTAAGCGGGAAAAATCGCCTCGGCAGCGCACTGACACAACACAAGCCGGAAATTGTCATCCTCGAACTGGGCGGCAACGACGGCTTGCGCGGCGCCAACACCGAAATTATCGCCTCCAATCTGTCCGCGATGATTGCCGAATGCCGCAAGCGCGAAGCCAAGGTGCTGCTGGTCGGCATGCAATTACCGCCCAACTACGGCAGCACTTACGTTGAAAAGTTCCGCGTCCTCTACGGCGCTGTCGCCAAATCGCGGCGCGTGCCGCTGGTGCCGTTCTTGTACGAAGGATTCGCCACCGACCGCGGCGCATTCCAGCCCGACGGCATACACCCGAACGCCACGGTCCAGCCGCGCATGCTCGACACCGTCTGGAAACAACTGCAGCCTCTGCTCACCCGCCACGGTAAACGATAATCATCGGAGTGCAAGAGTTCGTGTTTCACACCCGCGACGGCGAATACCTTGCGCGGGTTACTGACATTGCACTCCACTAGTCACCGCCGTGAAACGGCGGCACCTTCCTCTTGTAGCCCATCAGTGCTTCGGTGATTTTGAATCGCGATGGGACCGGAAACGAGACGTGTTTCTGCACGTGCGCGTCGCGAACGTATTTCTCGATCGGCATGCCCTGGATCACGCCCGCGCCGCCGAACAACTCAAGTGCCTGTTCGGTGAGCCGCTGAACGGAGGTTCCCGTGAATGCCGTTGCCATATGTTCGTAGGGCAGATTCTCCATGCTGCCGTCCTCAATCGCTTCCGGATGATCTTTCACCCACGCGGCAGTCCAGATGAGACGCCGCGCCGCTTCCAGATTCATCGCCATTTCCGCGATCGAGAGGCCCACCGCCTGATGTTGGATGATGGGCTTGCCGCCGGAGACGCGCTCCTGCGTGTACTTCAGTGTTTCCTCGAACGCTGCGCGGCCTAACCCAAGCGTGAGCGCGGCAATCGTTGGATGCGTGCCCATATCGGTGCGGCCCTTCGGCGCCGGGGGCAGTATCCGTCCCTTTGGAACGCGCACGTTGTCAAAAACCATCTCTGCCGCATTGTCGCCGACGCGTCGTCCGAACTTCGATAACGGACGCCGCGAGAGTCCCGGCGAATCCCCCTCGACGAGAAAGGACTGCACGCCAGCCGGCGTCTGCGCCCTCAAGACGATCAGCTTCGCGAGGTATCCGACCGTCTGGTACGCCTTCGCTCCGTTTACGATCCAGGAGCCGTCCGGTTGCTCGACGGCGCGCGTCCTCAGGCGCACATTGTCCGGCGTTTCGGTGAAGTAGTCGAAGCCGAAGTCCGTTTCGGACTCGTGTATGGCCACCGTCGTGAAATACAAATCGTCACCGACGAACTTCGGCAGGAAGTAAGCCCTCTGCTCCGGCGTCATGCGCAGCTCGAACCAGTCGCGCGCACGGCGAGCCGTCAGCATGAAGTAATAGGCGGTGCCGAGCTCGCCTGCAGCGAGTTCCTCGGCCACGAGGCACGACGTCAGGTGATCCGACATGCCGGAGCCGCCGTTTTCTTCCTGGAGGACGAACGTGCGGAAACCGAGCTGCGAGCCTTGCTTCAGGAGATCCCATGGAACGCGCTTTTCCCAATCGGACTCGCGATCGAGCGCCATCGCCTTGGGCTTGATCTCCTCCTGCGCGAACTTGCGGGCGAGATCCCGAAACTCGCGTTGCTCCTGCGACAAACGGATATCGAACACCATTCCCCCTTTGATTAGCGATCTGCGTGGAATGTTAGCACGGACGCCACGCGTAGCAGCGCGCTTGAGGCCCGACGACTCCAAGCCGGAGCTGGTTCCCCTGTGGAGAGAGAATCGAACGCACTCTCTGCAGAAACCGCCCCCGGGAGACTGAGAGCCGACACGTATTTCATGTCAAACGCGCTCCATCACTGCGCCGATCGAAGTCCTATCAACGGCTGCTTTCAAATTGCTCGTTGCCGACCCCGGCTGGCTACCTAGGATCGTTAATGCCATTTCGACCAACGGGGCGCCGGCTCTTTACCGTCTGAAGCGGTCGCCAGTCGGGGGCGGCCGACGACACCTTATGGCCGTGTACCGCCCCAACGTGGCACTAACTTGAGGTCCGCGCCTCACCGCATTGCAGAGGCCGGGGCCGTCGTAATCGAACACTCCTGCCGGGTCTGGTGCCGAAGCCGGACAACGTTCGCCATCTGATATCCGGACCTTGGCCGCCAAGCTCCTCACTACTGAGCGCCGGTGAGCCGCTGAAAACTGCGTAACGCATGCCCGCGGCGCAGATTCGACACCGGACCGCATAATTCCACGGTCGCTACCACGCTGGATTCAACGCACGGCGCGCAAAGTCGCTCCTGTCCGATGACTGATTCGGACGATCTCATCACCCATCAACAGGAGAAAAAACATGACTATCCAGGCAAAGACCGCCGAAAATGGCGTCAACGTAGCAGCACTACTGGGCGCCCGCGTTGCGCTGGGACACGAACTAGGAATTTGTCGGGGCTAAGTCCGACAAATTCCTAGCTGACGAGAATGCTGACCGGCCCCGCCGTCAGCGATCCGATTTCACGTGCATGCTTGAAACCCTGCTGCTTGAATATTTCGAGCACGCGCGGCGCGCTTTCGCGGCTGCACGCGACTAGCAGGCCGCCGCTGGTCTGCGGGTCGCACAGAAGCTTCTTCTTCCATTCCAACATGTCCGGCGGCAGCGTCACGTGGCTTGCGACGCCGTCCCAGTTGCGATCCGATGCACCGGTCGCATAGCCCTCCTGCGCCAGGTGCAGCGCCGCGGACAGCACCGGCACCGCATCGAAGGCGATCTCGGCACGCAGCCGCGACCCGCGACAGATTCCGAGCAGGTGCCCGAGCAGACCGAAGCCTGTCACGTCGGTCATGGCGTGCACGTCGGGCATGGCGGCAAGCGCGATGCCCGCAGTGTTGAGCTGGGTGGCGGTCTCGATCATCTGCTGGTAGCCCTTGTCCCGCAGCTCGCCTTTCTTGAGCGCGGCCCCCATGATGCCGATGCCGAGCGCCTTGCCAAGGATCAGCACGTCGCCGGCGCGCGCGCTATCGTTGCGCTTGATGCGATCCGGATGCACCAGGCCGAGCGCAACCAGCCCGTAAATCGGCTCCGGATTGTCGATCGAATGGCCGCCTGCGATCGGAATGCCGGCGGCCTCGCACACCGCATGTCCGCCGGCGAGCACGCGTTGCATCGCCTCCACTGGTAACTTGCCGAGCGGCATGCCAACCAGCGCCAGCGCGAGGAACGGCTTCGCGCCCATCGCGTAGACATCGGAAATCGCGTTGGTCGCGGCGATGCGGCCGAAATCGTACGGATCGTCGACGATCGGCATGAAGAAATCCGTGGTTGCTACGATCGCCTGCTCGTCGTTGATGCGATATACCGCCGCGTCATCGCTCGATTCGGTACCCACCAGCAGGTTGGGATCCACCTTGCCGAGCGGCGACTGCGCAAGCAATTCCCCCAGCAACGCTGCGGGCAGCTTGCAGCCTCATCCGCCGCCGTGGGAAAACTGCGTCAGGCGGATTGAACTGGGTTTCACCGCTTTGTTCATTGCTGGCCTCGGTCAAATGCTGCCGTCATCGAAAAATTTCAGTGTAGACTTGTCTGAATATGAAAAAACCGGTCCTACTGGATGCGTCGATCAGGATGAACAAGACACACTACCAGCACGCCGCCGCATTGAAGGACTCCACGCTGGTTACCGTAGCACAACTCGCCGGGTTTGACGAGGTAATCGATGTGCGCTCCGAAGCGGAATACGCCGAGGATCACATTCCGGGCGCGATCAACTGCCCGGTGCTCGACAACGCAGAGCGCGCGCGCGTTGGCACCATCTACAAGCAGGTATCGGCGTTCGATGCCAAAATAATCGGCGCCGCGCTGGTTAGCCGTAATATCGCGCGCCATCTCGAAACGAAGTTTGGCGACCGCCCGCGCGGCTGGCGGCCGCTCGTCTATTGCTGGCGCGGCGGCAGCCGCAGCGGCGCGCTCGTGCATGTGCTGCAGCAGGTCGGCTGGCGCGCCGGGCGGCTCGATGGCGGCTATAAGGCCTACCGGCGCGCCGTGATCGCCGACCTGCACGACCTGCCGCGACAGTTCCAATGGCGCGTGGTGTGCGGGCTCACCGGTTCCGGCAAAAGTCGACTGTTGCGGGCGCTGGCGCAGCGCGACGCACAGGTGCTCGACCTGGAGGCGCTCGCGGCCCATCGCGGCTCGGTGCTCGGCAATCTGCCCGGCGAGCCGCAGCCGTCGCAGAAGATGTTCGAAAGCATGGTGTGGGCCGGACTGCGCAAATTCGATGCCGCGCGGCCGGTGCTGGTCGAGGCCGAGAGCAAGAAAATCGGCAGCGTGCGCGTCCCCGAAGCGCTCATTGCATCGATGTGGAACGGCGAATGCATACGGCTTGAAGCGGCGGTCGAGTTGCGCGTAGCAATGTTGCAGCAGGAATATCAGCACTTCGTCTCCGATCCCGGGCTGCTGGGGATACCGCTTGATTGCCTCACTGCGCTCTACGGGCAAAAGCAAATCGATGCATGGAAAGCGCTGGCTGCCGCCGGCCGCTGGGACACGCTGGTACGCGGGCTGCTCGAAAATCACTACGATCCCGCGTACACGCGCTCAACGCTCAAGCACTACCCGCATTATGCGAATGGCATGCGACTGGAGTTGCCCGCCAACAACGATGCCGCCTTCGACGGACTTGCGGCGCAATGTCTGAAGGCAGTGTTATAATTCCGTCCGATTTGAGCAGCTCTCACGCACCGTCAATATCGATCACGGCCGTTCCCGCGCAACGCGGATTGTGGCTGATGCTGCTCTTCGCGATCGTCATCTGGTGCAGCAATCTTGAATACCGCAAGCTCGCGTTGAGCGACGAAGGCCGCTACTCCGAAATCCCACGCTACATGGCACAGAGCGGCGACTGGGTCACACCGCGCCTGAACGGCATCAAATATTTCGAAAAACCACCCTTGCAGTACTGGGCGACCGCCGCGGCATACGAAGTTTTCGGTGAACACCACTGGACCGCGCGCCTGTGGCCGGCATTGACCGGGTTCCTCGGCGTATTGCTGATGTTCTATGCCGGATCGCGCCTCTACGGCGCCAGCGCCGGCCTTTATGCCGCGCTTGTGCTCGCCAGCAGCTTTCTCTACACCGCAATCGCCCATATCAATACACTGGACATGGGACTCACCTTCTTTCTGGAGTTGGCGCTCGTCGGCGTGTTACTGGCGCTCGATCCGCGCGCCGACACCAGAACCAACCGGCGGTGGATGCACGTTGCCGCGGCCGGCTGCGCCCTCGCCGTGCTCAGCAAGGGACTGATCGGCATCGTGTTGCCGGGCGCGGCGATCGTCATCTACATGCTGGCGAAACGCGATTTCACGCTGTGGCGCAAACTGCATCTGGTGAGCGGCGGGCTGCTGTTCCTGCTGATCAGTGCGCCGTGGTTTGTCGCGGTGTCGATCGCGAATCCCGAGTTCCCGCAGTTTTTCTTCATTCACGAGCACTTCGCGCGCTACACGACCACGATCCATCATCGCTACCAGCCATGGTATTACTTCATTCCGATACTGCTGATCGGGATACTGCCGTGGCTCGTGACCTTGTTTGATGCGCTGATCAACGCACTCCGGCAAAGTCGTACTACCGGCTTCGATCGCACGCAGTTCCTTTTGCTGTGGGCGGGCTTTATCTTCGTGTTTTTCTCGCTGTCCGATTCGATGCTGCCTTCTTACATACTGCCGATATTTCCCGCGCTCGCGCTCCTGATCGGGGCACGCTTGACGACGCTTAACGCACGCACATTCGCATGGCAGCTGGCGCCGGTCACGATTCTCGCGCTGGGTGGGCTGATCGCCGTGCCGCAGACGGTCAAGCTCGCCTCCACCGCGATACCGGTTGAACTCTACCAGAACCAAACGTCATGGCTGTATGCTGCCGCAGGAACATTGCTGATCGGCAGCGCTGTGGCCATGTTTTACGGCTGGCGGGGACATATCAGGCACGCAGTCGTGGTTTGCGCGTTCACGGGACTGGCTGCAGCACAACTCCTGGTGACCAGCGAAAACAGCCTGTCACCGGCGCACTCGACCTATCATCTGGTGCAAAAGCTACGGCCTTATCTCAAGCCCGGCGTGCCGTTTTACAGCGTCGGCGGCTACGAGCAGACTTTGCCGTTTTACATCAAGCGCACGGTAACGCTTGTCGCCTACCAGGACGAAATGGCGTTCGGTCTCCAGCAGGAGCCTCAACTGTGGGTCCCTGATGTGGCCGGCTTCGAGCGTCTATGGCGCAATCACGATTACGCGCTTGCCGTGATGGGTCCGGAAATGTTCGAGCAATTGCAGCAGGCGCAGTTGCCGATGCAGGTAATCGCGCGCGATACCGAGCGCGTATTCGTGCATACCCCGCCGCGGGCAAACCAGGGAGGTTGAATGCCATGAACGCCGTCAGTTTTTCGTTGCTTATGACCGGAGTGTTGCTCAACGCCGGCGCCCAGTTACTGCTCAAGGCCGGCACTAACAGCGTCGGCATGTTCGAGTTCAGCCGCGACAACCTCCTTCCGGTCGGTTGGCAGCTCGCCACCGAGCCTCACATTATCGGCGGTCTCGGTTGTTACTTGGTGAGCGTGGTGGTATGGATCATGGCGCTGTCACGGGTCGAAGTGAGCATCGCCTATCCGATGTTATCGATCGGCTATGTCGTCAATGCGCTGGCGGCATGGTACCTGTTCGGCGAAGCGGTGACATTGACGCGCCTCACCGGCATCGGCGTCATCATCGTCGGCGTCTACTTGGTGGCGCGCCCTTGATGATGCCTCGCCACCAATGCCATCCTGCGCCACAACCGCGTTGCCGGCGCACGCACGTTGCTTCGGTTACCATGAGCGTAGAATCGCGCTACACCGCCATCAGCACGCGATCCATCCCATGACTGCGCCCACGCTTTCCGTCATCATCCCGGTCTACAACGAGGAACAGACGCTGCCGTTGCTGTTTGCGCGTCTGTACCCGGCGCTCGACGCGCTCAAGCTGCCCTATGAAATACTGTTCATCAACGACGGCGGCACCGACAAATCGGCAGCGCTGCTGCGCGAGCAGTTCGAACGGCGCCCGGAAGTCACACGCGTGATTTTTTTCAGCGGCAATTTCGGACAGCACATGGCGATCATTGCCGGATTCGAATATTGCCGCGGCAACCGCGTCGTCACGCTCGATGCCGATCTGCAAAACCCGCCCGAGGAAATCGGCAAGCTGCTGGGGGCGATGGAACGCGGCCACGACTATGTCGGATCGGTACGCCAGCAGCGCCGGGACACGGCATTCCGCCGGCTCGCTTCGCGCGCCATGAACTGGATGCGTGAGCGCATCACCAGGATCCGCATGACCGACCAGGGTTGCATGCTGCGCGCCTACGACCGGCGCATCGTCGATGCGATCACCCGCAGCAGCGAGGTCAACACTTTCATTCCGGCGCTCGCCTATACCTATGCGAGCAGCCCGACCGAGATCGAGGTCGCGCACGAAGAACGCGCGGCGGGTGTATCGAAATATTCGCTCTACAGCCTGCTGCGGCTCAACTTCGACCTCGTGACCGGGTTCTCGATCGTGCCGCTGCAGGTGTTCTCCCTGCTCGGCATGTTCGTCGCCGTCGTGTCCGTTCTTGTTTATATCGGGGTCATCATCCAGCGCTGGATTATCGCAGGGAGCGTGGCTGAAGGGCTGTACGCGCTGTGGGACCGTGACATCCTGCAGTTTTTCCTGACCGGCCTCGTGCTGTTCGGGCTCGGGCTGGTGGGCGAGTACGTCGGACGCATCTACCAGCAGGTGCGCGGCCGCCCGCGTTATCTGATTCAAGCGGTGCTTGAATCGGGCCAGGCGGCAGGAGTAACGAGCGCGGAGTCAAGCTCCGTTAGTCCCACTCCTCACTCCTCACTCCTTACCCCTCACCCCAAATGACACGCGCGGTCGTTTTCGCCTATCACAACGTAGGGGTCAGGTGTCTTTCAGTTTTGCTGGCCCACCATGTCGACGTGCCTCTCGTGGTCACTCATACCGACAACCTCGCCGAGAACATCTGGTTCGACAGCGTAGCTCAACTCGCAGCCGGGCACCGCCTGCCAACCGTCACGCCCGATGACCCGAATGCTCCCGATATCGTCGCCCGCGCGCGCGCACTGCAACCCGATTTTTTGTTTTCGTTTTATTACCGGCATATGCTGAAGCCACCCCTGCTCGCAATCGCGAAGCATGGCGCGCTCAATATGCACGGCTCTCTGCTGCCGAAGTACCGCGGGCGTGTGCCGGTGAACTGGGCGGTGATCAACGGCGAGACCGAAACCGGCGCCACCTTGCATTACATGACCGAGAAACCGGATGCCGGGGATATCGTCGACCAGCAGGCTATCCCGATACTTCGCGACGACACCGCGCTCGATATTTTTCACAAAGTGACGGCAGCCGCCGAAACCGTGCTCGATCGCAGCCTGCCGGCACTGCTCAACGGCAGCGCGCCGCGCAAGCCGCAGGACCTTGCCCATGGCAGTTATTACGGCGGGCGCAAGCCGGAAGACGGACGTATCGACTGGCGTCTGTCCGCATCCTGCATCCACAACCTGGTGCGCGGCGTCGCGCCGCCTTATCCCGGCGCATTCACCCGGCTCCAAGGCGACACGCTGCGGATTTTGCGCACCCGGATCGAAGCAGGTCCGCGCCCGAGTCCATCACCGGCTTTGTATGCAAACGGGTCAGGCTGCTTCGCCGCCTGCGCCGACGGCGGCACATTGCGCATCCTGGAAATGGAGCTCGGCGGAGCGCCTTTCACTGCATCGGACTTTCTGGCACGCTTCGGAGCCAAACCAGTTTCTCTGGTTAATAATTAGAGACATCGAAATGAAAAAAATCCTGATCCTCGGCGTCAACGGCTTCATCGGCCACCACCTGTCGCAGCGCATCATCAAGACCACGGACTGGGAAGTCTACGGCATGGACATGCAGACCGNNTACCACATCCGCAAATGCGACACGGTGCTGCCGCTGGTGGCGATTGCGACACCCGCTACCTACGTCAAGGAACCGTTGCGCGTGTTCGAGCTCGACTTCGAGGCCAACCTGCCGATCGTGCGCTCGTGCGTGAAGTACGGGACGCGCATCCTGTTTCCTTCGACCTCCGAGGTCTACGGCATGTGCCACGACAGCCAATTCGATCCCGACAACTCCGAATTGATACTTGGCCCGATCCATAAGCAGCGCTGGATCTACGCGTGCAGCAAGCAGTTGATGGATCGCGTCATCTGGGCCTACGGTTCCGAAAAAAGGCTCGACTTCACGCTGTTCCGCCCTTTCAACTGGATCGGCGCAGGCCTCGACAGCATCCATACGGCGAAGGAAGGCAGCTCGCGCGTNNACAACATCGGCAACCCGAAAAACAACTATTCGGTCAGGGACCTCGCGCAGATGATGCTCAAGCTCGCGCTCGCCTATCCCGAATACCGCCCCAGCGCCAAAAAAGTGCGCCTGGTCAAGACCACCTCGGCAGCCTATTACGGCAAGGGTTACCAGG
>PLYS01000531.1 GCA_003153455.1 Betaproteobacteria bacterium | reverse complement strand
GCCAGCGTGCTGGTGGTGTCGGTGGTGCAAAAATCCAAGGAGATCGGCATCCTGCGCGCGATGGGCACTTCGCGCATGCAGGTGCTGCGCCTGTTCCTGGTGCAGGGCGGCGTCATGGGGCTGTCCGGCTCGCTGTTGGGTTCGCTGCTCGGCTGGGGGTTCCTGATGCTGTGGCGCGGCGTGGCGAGAAACGCGGACGGCAGTCCCATGTTCATCATCGTCATCGAACCGATGCTGTTCGTTCTCGCCGCCGCCGGCGCGACGCTGGTCGGCATCCTGGCAGCGGCGGTTCCGGCGCGGCGCGCTGCGAGGCTGGATCCCGCGGTGGCGATCCGTGGCTGAGACGGCCGCGGTCGAAACGCTGCGCCTCGATGGCGTGCGCAAGTCCTATGGCATCGGCACGCCGGTGGAGGCGGAAGTCCTGCACGGCATCGACCTCGTCCTGAAGGAGGGCGAATTTGCCGCACTGATCGGCCCCTCCGGTTCGGGCAAGACCACCCTGCTCAATCTGATCGGGCTGCTGGACCAGCCGACCGGCGGAGCGCTGTTCATCGAAGGACAGAAGACCAGCGCGCTCGATGACGCCGAACTCACGCGTCTGCGCGGGCGCAGCATCGGTTTCGTGTTCCAGTACCATTACCTGTTACCCGCATTCACGGCGCTGGAGAACGTGATGATGCCGATCCTCGCCGCGCGCGGCCATCCGGACGACGAGATGCGCGAAACGGCCGCTGCCCTGCTCGACAAGGTCGGGCTGANNGCAGCGCGTCGCGATCGCGCGCTCGCTCGCCATGCGTCCGGCGCTAGTACTTGCGGACGAGCCCTCCGGCAACCTGGATACCCAGTCCGCCGACAGCGTGTTCGACCTGCTGCGCAGCGTCAACGAGGCGAGCCGCACGACGTTCCTGATCGTCACGCACGATCCGCGCCTGGCGCAGCGCTGCGACCGGATCATCGAGCTGGTGGACGGGAACATCGTGTCCGACAAGCCGAATCCCAATGTAATCAGACGCAGCGAGTATTCGACTCGTTGAACGACCTGCCGCATCAGTTGCGGGGACACGCATGCTGCGCGCGGACAAGGTGATCGAATGATCTTGGGTGAATGACGGCTTTCGGGAGCGGCCTATGACCGCAATGGGTCGGAAGCGGACGTTCGCGGAGGTGGGCTTTCGGCCAATACCGGACACTGGCGAGAGGTCATATCAATCGGATAGCCTGAGGGGTTCGAGCCCTGCTCGGTTCCCCAAACAACGTCACAGCATTTCGATGCGCCACGATGAGTGTTGTGGATCTGGTGGCACACAATGCGCTGGTTGCGCATTGGCAATCTGCTCAGTAGGCTCGGCGACACCTAGTGTGCGGCACAAGACGCGGAATACGCCCGAGTGCGAAACGATAAGCGGGGCGCCGCGCGCGTTGATTTTGGACAATCCTTCAAGAACCCGATTGTTAAATTCTTCGGGTGTCTCTGCGCCCGGCGGAGTGACGCCGGGCACACGCAGATTACGCGGCTTGCCCTCGAGATCGCCCCACCTGCGCTCCTCCAACTCCGGAATAATGGTGAGCGGAACCCCGAGCGCATGAGCAAAATAATCTGCGGTGTCACGCGTACGGCGCAGCGTACTCGAATAGATTTCCGTCACACCACGGTGTTCGAGTTTAATAGCCGCCGCGCGGGCCTGTGCATGTCCGAGCTCGGTAAGAAGCATATCGGTTGAACCAGCAACGATGCCGCGTACATTACTCTCCGTCTCACCATGGCGCAGAAAGTAGAAATGCCGCGTCAGCAGTGGAAGAGCGCGAATGCCATCGGTCATAGCGCGAGTGACGTGTCGATGGCCAGTTGTGCCGGAGCGAATGCGCGTGAAAGTGCGGCGAAATGTTCGCGCTCGCAAAACGCCGGCACAACCGTTCGGGCTTGCACGGCACGCAACAGCGCCGTATTGTCCGAAAGGCGAGGATGGACATTCCAGCGCAGTTACCGCGCCCGCCCGTTCTTAACGAGCCGCTCTGCTGGCGTGCCGGGTGTAAGATCGCCAGAAAACACGATGACCGGATCGGTGGCGTTCTCCCACTGCTGGACCAAGCGGGCCGATTCGCCCTCAGTCGCATCGGCCCGCGTTGCGAGTATGATGCCGCGCGGACCATCGATGGCTCCCGCGGTCTCGGCGATTCGCGCAAGCTCCGCCGCAACGCCTTCGCGCAGCGATGCGCGCTCGGTGTCAGCCATCCGCCGCAGCGACGAGCGCATCGTCTCGTCGATTCGCAGCGCAGGACAACCTTTGCGTGCGAAATACAGCGCGATTTCCGGACCACGCCCGTCCGCCGGCACTGGAAGCAGTACGGCCGATGACTCGAGCAATGCATCGAACTTCTTTTGGCACTCCGCGAGCGTGGCATCGTTGCTGCCGTATGAACCGTCGAGAATCACCGTTCCCGCGCGCGGCGGCGGATCGTAGGCGTACAATATCGACTCGCTCGAATTATCGCCCATATAGAGCAGGCCATCGCCCAACGCGAGATGCAACCAGACGCCACCCGGCGCGTGACCGGAACGTCCCGTTCCAATGCGCACGCCCAGCACTTCGGCAGTCCCACTCATCGGCAACGCTCGCACGTTGATGCCCGATGGGAACCTACGCGCCACAATCTCGGTCGCGTAGATCGGCGGATTTCCGATCTTCGATAGCATGGCGATCCCGCCGGCATGGTCCCGATGACCGTGGCTCAATAGCAGTGCGTCAACCTTGCCAACGCCGTCAACGTTGGGAAGCCGGCCGGGCTGCGGTCCGTAACCAAGGTCAATCATTAGGCGCGCATCACCCGTCTCGACGAGAAAGCAGGCCGGCCCTTTCCCGCCGATACCGGAAATCGCCCTGAGCGATGGCGCGGGATTTTTCAGGTTGGTAACTATTCTGCAGACTAATTTGAGGCGAAGGTTTCGTTCACGCGACGGTTTCCTTCACGAAGTCGGGGTCGGTCAGCACATCGCGTTTCAGGTACAGGGCGAGTGCGGCGATGATAATGCCGAGCGCAATTACCAGCAGCGGATTGCGTTCATCTTTCTCGAAGCCAAATGCAATCGCGGCGCCCTTGCCCGGTGCAACCGACTTCGAGCGCAAGTTCAACGCAGTGCGGCCGCTCTGCGTGCGGAAATCGTATGGCGGCTCGGCCTCCTCACCTGTCGCTTTCGGGGTGCTGCTCGTAATACCAGCTATATCGTATCCCGTCGGCAATAGCACCTTGAGCGCATATCCGTTAATGTCCGTCGCGGTCGCATTAGCGAACGTGTACGATAGGTTGTAAACACCATGCGCGCCCTTTGCTTTTTCCCAATTAAAGAATTCCTTCGCGGTGAACGTAATCTGGACTTTAACTTCGCCAGCGGGCTTGCGGTCGAATTGCAGTTTGATTACCTTGACATCGCCGGTTTTTCCGGCCGCCGCCGTTGCCTTGAGGTCCTTCGCATCGACCGCGAAATTTTCCGGCTTGGCAAAGTTCAGCGGCAGGTCAATCCGGTCCAAACCAGAGTCCGCCAGTGTGACGTTCAGCGTCACTGTCGCCGAGCCGCCCGGCGCCACATCGATGATCTCTTGGTACGCCGTAATCCCTCTCGCATCCTGAGCCCACGTGGGCAGCGCCATCAGCGAAAGTAGCAACGCCAGGCAGCGCGCAAACATGACAATTTTCATTATATGCTCCTATTTTACGATGCCCAGGAACACGAACCACGTCGGGCCGGCGAGGATCAAGAGCGCGGCCCCCACCAGACACACTGCGATGCCATAGAGCAATTGCTGTGGGATGCTAAAGTACCCCGTGCCGTAGAAAATCAGATTGGGCTTGCAGTGTGGCGGCAAAGTTATTGTCCACGTCATCGTGAACGCAGCGGACAGTGCAAGCGAAATCGGACTGATGCCCATCGATTTGGCGAGGGCGATGACGATCGGGATCACAATCGCGGTGCGCACCGTCTTGCTCGTGAAAACAAAATGGCTGAACATAGACACCAGTATCACGAGCACATACGCGCCGAAGAAACTCATGCTTTTGATGTTGGTCTCGATGAAGATCCAGTCCATGAGCCATTTGGCGCCACCGCTGTTTTCCAGCGCGAGACCGGCCGCGTATGCGCCGCAGGAGAAAATCATCAAATCCCAGGGAATTTTCGTTTCTTTCCAGCTAAGCAACCCAATGCCGGGCAGAAAGCAGAGCGTTGCTGCAATGATCGCGGCTACCGCCGTGCTGATCGGAAAGCCCCACATGGCCGTATGCCATCTATCACTTACCCAGAGAAAAACAGTCAGGGTGAAAATGAACGCGGCTTTCCATTCATTCGCAGTCAACTGGCCCATTGCCTTGAGTTGATCGCGCAGAATTTGCAGACCCTGCCCTTTAGGCGTGTCGTGCTCTGGCTTGAGGAACAGCAATCCGAGAATCCACGCGATGATCATTGTGATTGCGGCGATCGGGAACGCGGCAAAAAGCCAATCGGTATAGAAAACCTGTTGCTTGCCTAGTTCGCGGATGAAACCGACCGCCATTATGTTGCACGCAGTCGCGGTCAGGATGCCAGATGTATAGATATTGTTCGATTGCAATTCCTGGATCATCATACTCGCGCCAAAATTGCTTTTGCCCGGCACCGCGCCGTACACGTCTGCAAGTATGAGGACGATCGGGAGCATCAATGCCGCGCGCGCCGTGGTCGAAGGAACAAGGAACGCAAGAAATCCGTTGAGCACGATCATGCTCAGTAATGCCCATCGGGCGCGGGTGCCGAACGAAACCACCATCGCCAAGGCGATGCGGCGCGCTAGATTTGCCTTGGTCATTGCAGAAGTCAGGACGAACGCGCAGACCATCAGCCAGATAACATCCTGGCCGAATACTCCCAAGACATTGCTTTCCGTCCACGCGCCGGTGAGGACCAGCAGGACCATGGCCAGCAAGGATGTCGCGTATGTGGGGATCGCTTGGCTGACCCACAACACCAGCGCAGTCATGAAGACCGCGAGCGCCGTCTGTCCTTGCGATGAAAGTCCGCTCGGCGTGGGCACCAGATAGAGAGCGACAAAGACTAGCACCGCGACCGGGATGCCGAGAAAATCCAGCCAGCGCTGGAACGATGAGGCTTGCTTGGGTTGCGCTTCAGTTGTCACAGCCATGTCATGTTCCTCCTTTGGGATCACGGTCACTACCCAAACTCACGATTCGCTGAATAAGAACGGTGGCAAACGATCTTATTTCATCGTGTCTACCTATTAATTGTCTTGATTTGGATCAAAATGAGTGGTTACGGTGCATTTGAGGATTTTGCTGCAACTGCGGTAGATTGATAAATGCGTCATGCCAGTAATGGAGCAGGTATGGTGGGCTAGTCATTACCACTTCAAAGAGGGTGTTGACCGGTGCGGAGTTTGCATGTGACGCATCTCGCCGGAGAACTATCCTCTGTAGTGGCCGCCGGCTTAACGGTCAACGTGAGTGCTACCGTTGTGCTTGCGGCGCCGCAAAGCTCCAACATTGATTGTCCGGTTTGGGTCGTTAGCTGCCGTTCAGGACACCGAAAAACCGTCGTCCCGGTGGCCATTTTCCCGGGTTGGGAAGCCTGCAAGCGAGCGGGCGAGTAGCGCCCCAAAAAGCGCCAAAGGCCGTTTGCGGTGGTGCACAACGGTATGGTTTTTGAGCGGGGCCCAACGGGGCCGCCACCCCGAGCCACGCACCCGCTTCGTCATGCCTATCTTCCTACACGTCGTGTGATTATTTGTCAGATTCTCATGGCAGACAGCTTGTCATCTGAGATTTGCCAACGAGATACCAGTTAGCACAACTTTCCCATTACCGCTTGATTATGGGAAAGTGCAATGGACGCCCATGGGCATGTCGCGGCAATTTCGGCACCCGGTCAACAACTCAAAATGGGAAAGTTAACTCACCTACCCGCCAAAGGAACCCGATCGCCGGTCCCGGAAACACCTGACGCCCGGGGAAGTGGGGAAGCTCATGAAGGCGGCTGGCGCCACCGAGCGGCATGGACACCGCGAGCATCTTGATTAACGCAGCCCGCGAGCAGATCGACATGTTTCAGTTTCATCGAGGCAATGGCACTGTCCCGCGCGCCGGTCAGAAGCGTAAACGCGATAAGGGCACGGTTCCGGCGTTCGATCTCGCTATCAATCGGCATCTTGGCGATGAGGTGCTTCACTTGTTCCAATGTTGGCCCCGACGGTTCCCGTCGCGCCATCGCGATGCGCCTATCCTTGTCAGACAAATTGAAATAGTCGGCATCGGAATACTGAAGGCGGGACTTGTAGCCAGGTTGCCCGGCAAGCCAATGGAAGAAGTTTTTGACGTTCGCGAGGGTCGCATGGAGGGTCGTCTTGCTCAGCTTCTCCCCAGTCTGCTGGTTCCTCTGTTCGGCAAGGTGCCTCTTGAACGCAATCGCTTGCTCAGAATGAAACTTCTTGAAATCACGATGCTTGGTGTCAATCTCAAACCGATCCAAGGCCTTCGCGACCGCGTCCATTGTCGGTTCGCTGTGACGCTTCGCTTCCTTCAGATAGGCAAAATACCGACGCTTGATCCGTTCGTTGTTGGCGTTGTGCGTTGTCATGGTCTGGTGCTCCCTATCCCAAGTCACTGTTCACGGAGGGCTGTGCGCTCTCGCTTAATGTCAGGCAGCGGTCCGCTGCAGTTGAATGACGTTCTTCTCTGAAGCGAGCAGCTCGATTCGATCAGCCCATGCTCGTAGCGCGGCCTCACGTTGCGTTAGGTATTCGTTGTGGTTGTAGTGCCCCAGCACGCCCGGCAATACGTGATTGGCGATCTTGTGCCCGATGAACGGTTCAAAGCCCAGATCAGGCAGACGTGAAATCAGGATGCGCCGAAAATCGTGGACATGGCACGGCGTAATGTTTTTCAGCGCACCGCGCCTGAACATTGTTGTGAGCGCATTATTGACACTGCGCCCATAGACCGCCTGCTCGTCACGGAGAGGGGACGCAAAGACGTGGTGACGCTTGCCAGTAATCGGTTTCAACTGTTCGAGGATCGCCACGGCCTGCGGCGCCAAGTGCACAAGGTGCGCACGACCTTTCTTCGTTCGGATCGCCGGAATAGCCCAAAGCCCTGCGGATAAATCGAACTCGGTCCACTCCGCGTCCGTTACCTCGCGCTCGCGTTGTCCGGTCAGAATCAAGAGGCGCATCGCCGCCACTGTAACCGCATCGGCCTTGCAGCGAACAGGATCGCCGAGGGCGCGCCATAATTCGGCTACCTCATCGATACGCAGCGTCACGTCGCGCTTGGTCGGCTTCGCATCGAAGTCTTTGCGGATCAGCGGGGCGATGCACGAAGCAGCTACCCACTCGCGCGCCTCGGCAAATCGCCAGAGTCGCTTTGCTTGAATGAGGACTTCACCCGTAAGCTGCTTCGCGGTCCTGCCTTCTGCTCGGCCCTCCGCGATCTTTTCGAGCGCGGCAATGACATCCTGGCGCGTCACGTCGCGGATTTTCTCGTCCCCGATGAACTCGGCCAGCCGTTCGAGTCTGTAACGAATCGCGGGCGCGCTTTTCTTGCCGTTCATGTGCTTCGCCATGAATTGCTCCATGGCTTGGCGCATTGTCAGCTGCTCGGACTCGGCCGCTTCGGCTTTGCGCCTGTCTTCCTCAGCGGCCCGCTTCTCTCCCAGGTAGTCCTCCCATTCGACAATCGGATCGCGCCCGGCGCGGCGGTCAGCCTTCCATTGACCGGCAATCGAGCGAGCTTGCGATAGCGACAGCCGTCCATGTTCCAGCCACCTCGTGATACTCTCTCCGGGCGATCCAGCCGGGTCATACACGCCAATGGTGTATTTCCTTCGGACGCCTTCAAACTCGTATTCGATCAGCCAAGTCTTCGTGCCATGCGATCTGATTCTCAGAAACAGTCCGTCGCCGTCGCCAAGCAGCCGGTCGCGCCCGGTCTTGTCCGCCTTGGCGATTTCGCAGTTTTTTGCAGCCAGCTTGCCCATGATGCCCCTGTCTGGGTGGGAAATTGGGTGGGAATCTGGGTGGGATTTTACTGAACTGGGTGGGACTTTGCAAGACGGTCAGTTTATCGGTTAATTACATATCATATTGAAAAACTGAATTTTAATGGATTATGCTGGACGATAATGGATATCCCATGCATTACTGGTTGATGAAATCGGAGCCCGCCGAATTCAGCATCGACGATCTCGTGCGCGCAGCGAAAAATACCACGCCGTGGTTCGGCGTGCGCAACTACCAGGCGCGCAATTTCATGCGTGATCAGATGCAACTCGGCGACCTGGCGTTCTTCTATCATTCGAGCTGCGAGGTACCGGGCATCGCCGGCATCGTCGAAATCGCGAAGCTCGCTTATCCCGATGCCACGCAATTCGACCGCAAGAGCAGCTATTTCGACCCCAAGGCAACGCGCGACAATCCGCGCTGGTTCAATGTCGAAATCCGGCTGGTGAAAAAAACCCAGCTGGTGCCACTGTCGAAATTGCGTGATTATCCCAGGCTCGCCGGGATGCAGCTGCTGCAACGCGGCAACCGGCTGTCGATCACGCCGGTCGACCCCGCCGAATGGAAATTCATCATGGGCATACTGTAGGACTCAGTCCTCGATCACCAAACCAAAGAGGAGACTTCGCCATGGTCACAGCACCGACGATCGATACTCACGCCCACTATTTTCCAGAGTCCTATATCAAGCTCATCGCCGACCACGGCAAACGTGTCGGCGCCACGGTAACGACTGACAGTTCGGGCGTTACCTTCATCCAGGTGGGCCTGCACCTGCGCACCGGCCCCATCACCCGCCGCTTCATCGACATCGACGAGCGCCTCAAGGAAATGGATCGGCAAGGCGTCAAAATGCACGCATTGTCGCTGACCCAGCCGATGGTCTATTGGGCCGACGACGATCTGGGTATGAAGTTGTGCGTCGCCTTCAACGACGCCATCAGCGCCGCGCACCGCGCGCATCCCGATCGTTTAATCGGATTCGCGTGCCTGCCGTTCCAGAATCCGCGGCTCGCGCTCGACGAGCTCGAGCGGGTAAGCAGGCTGCCCGGCATCAAGGGCATCTATATGGCCACCGCGGTGCGCGACCGCGAATTGTCGGATCGCAGCTTCTTCCCGGTTTACGAACGTATCTCGGACCTCGAACTGCCGATCTTCCTGCACCCGATGATGATCAACAACGAGCGTCTCAAGCAGTTCTACCTGATCAACCTGTGCGGCAATCCGTTCGATACCGCGATCGCCGCAGCGCATTTGATTTTCGGCGGGGTGATGGACGCGTTTCCCAAACTGGAGATCAGCCTGCCCCATGCAGGCGGAGCGCTGCCTATCCTGCGCGGGCGCTTCGACCGCGGCTTCGAGATACGCGGCGAATGCAAGACCATCCCGCGTGCGCCGAGCGAGTATCTCAGGCGCTTCACCTACGACACCATCAGCTATAACGAGGACATCATGAACGACCTCATCAAGCTGGTTGGCATCGATCGCATCATGATGGGCAGCGACTACTGCTTCGACATCGCTTATGACGAACCGGTCAAATTCGTCACGCAGATGAAATCACTCAACGACCGGCAACGCGAGCAAATCCTGTGGAGCAATGCCGCGCGCCTGCTCCGGCTCGCGTAGTAAGTGTTTGGGTGACTAAGTTCCCCTTTATTCAAGCGCGGCGAGCGTGTCTTTCACGCTCACCACGTAACAGATCGTCGGCAGAATTTTGTTGATGGTGAACTCGTGGTTCTCGACCGTGTTGCTGGCGCAACACTCGCGCACCAGGAACACGCGGTAGCCCATGTCGCTCGCATGGCGCGCGGTCGCCTCCACCACGTAGTTGGTCCACAGCCCCATCAGTATGATGGTGTTGGCGTCCGCGTTCTGCAGCGCCTGGCCGAGGTTGGTCGTGAGAAACGGATCGACGCACGTTTTGTTGAGCACCAGTTCGTTTCCAGGTCTTTCTGCACGTCGAGCACCAAGACGGCGGTGCACCTGGCTTCGATTTTGAGTTTCATGCTTTCTCAATTGACCTGTTTGCCTTTCAGGCCCGCAGCCTGAACCACCTTGGCCCATGTCGCCATCTCCTCGCGCAGGTGCCTCGAGAACTCCTCCGGCGTGGTGCCCTCCACCTCGACGGCGATCTCGGCCAAACGCTCCTTCACGTGCGGAATGTTCAACGCCGTCACCAGCGTGCCGTGCATCTTGGCGACAACAGGCCGCGGCGTGTTTTTCGGCGCCAGCACGCCGTACCACCCGGAAGTGTTGAACTGAAAACCGCTTTCACTGATGGTAGGCAACTCCGGCACCAGCGGCGAGCGCCTGTCGCCACCGACGGCAAGTGCGCGCAGTTTTCCGGTCTTGATGTGCGGCAACGCGGGCGACAGCCCGTTGAACATCATGTCGACTTCGCCCGCGAGCAGCGCAGTCATTCCAGGTCCGGCGCCCTTGTATGGCACGTGCGTGATCTTGACTCCGGCTGCCAGGTTGAACAGTTCACCGGCCATATGTATGCCGACCCCTGTGCCTCCCGACGCGAAATTGAGTTTTCCGGGCTGCGCCTTGGCGAGCGCGACCAGTTCCTTGACGGATTTCGCGGCCACGCCCGGATGCACCAGCAGCACGTAAGGCGCGGTTGCAACCAGCGATATCGGCGCAAAATCTTTCAGCGTGTCATAGGGAGTGGATACGTTGATCTGGGGCACGATCACCAGCGGCCCGGAAAAACCCAGCAGCAGCGTGTAACCGTCGGGCGCGCTCTTGGCGACCAGCTCGGCGCCTATCATGCCTGCTGCACCGGCACGGTTATCGATCACTATCTGCTGAGCCAGAACTTCGGACCATCCTTGCGCCACGATCCGGGCGATGACGTCTACCGGCCCGCCCGCCGAGGATGGCGCAATCAGACGGATCGATTTGTTGGGAAAAGACTGCTGCAGTGGCGCTGCGGTCTGCGCTGACGCGAACTGACTCAGGCCCGCGCACGCCCCGAGCAGCAAGAACTTTGAAACGAAGCTCATCCTCCTGCCTCCACGTTCGTTATAAGCAGTCGTTAGAGAAGCGGCGTTCATTCTAGCATCGGCCGGGAAATGTCTTGCGTTGCAGGGTAAATTGCGGCGCTGTTCCAGATAAGAACCTCTGCAGGCTCTAGCGCTCCGACGCCAGTGCCCGCGCGAACGAAACCACGCGCTTGGCGAGCTGCACGCTCTTGCCTCGGTCGCTCATTACGGTATCGGTGACGATCACGAGTTTCCCTTCCCGCTCGATCGCGTGCTGCAGTTTCGCGTCCTGCTGGTCGATGACCCATGCGTCGACTGAGCTGCCGTGGTGACGCACCACGCCGAGCGCGGTCGGCTCGGCGCCGAGCTCGCGCATCATCTTCGCCGCCGGGCCTTTAAGCGCGGCGCCGCCGACGATCGGCGAGACCGCGATCACGGGAAATGTACGCCGCTTCATCCAATGACGTATTTCGGGAACGCTCAGTATTGGCGCAATGCTGACATAGGGGTTTGAGGGGCAGATCACTGCGGCGCGCACCTCCCCGGAGTGCATGATCCGCTGCAACACCGATGGCACCCGGGCCTTACGGCTGCCGGCGAAGCGAAATCCCTGCACACGCGGCCGGCACCCGCGGCGCACGAAATAATCCTGGAAAGCGAGCTCGCCGCAATCGGTCCGCACCCGGGTGCGCAGCGGTGAGTCGGTCATCGGAATCACCGGATGCTTAATTCCGAACCGGGTTGCGAGCACTCGCGTGATTTCAGAGAGCGATATGCCTCGTCGCAGCGCCAGAGTGCGCAGCACGTGCACTGCGAGGTCGCGGTCGCCGAGCCGGAACCACGTTTCACCGCCCAGTTGCCCGAGCGCCGACATGAAGTTCCACGTCTCTTGCGCGCGTCCCCAGCCGGTGACCGCATTGCCGACGCCGGCGAGCGTGTACATGACCGTGTCGAGATCGGGAGAGATCGCAAACCCGAGATGCTCGAAGTCGTCGCCGGTATTGACGACAAACGTCAGACGTTGCGGCGGCAGCACCGACGCCAAGCCGACGGCGAGGCGCGCGCCGCCGACTCCACCCGCGAGCGCGACGATCATCGGAACATGTCCTCCGCGCGCGGCCGAATCAGTTCGCCGATGGAGCTTGCGCGCCGCGCATAAGGGAATCCGCGCGCAAGCACTACCGGACACCCTTCGTCCGACTGTCCCATGAGGAGCGAGGCCGCGGCGGCCAGTTCGTCCGCCGCCGCGACCTGAGTCACGCGCAAAGGCCGGCCCTCGCGGTCCGGGCGCCCGCGCAAGTCGACGAGTGCGGGAATCCCCGCCACTCCGACCGCGACACCCGTGACGCCGTTGCGCCACGCGCGTCCAAAGCTGTCGTTAATAACGATGCCGACCACGGCGCCACAGGCGTTGCGCACGCCTTCCTGTATCCGGCGTGCGGATGCATCGGGATCCTCGGGCAGCAGCAGCGCGGTTTCCTCTCCATTCCCGCCCGCCACGTTCGACTGATCGATACCCGCGCTCGCCATCACGAAACCGAGCCGGTGCTCCACGATCAGCACCCCCGGCTTTGCGCGCAGCACTGCACGCGACTCGTGCAGCATCAGCTCGACCAGGCGCGGGTCCTTTTCGACAATGTGCGCCAGTTCGAACGCGCGCGCCGAGGGCGTCACCTCGGCGAGGCGCACCGAGCGGCCTTCCGCTTTCGAGACGATTTTCTGTGCGACCACCAGGACGTCCCCGGATTCGAGAGTTTTCCCTGCGCGCTCGACTGCCGAGCGCAACAACTCGACGAGCGATGCACCGTGCTCGACTTCCGGTATCCCCGGCAGCGCAACGAGAGTCAGCTCCCGCACCGTCAGCCCCGCGCGCGGATCAAGCCGGAGGCACACCGGTAATCCGGATTCCGGCGCCCGGAACCTTGTAGCACTGGAAACAGCTTCCAGTCACGACGCGAAAGCCGGCGCAACGTCGCGGATAAACTGCCCAAGCTGCGCGATCTGGTCGGTCCCGGCGAAGCGCACACACAGATCGGTCACGCCCGCCGCCTCGTATAGTTTGAGCGTTTCGATGACCTTGCCGGCGGGGCCAAGCCCCATCAGCCCGCGATAGTTGACGTCCCCGCCGTAGTACTCCTGGAGAAACTTCCGGGTCCGCGCCTCCGCGTTCACCGCGTCGTTCTCGATGCGCACCGTCGTATAGACGCACAGCGGAAAATTCGGCAGTGAGCGGCCGTGCCTCGCCAGCGCCTCGTCGCCGAGCTGCCGCAGCTTGCGGCAATCGTCATCGGTGAGATACGTGGTGATAACGCCGTCGCCGAGGCGCGCAAACCGGTCGAGCTGCGCCGGAATGAACTCGCCGCGGTTGCCGGCCGTCATCAGCACCGGCGGGCCTGCCTCAGTCCATGGCAGCGGGCCGATGGTGTGCGCGGTGAGCTTGAAGTCGCTGCCCTCGTACGTGACAGGCTGACCGCTCCACAGCCTGCGCCACACGCTGACGTGCTCTTCGAGGTCCTTTACGCGCCGCTTGTGCACGCGGCCGCAAGCTTCCCACTCACGCTCGATCGTGGGCAATTTCCAGCCAACGCCGAGGCCCAGCACGAGGCGTCCCTGGCAGAGCTGGTCGATGGTGGCAAGCGCGTGCGCGAGCACGGTCGGCTGGCGCAGCGCGGGCAGAAGAATCGCGGTGCCGAGCCGGGCGCGCCGGGTGATCGCCGCCACGTAAGCAAGCGTCGTGAGCGGCTCGAGCCGCGGCTTGGCTACGATGCTGTCGCCGACCCAGACGTCCATGCCCGCCTCATCAGCCATGCGCGCCACCGTCCAGCACTCTTCGATGGGCGGCCGACGCGCCGACTGAATCACCACGCCCCGGTGGGGCAGCAATACGCCTAATCGCATTCTCGAATCTCCGTTGTTACCTCAAAAATACCTAAAACTCGTGATGGGCAGCGATTACTGCTTCCCGATCGGCGACGAGCACCCGGCCGCTACCATCAACAGTCTGAGCGGATCGAAGCCCATCAACTGTGCCGGTTTAGCGGCGATTTTGCCGTCTGTTCCAACCGGCGCATTTGATCCGGCGCTGCGCGCCGGGATTAAACGATGTTCAGATGCTCGATGCCCGACATCACATCCTTGTCTTTCGCTTCCTTGCTGTTCAGCTTGATGTTAAGCCGCAGCTCATTGACCGAATCGGCGTTCCTCAGCGCGTCCTCGTAGCTGATCTCGCCCAGATCGTAGAGATCGAACAGCGCCTGGTCGAAGGTCTGCATGCCGAGCTCGCGCGACTTGGACATGATTGCCTTGATCTCGTGCACTTCGCCCTTGAAGATGAGGTCGGAGATCAGCGGCGAGTTGAGCATGATCTCGACCGCCGCAATGCGACCCTTGCCGTCCTTCTTCGGAATCAGGCGCTGCGCGACAAACGCGCGTATGTTGAGCGAGAGGTCCATCAGCAACTGCTGCCTGCGGTCCTCGGGATAAAAACTGATGATGCGGTCGAGCGCCTGGTTGGAGTTGTTGGCGTGCAGCGTGCACATGCACAGGTGGCCGGTTTCGGAGAACGCGATCACGTGGTCCATGGTTTCACGCTCGCGAACCTCGCCGATCAGGATCACGTCGGGGGCCTGCCGCAGCGTGTTCTTCAGCGCCGAATGCCAGGAATCGGTATCGACGCCGACTTCGCGCTGGGTAATGAGGCAGCTTCTGTGCTCGTGCACGTACTCGATCGGGTCCTCGATCGTGATGATGTGGCCGTAGCTGTGTTCATTGCGGTAGCCGATCATGGCCGCGAGCGACGTTGATTTGCCGCTGCCGGTGGCGCCGACTACGATGACCAATCCGCGTTTGCTCATCACGATGTCTTTCAGCACCGTCGGGAGCTTGAGATCCTCGAATTTCGGGATGGCGGTGGTGATCGTGCGCAGCACCATGCCGACGCGTGCCTGCTGTATGAAGGCGCTGACGCGGAAGCGGCCGATGTTGGCGGGACTGATCGCGAAATTACACTCCTTCGTGGTTTCGAACTCCTGCGCCTGCTTGTCGTTCATCAGCGCGCGCGCATAATCAGCGGTATGCTGCGGCCTCAGCACCTCGTTCGACACTGGCGTTATTTTGCCATCGATCTTCAGTGCCGGCGGAAAGCCCGCGGTGATGAACAGGTCAGATGCTTCCCTGCTGACCATCGCGCGCAACAGGTTTTGCATGAACTGAATGGACTGATCATGAGCCATATCGGATACCCCTATCGCGCGTTTTTGCAGGCGGCACGTCCAGTGTTCGCCGTTTGCTGTTCACCGGGCTAGCAGCCTGTCGGACTTGAGAGTCCGACAGGCTGCCAAAAGCAAAACCGCCCCATTTTTTGTGAATAATGCTTAATTTCACAGCCGTTTCACCTCGGTCAGCACGCAAGAACGATGGTTCGACGGTTTTTTGATGACACTTTCGCATTTTTTCGGGGGGCGGTTTTGCCTAAGGAGCTTGTCCGACTCAAGTCCGACAAGCTCCTAGTGCTACTTGAAGTTGTCCTTGTTGGCGGCCTTGGAGCGAGCTTCGTCGACCGCCACGATGTTGCGCTTGACCAGTTCCAGCAGGTTCTGGTCGAGCGTCTGCATGCCATACGACTGGCCGGTCTGGATCGCCGAATACATCTGCGCCACCTTGGCCTCGCGGATCAGGTTGCGGATCGCCGGCGTGCCGATCATGATCTCGTGCGCCGCGACGCGCCCGCTGCCGTCCTTGGTTTTGAGCAGCGACTGCGAAATCACCGCACGCAAAGATTCCGACAGCATCGAGCGTATCATCTCCTTTTCCTCCGCCGGGAACACGTCGATGATACGGTCGATGGTCTTGGCGGCTGAACTGGTATGCAGCGTGCCGAACACCAGGTGGCCGGTTTCCGCCGCGGTCATCGCGAGGCGTATGGTTTCAAGGTCGCGCATCTCGCCGACCAGGATCACGTCCGGATCCTCGCGCAACGCCGAGCGCAGGGCGTTGGAAAACGACAGCGTATGCGGCCCGACCTCGCGCTGGTTGATCAGGCATTTCATCGATTCGTGCACGAACTCGATCGGGTCCTCGACCGTCAGGATGTGGCCGCATTCGGTTTCGTTCTTGTGGTTGACCATCGCCGCCAGCGTGGTCGATTTGCCGGAGCCGGTCGGACCCGTGACCAGCACCATGCCGCGCGGCTGGTCGACGATTTCCCGGAAGATCTTCGGCGCTTTGAGATCCTCGAGCGACTGTATCTTGGACGGAATGGTCCGCATCACCGCGGCGGCTCCGCGCTGCTGCACGAACGCATTGACCCGGAAGCGCGCGAGGTTCGGGATCGCGAACGAGAAGTCGCACTCGAGGTTTTCCTCGTAGAACTTGCGCTGTCCGTCGTTCATGATGTCGTACACCATGCCGTGGACATCCTTGTGGTCCATCGCCGGCAGATTGATGCGCCGTATGTCGCCATGGACGCGGATCATGGGTGGCAGGCCTGATGAAAGATGGAGGTCGGAAGCTTTGTTCTTGACGACAAACGCAAGCAGTTCGGAGATGTCCATTATAATTCCCTTGTTTCAGCAGGCTCGTGAGCAGCGGAGGGGGCGCGCTGCGATGTGAGGTCGTTCACACTAAACCCCTAATACTGCTTGAAATTATGGACACAATCGGCGTCAACTTGCAAGCCGTGAAACAGCGCATCGCACACGCCGCTAAATTATGCGGCCGCGACCCCGCGGATGTCGGTTTGATTGCCGTCAGCAAGGCGTTCGGCGCCGATGCCGTAGCCGCTGCGCATGCCCATGGACAATACGCGTTCGGCGAAAACTACGTGCAGGAAGCGGTCGAAAAAATCACCGCGCTCGCCGGGGTCGCATCCCCAGAGGCACCCCTGCTCCGCCCTCTGGAGTGGCACTTCATCGGGCCGATTCAGAGCAACAAGACGCGTTTGATTGCGGAGCATTTCGATTGGGTGCATAGCATAGACCGTCTCAAAATCGCGGAGCGCCTGTCCGCCGCGCGTCTGGCCGGCCTCGCGCCGCTGCAGGTATGCATCCAGGTCAATATCGGCGATGAGCGTACCAAAAGCGGGGTCGCTGCCGGCGAGGCGCTCGCGCTTGCGCGTGCGGTGGCGGAGTTGCCGCGGCTCAAATTGCGCGGCCTGATGACGGTTCCTTCCGCGAGCGCGGATTATGCGCAACAGCGCCGCTATTTCGCGCAACTGCGGCAGCTCAAGAACGAGATTGTGAGCGCCGGCGTTGCACTCGGCACGCTGTCGATGGGGATGTCGGGAGACTTCGAAGCGGCGATCGTCGAAGGCGCTACCCTGGTGCGCGTCGGCACTGCGATTTTCGGCGAACGAAAGAAATATTAAGAGGTCAACATGAACATCACATTCATCGGCGGCGGCAACATGGCGGGCGCCCTGATTGGCGGACTGCTGGCGAAAGGCACTTGCAAGAAGGAAAATTTGCGGGTGGTGGAAATCAATCCCGAAGCACGTGCAAAGCTGGCCGCAAAATTCGGGGTGAAGTGTTTTCAACGCCCTCACGACACGCTCGACCGGCCCGGCGACATCATCGTTCTTGCAGTCAAGCCGCAGGATGCGCGCGCAGCCGTGCAAAACCTCGGCCGATCACCCGATTCGAATCTCATCATCAGCATAGCCGCGGGCATACGTCTGGTGAGCCTTTCACGATGGCTTGGAGGTCATACTCGTCTGGTACGCGCCATGCCCAATACCCCTGCCCTGATCGGCGAGGGCATTACGGGACTTTACCCATTGTTTCACGTGCAGACCGCACGCAACGAGCAAGACAGGAAGGATGCAGAAACAATTCTTGGCGCGGTGAGCAAGACCGTGTGGCTCCAACACGAAGCACAAATGGACGCGGTCACAGCTGTCTCAGGGAGCGGTCCCGCTTATGTGTTTTACTTTATCGAGGCCGTAGAACAAGCCGCAAAAGAGCTTGACCTTCCTCCTGACGTTGGACATGAGCTTGCGCTGTACACTTTCACCGGTGCAGCCAAACTCGCAGCAACGAGTCCGGATCCAATCGGCACGCTCCGCGAGCGCGTGACTTCGAAAGGCGGCACCACGGAAGCCGCCCTCAAAAGCATGGCCGGGGATCATGTCAAAGAAGCGATCATCCGCGCCATCAAGGCAGCGAACGAGCGGGGACGCGAGCTCGGAGAAGAACTGGGCAAGGATTGAGATGTTTTCACAAGCAGTCTAGCCGGCAACTGCAATGTGTTGGCACCGTTTCGATCCGGCGCAGCGCCGACTCACCCTCACCCTCCATATCCAACCCAACGCGCGCGTCACCGCGGTGGCCGGGCGGCACGGCGATGCGCTCAAGATCCGGATTGCCGCGCCGGCCGTCGATGACAAGGCCAATGCCGCCCTGATCCGTTTTTTGCATCAATGGTTCAGGCTTCCAGCAGGGAGCATCAAGATCAGACATGGCGCGCGCGGCCGGCGCAAGATCGTGGAGCTCGACCATCCCGCCGCCGGTTTCGAAGTCCTCCTTGCCAGCATGGAGCGTGCAGGCCCAGCCAGCTCGACCAACGGATAGCCCGATTCACTGCAATTCAAGCCGTGAACCGTGAACGCTAAACAGTAAACGGTCTGGCCTCGCGGTTTTCCGTTCACCGTTTACCCGCCCTACATCAGCACAATATCGAACTGTTCCTGGTTGTACTGCGACTCGACATGCAGCGACACCGCCTTGCCGATGAAGTCCGACAGCATGGCGAGGCTCTGCGACTCTTCGTCGAGAAACAGGTCGATCACCTGCTGTGAGGCGAGAATGCGGAATTCGCGCGCGTCGAATTGGCGCGCCTCGCGCAGCAGCTCGCGCAAAACCTGATAACAAACGGTCTGGGCGGTCTTCAATTCGCCTCGTCCCTGGCACACCGGGCACGGTTCGCACAGCACGTGCGCGAGGCTTTCACGTGTGCGCTTGCGCGTCATCTCGACCAGGCCGAGCTGAGTAAAACCGTTCACCGTCATGCGCGTGCGGTCGCGCGCGAGCGCCTTGCGGAACTCGTTGAGCACGGCGTTCTTATGCTCCTCCGAGTCCATGTCGATGAAATCGATGATGATGATGCCGCCCAGGTTGCGCAACCGCAGCTGGCGCGCAATCACCTGCGCCGCCTCGAGATTGGTCTTAAAGATGGTGTCGTCGAAGCTGCGGCCGCCGACGAAGCCGCCGGTGTTCACGTCGACCGTGGTCAGTGCTTCAGTCTGGTCGATGATCAGGTAGCCGCCGGATTTGAGGTTGACCCGCCGCGCCAGCGCCTTCTCGATTTCGTCCTCGACCCCGTAGAGATCGAGCAGCGGCCGCTCGCCGGAATAGTGCTCGAGCCGCTCCGCGACGTTGGGCGTGAACTCGAGCGCAAAGCCTTGCACTTTCTGGAACGTTTCCTGCGAATCGATCAGGATGCGCGCCGTTTCGTCGTTCGCAAAGTCGCGCAGCGCGCGCAAGCTCAAGTCCAGATCCTGGTAGAGCAACGCCGCCGGCGCCGCGCCGCGTGCCTTGTCCTGGATGTCCTGCCACAGCTTGCGCAGGTACTCGACGTCGGCGAGCAGCTCGCGGTCGCTCGCGGCTTCCGCCATGGTGCGTATGATGAAACCGCCGGTGACATCCGTTGGCAGCAGTTGCTGCAGCTTCCCGCGCAGATGCAGCCGCTCTTCCTCGTCTTCGATGCGCTGTGAAATGCCGATGTGCGATTCCTGCGGCAGGTACACCAGCAGCCGGCCGGCAATGCTGACTTGCGTGGAGAGCCGCGCGCCCTTGGTGCCGATCGGGTCCTTGACCACCTGCACCAGCAGGTGCTGCCCCTCGGCAAGCAATTTTTCGATCGGTCTCGCTTCCTCGCCATCCTGGCGGTGGCCCCAGATGTCGGCCACGTGCAGGAACGCGGCGCGTCCGCCGCCGATGTCGACGAACGCCGACTGCATGCCGGGAAGCACGCGGACCACGCGCCCCATGTAAATGTTGCCGACCAGCCCGCGCGCCGAGGCGCGTTCCACCTGCACCTCCTGCACCACGCCCTGCTGTATGACCGCAACGCGCGTTTCCTGCGGCGTGACGTTGATCAGGATTTCTTCAGTCAAGCTGGCCTCGCGGATAGTGGCAGTCACACCGGCGTGACATCGAAACGTCGCAGCAATTCGGCGGTCTCAAACAGCGGCAAGCCCATGATTCCGGAATAGCTGCCGCTGATTGCGCGCACAAATACTGCGGCACGGCCCTGAATCGCGTAAGCGCCAGCCTTGTCGAGCGGCTCGCCGCTCGCGACGTAGCGCCGGATTTCATGAGCGTCGAGCTCCCGGAATTCTACCGCAGAGGTCGACAGCGCGGTTTCGACGTGCTCCCTGCGCGCAACCGCGATCGCGGTCAATACGTGGTGCGTCTTGCCCGACAGGCGCTGCAGCGATTGTTGCGCGTGTTGCTCATTATTTGGCTTGCCGATGATTTCGCCATCGAATACTACTGTGGTATCGGCGGAGAGCACCGGATACGGCGACAGCCTGCGGCGTTCGATCAGGCGCCAGCCGACCTCAGCCTTGGTTTGTGCGATGCGCGTCACATACGCGGCCGGTGCCTCGCCCGCCAGCGGCGCTTCGTCGACGTCGACGTCGACGCCACGCCGCGGCTCCTCGCGCATCAGCAATATCTCGAAGGCAATGCCAATCTGCCTCAGCAGCTCGCGCCGGCGCGGACTGCGGGAAGCGAGGTAGATGCGGTTGTCGGTGTGCGTCTTCACTCCTTCACGCCTTCACTCCCTGTGATACGGATGTCCGGCCAGCAGCGACACGGCACGATAGAGCTGCTCGGACAGCAAAATGCGGCACAGGCCGTGCGGCAGCGTCAGTGGCGACAGCGACAGCAAGAGATCGGCATCCTGCTGCAGTGCGCTCGCGGTGCCGTCAGCGCCGCCGATCACGAACGCAACGTCACGCCCGTCCTGCTTCCAACGCTCGATGCGGCGCGCGATGTCCGCCGTTGCGGATAGCCTGCCGCGCTCGTCGAGCACAACCTTGAAGCAGCGCTTCGGCAGCGCGGCGCGAATGCGTTCGGCTTCCACGGCGAGCCACTGCTGAACCGATTTTGCACCAGTGCCGGAGCGCGCTGCCGGCCTGACTTCAATCAATTCGATGCGCGATTCACGCGGCATGCGCTGCGCATATTCGCTGCAGCCGGCATTGATCCAGGCCGGCATCCTGTGGCCTACCGCCACAATATGAAACTTCATGCGCTGGAACAGTTACGATCGAATCGCGCCTGCCACGCGCCGCCGCGGCAATGCGGCTTCGCCCCACAATTCCTCAAGGTTGTAGTAATGCCGGATCGCGGGCTGCATGATGTGCACGACGATCGCTCCGAGATCGACCAGGATCCATTCGCCGCTGTCCGCGCCCTCGACGCCGTGAACGGTGGCGCCGAGCGCCTTGAGTTTTTCCTGTACGTTGCTGGCGAGCGCCCTGTTTTGCCGCGTAGAATCGCCGCTCACCACTATCAGTTTGTCGAAAAGCGCCGTCATGTGCCGCACGTCAAGTACCACGATATCGCGCCCCTTGAGGTCTTCAAGCGCGGCGACGGTGGCGGTTACCATTTTGTCGAGTTTCATCAATCTCCAAGGTACAGCCGGTTGGCCTGAATATAATCGAGAACCGGATCGGGGAGCAAATAACGCGGACTCGCGCCGCGCGCGAGCGAGTCCCGGATCAGTGAAGCCGAGATGTCGAGCGCGGCAATTGCCTGCGTTGCGATGCCGCCGGCCGGCGACAAGTGCACGGCAAGCGGTTGCTTGAGCAGGCGCGCCTCGTATTCGCGCGCCAGCGCCTGCGGCATGCGCGCCGGCCACGATTCGGGTGGAAAACCCGGGCGATGCGCGACGACCAGGTGCGCAAGCCCGAACAATTCGTGCCAGCGGTGCCAGGTCGCAAGCTCGAGGAATGCATCGGCGCCGAGCAGCACGCACAACGGGCGCGTGCTGTCCGCCTCGCGCCGCAGCTCGCTCAACGTATCGAAGGTGTAGCCCGGGCTGCTGCGCCTGACTTCCCGGTCGTCGGCCTTGAACAAAGGGTTGTCGGCGATCGCGAGCCGCACCATCTCGAGCCGCTGCTGCGGTGCGAGGCGCGGCGCAGCGCGGTGCGGCGGCGTGCCCGACGGGATAAAGCGCACCTCGGCCAGCCGCAACAATTCGCCGATCTCCTGCGCGAGGCGCAGATGGCCGAAATGAACAGGGTCGAAAGTGCCGCCGAAAATGCCGATAGGGGCGTTCACGTCGGCGATTCACCGCAAGTTCGAAGCGACAAAATCTTGGACCGCAAAGGACGCGAAGGTCGCAAAGGGAAACCCGATACGGATCTCAACAACGATTGTGCATTGAATTTTGACAAAATGGCCCTTGGATTTTCCTTAGCGTCCTTGGCGTCCTTTGCGGTGAGGCTGTTGAATCAAAGGACCAGGCGGCGGATGTCGGACAGCACCGTGCTCAGAAACGCAATGAAGCGCGCGCCCTGCGCACCGTCGATCACGCGGTGATCGTACGACAGCGACAGCGGCAGCAGCAGCCGCGGCGCGAACTGTTTGCCATCCCATACCGGCTTGGTGACCGACTTGCCGACGCCGAGAATGGCCACTTCCGGCGCATTGATGATCGGCGTGAACATGGTGCCGCCGATGCCGCCGAGGCTCGAAATCGAAAAACACCCGCCCTGCAGATCGGCCGCAGCGATCTTGCCGTCGCGCATGCGGCTGCTCACGTCGCCGAGTTCCTTCGCCAGTTCGCGCAGGCCTTTCTTGTCGGCATCACGCAAGACCGGCACCACCAGCCCGAGCGGCGTGTCGACCGCGACACCAATATTGAAGTATTGCTTGAGAATCAGGCTTTCGCCGTCGAACGCCAATGAAGCGTTGAAATTCGGGTACTGCTTCAGCGTCACCACCACCGCTTTGATCAGGAACGCGAGCAGCGTGAAGCGGAGGCCTTCTTTACTGGCTTCGTCGGCCTGCGACTTGCGGAACGCCTCGAGCTCGGTGATGTCGGCCTCGTCGTGCTGCGTCACGTGCGGGATGTTCAACCAGTTGCGAAGCAGGTTTGCGCCGGACAGTTTCTTGATGCGCGACAGCGGCTGCATCTGCACCGGACCGAACTTGGCGTAATCGACCTGCGGCAGCGGCGGCAGGTTGAAGCCGATGCAGCCCACCCCGCCCGCAAACCGCGTCAATTCCGTCTTAACGAACGTCTGCACGTCTTCGCGCAAAATCCGGCCCTTCGGACCGCTGGCGGTGACCGCCGAGAGATCGACGCCGATCTCGCGCGCAAAGCGCCGCACCGACGGGCCGGCATGAGCCAGTCCGGCCTTCGCTGCGTCGACCGGCTCCAACGCCGCAGTCGGGGGTGGTGCTGCGCGCGGCGCGGCCGGTTGCGGCGGCGCGGGTTTGGTTACAGCTGGGGGTGCTGCCGGGAGTGCTACCGCCACCGGCACCGGCGCCGCAACGGGTGCGGCCTGCTGGGGCGCCGCTGCGGCAGGCTGCGCCGCGCCGACTTCCAGCGTCAGCACCAGCGTGCCCTGCGACACCTTGTCGCCAACCTTAACCTTGATTTCCCTGACCACGCCAGCGCCAGGCGCGGGAATATCCAGCGTCGCCTTGTCGGACTCGACCGTAATCAACGGGTCCTCGGCGGCGACGCTGTCGCCGGGCTTGACCAGCACCTCGGTAATCGGCACGTCGTGGTAGTCGCCGATATCCGGTACTTTGACTTCGATGGTTTGGCTCATGGTATTCGCCGGTGAACGAGTGAACGGGTGAACGGGTGAATACCCCCTTACCCCAGCCGTCTCCCCCGATAACGGGGGAGAGGGGGCCTTATTTCACTCCTTCACTCCTTCACTCCNNTCCTTCACTCCTTCACTCCTTCACCTGTTCACATGTTCACTCATTCACTCGTTCACGGCTCTACACCATAACCGGGTTGGGTTTTTCAGGATCGACGCCGTATTTCTTGATCGCCTCGGTCACTTTTTTGCGCGGCACGAGTTCCATGTCGGCGAGCGCCTTCAGCGCTGCGACCGCGACGTAGTTGCGGTCGACCTCGAAGAAGCGCCGCAGTTTTTCGCGCGTATCGGAGCGGCCGAAACCGTCGGTACCGAGCGCATGGAAATGGTGAGTGGGCAGGAATCCGCGCACCTGGTCGGCGAACAGCTTCATGTAGTCGGTTGCCGCAATCACCGGGCCTTCGCGGTCCTTGATGCAGGTCTCGAGGTGGCTCAGGCGCGGCTCGCTCTCGGGGTGCAGCATGTTCCAGCGCTGCGTGTCGATGCCGTCGCGGCGCAACTGGTTGAAACTGGTGACGCTCCAGATATCGGCAACGATGCCGAATTCCTTCTCCAGCAGGTCGGCGCCGGCGATCACCTCGCGCAGGATGGTGCCGCTGCCCATGAGCTGCACTCTCGGCGCATTTTTCTTCACGTTGCCTTCACGCAACAAATACATGCCCTTGAGTATGCCCTTCTCCACGCCCTCCGGCATCGCCGGATGCTCGTAGTTCTCGTTCATCACGGTGATGTAGTAATACACGTCCTCCTGTTCCTGGTACATGCGGCGCATGCCGTCCTGGATGATCACCGCGAGTTCGTAGGCGTAGGTCGGATCGTACGATACGCAGTTCGGGATGGTCGAGGCGAGAATGTGGCTGTGGCCGTCTTCGTGCTGCAACCCCTCGCCGTTCAACGTGGTGCGGCCGGCGGTGCCGCCGAGCAGGAAGCCGCGCGCGCGCATGTCGCCCGCCGCCCACGCCAAGTCACCCACGCGCTGGAAGCCGAACATCGAGTAGAAGATGTAGAACGGAATCATCGGGATGCCGTGCGTGCTATAGGACGTGGCCGCCGCCATCCACGACGACATCCCGCCCGCCTCGTTGATTCCTTCCTGCAGGATCTGGCCGGTCTTGTCCTCCTTGTAGAACATCAGCTGCTCGGCGTCCTGCGGCGTGTAAAGCTGGCCGACGTGCGAATAGATGGCGAGCTGGCGGAACATGCCTTCCATGC
>PLYS01000219.1 GCA_003153455.1 Betaproteobacteria bacterium | reverse complement strand
CGGAGCGCTTCGCCCCGGTGATCGCGAGCGCCCGGATCCGGCCGCTCTGCAGGTGCGGCATCGCGGCGGGCATGCTCGCGAACATGAAGTGTGCTTCACCACTTATCAGCGCGGTGAACCCTGAGCCGGTTCCCTTATACGGGATGTGCGAGACTTTGATGCCGGCATTGACGCGAAACAACTCGGCTGCGAGATGGGTCTGCGAACCGTTGCCGCCGGAGGCATAGTTGAGCGCGCCGGGCGTGGCCGCGGCAAGTGCGATCAGCTCGGCCACGGTCCGGCACGGAATCGCCGTCGAAGCCACCAACAGCTGCGGCGCGTAGCTGATCATAGAAACAGGCGTGAAATCGCGCAACGGATGATAAGGAAGCTTGCGATTGAGGACGGCAATCATCACGTGCGTTGTATTGTTCGCAAGCACCAGCGTGTAGCCGTCGGGCGTGGCTTTTGCAACCAGCTCCGATCCGATCGCCCCGCCCGCGCCTCCCCGATTGTCCACCACCACCGCGTAGCCGCGTTTTTCGCTCAGCGCGAGCGCGATGATCCGCCCCATGAAGTCCGCGCCTCCGCCCGGCGGGAACGGAACGATCAACCGCACCGGACGCGCGGGATAGTTAATGTCCGCGGCGCAAGCTGCCGCCGCGAGTACGCTCCACATGGCCAGCGTTGCGGCGTATCGCAAGGCGTTGCCGACTTGACTTCACCGCGCGAGTACTACAACTGCACCATGCCCATCCAGAACATGGTTTTGTCGCCGACATCGATATCGTATTTGCGCACGAAAGTCAGCTTGCCGTCATCGCCGATGCGGAATACAGACAGGCCAGCAGGCACCGCGCGTACCGCATTGCCGTCCCTGACATTCACTGGCAGATTGTGCTGGGCGACCAGCATGCGTCCGCTTGGGTCAATGTGAAAGGTGCGCGGGTGTATGGCCCGGGTTTCGATGTGCTGGATCGGTGTCGGCTCGCCGGTGGATTGATTGATCGAGTACACCACGATGCTGTTTTCGCCGCCTTTGAAAACCTTCTTGCCCTCGACCTCAATCGTGGCGTCGGCACGATTCGCACCATATAGAAAACGGCCATTCGGATGCACGTGAACCGTACTTGCCGCCTGACGCGATTTGATGTTCTTGGGATCGGCAAGCGTTTCTTTGCGGAATGCGATCTCCGGATTGATCTTGCCGCCTTCCATCCTGTACATGTACATCTTGTTCTGCGTCTCGATCGACACGTACATCCACGGCCTGGTCGGATGAAAATCGAGATGCCGCGGGCCGAACTCTTTCCCGCCGTTGGGCGCGATGGACACTTCGTTGGTCAGCACGCCATTCCTGTATTCGAAGACTTTCAGCGCACCGGGGTCTTCCGCCTTGCTGCTGGTGCCTTCATTGCCGCGGGTTACCAGAATCGCCAATCGGTTGTCGGGCGTCACGCGTACCTGATGCGCGTAGATGCCGGCGTCGATGGGGCCCGGCTGCGTCACCTCTTCGCCTGGCGTAAAGTCCTTGTTGATGCGGTAGACATGCAGCGCGCTCGGATTGTTGAACGCAACCAGAATATTCTCCGATGGAATGTCCGTGCTCATGTGGATGGGGCGCGTCGGCAGCCGTATCGGTGCACCGTGCGGCGTGAGCGCGCCACTCGCCGGATCGATGCGAAACGCGGTGACGTAATGCTCGGTCCCGGCCTTGCCATAACCTGAAGCGCTGCTGCTGCTCGCAACGTAAAGATAGCGTCTCGATACATGCGGCCACGCATATTGCACGCCCGCAGGCAGCGTGACCGTCGCACGCTTGATCAGCGCGGCGCCTGCGACGTCCACGTCGTAGTGCGTGAGATCGGCCCCCACGTTGGCGTAGAGAGCAACTTTGTTTGAACTCATCTGAGCCTCCGTAATTTTCGGAACCATAGCGGCGCTGGCGACTAATGCCATAAAACGTCGACGACTGACCATGATGATTCTCCCCTGATCGATAGGTTTTCCGGTGAACTAATTATAAAGGGTTTTTCCGGTAGCTTTCGAGTCCCCGGGCAGGCGACTGGCGCGGCGATCCTGGCTACGCAATCGGCGCTGGCCGCGCGCTGACGAATCCCTGATAGCCCGAAAGCCCCAGTTCGGCCAGAAGCGGGACGAGGCCCTCGTCCTCGACCGCTTGCGCAAATATCCCGATATCGAGCGGCTGGGCGATCCTCACGATCGAGGCGACGAAGAAGCGGCAGTCCGCGCTGCCGGCAAGCTCGCGTGAGTATCCGGGCGAAAGCTTGATGTAGTGCGGCTTCAAGGCGTGCACCAGCATCAGTGAATCTTTCTGCATGCCGAAGTTGTCCAATGCGAACCGCGCGCCAAGTCGGCGTAATTCGCCGCTGAATTTCTGTGCGAGCGCCACGTCCTGCAATGCACCGAACTCGGTCATCTCGAATATCAATCGACTTGCCAATTCGCGCCTCGCATCGAGCAGCCCGAGCAGCCTGCGGGTCGCGTCCGGGTCGGCGATCGTCCGGGCCGAGACATTCAAGGCCATCATCGGCAGAGGCGCGAAGCGTCCAGACAGATGTTCGAGCAGTTTCTCCAAGACGCGACAGTCGAGGCGGCCGATCAGCCCATGCCGCGCCGCCATGGGCAGGAACCGCGCAGCAAGGATCGGATCGCCGTGCTCACGCATCATTCGCACCGTCACCTCCCTGTGCACCGGCATCCGCCCCGGAAGCCCGAGCACATCCTGGGTGAAGAGCGCGATCTGATTTTCGTCAAGTGCGCTCTCGATACGCGCTCGCCACGCTTGCGACCCGTCCGCAGCCGCTTCGTCAAACATTTCGATGTCGTATTCGTTTTCGCCCTTCGCGCGCGCCCGCACGAGTGCCTGATCCGCCGATGCCAGCATTGCGGAGAACGCCGGAAGCGCACCTACGCGGCGCGTCGCGCCGCAGTGACATCGCAGATGGGCGTCGATTCCCTGCTCTTGGAGAACGAACCCGATCCGCCCACATACCGCGGCGACCAGGCTTTGCAACTCGCCCGCTTCGATATTGATCGCGGCGAACGCAAAGCCGGCGCCGCCCAACCGGCCGCACACGGCTGCATGCCCCTCGCAGGCGGAGGCGAGCGTGCCGGCCAGCAGCGCGAGCACCTCGTCGCCTCGCTGGTAGCCGACTCGCTTGTTGAAGTCGCCGAAATTCCCGATTTCGACGAGCGCCAGGGCGCCGGAGTAGACATCGCCCTTGGATTGGATCAGCGACTGCAACTGGCGCTCGAAACCGCGCCGGTTGTAGAGCGATGTGAGCGGATCGACGAAAGCCTCGCGTCGCAGCGCTTCAGCGCGCGCCGATTCTTCCATGATTATTCGCCTGATTTTTCCCGACATGCTGTTCATGGCGGCGACCACACGGGCGAGTTCGCGGGCTCTCGGCACGAAGGCAATGGTCCCGAAGTTCCGTTCGCCGATCGCGACGGCGATCTGCTCGATCTCCCTCAACGGCCGCAGCAGCATCGCCAGGAACCCCATGATGGCCGCGATTGCCACTGCGTAGACGAGCAGGAGCCACGCGATGGTCTGCAATCCCGTATGCCAAAGCTGCTGGTACGCGAAATACGGGTGGCTCACCACCACGACCCGGCCAAGCTCCCGCCATCCGGCGCTCACCAGCGACTGGGCGCCGGGCGCGCGCAGCGGGAACAAGCGAGTGAACCATTCGGGCACGTCGCCCTGCGCCGGCGCAAGTACCTTGCGAACCAGGATCTGTCCGCTGACAGACACAACCCGGATCTCCTGGTAGTAGCCGCGGTCGAACACGGGATTGACGAGCGTTTCAATGAGGACGCGGTCCTCGAAATCCCTGAGCGTACCGAGCCGCAGCGCGAGCGAAGTGGCGGCATCCTGCGCGTGCGAGGCGAGCTGATCCTGCAGCTGCGTGCGGGAGTTTGCCAGGTAGATCGCTTCAACGCCGGCAAGCAAGACGAAAAACAGCACCGAAACGCCAAAGAACAACTGCTTGAACAGGGTCATAGGGGTATGTGCTCCATCGTATTCTTCGGCACTCGATCAGTATGTCAGTTCCCGCTTCAGTTTTTCCAGCACGCCCTGCCATTGCCTGACCGATGTGCCGCTTATGTGGATCCCCATGTCGGGGACCCTGAGATCGTCATCGTTGAAGCTGTACACGGGGGTCAGATCAGGCCGGTTCGAGGCCAGTTCGATGCTACCTGCCAGATTGTCCAGGATGAGGGGGTCGACCCGGGGATCGGGGTAGTACGCAAGCACCATGTGCGCGTACTGCGACGACAACCACGTTTTCGCATAGACCAGGCGCAGCCGCGCGGTCGGTATCCCCAGCTCCTTGAGGGCGAAGTACTTGGCGATGGCGTAGTCCTCGCAATCGGCGCCGCCGATCGACACGGATTCGGACGGCGTCGCCCAGTAGTCATCGACGCCCCAGAGCGCGAGGTCGGTGGACGAGGGCACACGGTTGAAGAACCGGTTGACGTGGCTGAGCAGCTCGAGCTCGCCAGAGCTGTTGCGCGCCGGTCCGGTGCGGGCCGCGGTCTCCCGGACAAACTCCTTCCAGTCGTCGAGGCGTCCCCGGGCCCTTGGACCAAATAGGCCCACATAGTGAGCGATAAGCCCTGGCGTGACACTACTGGAGAGTCCCAACTGGCCCGAGGCGGGAATTGCCAAAGCGAGCAGCAGCGCATACAGACCCGCCCATGATGCCCTGCGCGCGAACTTTATCTTTCGCACGTCGTTTGAGCGGTCTGGTCTGGTACGGTTTCTCGTAGCATGCGTACCCGCGGCGCGTCACGCGTGAGATCACTAAGCGCATCGGGAGCACATGCCATTGCGGGGCGGTGCATAAAGGGGATATCCCTGCAGCAGGATCTGCAAATACGGAATGCAACAATATATCCTAACACACGCGTGCCCCTTCGGGGCGGAGAGAGCCTTGTCCAATGGGGTTTGAGTCTGAACAGAGAGCTGGGATCGACGCGAGGCATGGTTATCGATATGAACGACAAACAGTTGCTTACGCTGGCCCAGCTGCAGGCCTTTCTGAACAGAACCGTGGCGGTCGATTTTTCGGTGGCCGCCGAAGAGCGCTACCACATTATCGTCCGTACCGTGTGCCGCTTCGGTTATCGCCGCCTAGGTAAACGTGGCGGGACCACTCCGGCACTCACTTTGATCAAAGCAAAAGCGGTCAGGTGAATCTCACCTAACGAAAAGGATTTTATCCGTCATGCGGCAGCATGGTGGATAAAATCCTATTCGTCAGGCAGCGCAATCCCGACTCGTCCGTCATGAAAATGTTTACCCTTAGGTATTCCCGGTTACGAGTAATCGTAGTGTGTTTTTTTCCTCAATCGGCGCGCATACCGGACGTTTTCGCCACTTTGGCCCACTTCGCCATCTGGGCTGTCATGAAAGCGCCGAATTGCTCCGGCGTCAGATCCGCGAGTTCGGTGCCCTGGCTTTGCGCGCGATCCCTGACTTCGGAATTTTCCGCAATACGGTTGAATTCCTTGTTAAGGCGCATGACCAGCGGCTTCGCCAGACCGCGCGGCGCGAGTATGCCGTTCCATGCGCTCACGTCGAAACCCGGCACGCCGGACTCGGCGACTGTCGGCAGCTCAGGCAGGGCAATCGAGCGCTTGCTGCTGCCGATCGCCAGTGCGTGCAGCCGGCCGCTCTGAATGTGCGGCACGCACGGCGGCAGCGTAAGGAACCCGATCTGAGCTTCGCCGCCGATCAGCGCGGTAATCGCAGCACCCGTGCCTTTATACGGTATGTGCGTGAGATTCGCGCCGGTCATCATCTTGAACAGTTCGCCGGAGAGATGCGCCGTCGCGCCGGTGGTGCCGCCCGCGTAATCGAGGCCGCCCGGCCGGGCTTTCGAGTATGCAATCAACTCCTGCACGCTCTTCACGGGTAGCGCGATGTTCGCGACCAGCACGCTATTGGTAAGTCCGAGCAGTGCAATCGGCGAAAAATCCTTCGCGGCATCGAACGACAGCTTGGAGTGCAGGACCGGCATCAGCGAGTAACTGAGGTTGGCGAGCAGCAGCGTGTAGCCATCAGGGGTCGCGCGCGCAACGGTCTCCGCGGCAATGACGCCGCCGCCGCCCGGCTTGTTGTCAATAACCACGGGCTGACCGAGGCTATCGGCAAGTCGCTGGCTGAACGCGCGCGCCAGAGCATCGGTGGTGCCGCCGGGGGCCGAGACGACGACCATGCGGATGGGCTTGACAGGATAAACCTGTTCCGAGCCTGTCGAACGGGACTGTGCTGCCGCCGCGCTCGCAAGGCCAAATGCCACTGTGAGCGCGATCGCATGCTGCAATGGATGTTTCATGGTTATCCTCACGTCTCTCGTAATCCCCGCACCGCGACACTGCACTTTACGCCTTTCGCCGCAACATCACTTGGGCAGCAAGCCCTTTTCCCGGAGAACAGGATGCGCTTCCCGCTGCAGCAGCGGAAGTTTGCGTTTCAGGCTGAAACCCATCACCGCGAAAATAACTCCGGACGCGAGAAACACCGGCTGCACGCCAACGAGATGGGCGATGCCCCCGGCCACCAGACTGCCTACCGGCAGCACGCCGATGAAGGACATGCTGTAGAGCGCCATCACTCGCCCGCGCAAGTTGTCGAGCACCAGCGTCTGCAGCAGGATATTGCTTGAGGTCACGATGATGATCGTGGCGCAGCCGGATATGACGAGCAGCGCAAGCGCCACCCAAAGCAGATGGTTGTAGGCAAATGCAGCGGAGGCGATACCGGCCGCGAAGCAGCCGGCCACCATCTTGTCGCCAAGTCCGATGACGGACTTGCGGTTCGCGAGATAAAGCCCGGCGGACAACGCACCGAAACCGGAAGCGGCCATGAGGATGCCCAACGTATCGGCCCCGCCTTTGAGGATGTCCTTCGCATAAACCGGCATGAACGTCAGGTAGGGCGAAAGGCAAAAGCTCGCAACGATCACGGTGATAAGAAGCCAGCGCGCGGGAGCAAATTGCCGCACGTACATCATTCCCTCGCGTATGGATTTCCTGCCGCCATCGTGCTCTACCCGCGTCGGGTGGATTACAAGCAAAGTGTAGATGGTCGCCAGGTATGAGAGCGCATTGATGGCAAAACACGCGGCTTCGCTGAAGGCCGCCAAAATGAATCCTGCGGCAGCAGGGCCGACGAGGCGCGCCGCATTGAAGGTCACCGAGTTGAGCGCAATGGCGTTGGCCATGTGGGCCCGGTCATGGACAATGTCCGGGGTGAACGCCTGGCGCACCGGCATTTCCACCGCGCTGGTCAATCCGATGACCAGGGAAGCCGCAATGAGGACCCAAGGTGAAATATCATCCTGCCATGCCAGAACGGCAAGCAGCGCCGCTACTGCCATTTGTATGATTTGAATCACGACCAATACGTTGCGTCTGCTGTAACGGTCCGCCAGCACCCCGCTGAAAGGCGAGAGCACGAGCGTTGGAAACTGACCGGAAAAAGCAATGAGCCCCAGCATGAACGCGGAGCCGGTAATGCGATAGGCAATCCACGAGAACGCCACTTGCTGCACCCAGGTGCCGACGAGGGAGATGCACTGGCCGATGAAATACAGCCGGAAATCACGGCCGGCGAGGGAGCGAAACGTATTTTTCATACCTTATTTCATTTGAAATAAGCCTTGGCGACGTATTGGTTCAACATCCGTTCGGCGTTGAAAAACGAGCCATTGAGCGCGATCGCGTTACGCATCACGTCTGCATACTTTTCGCCTTCGCCATAAAACATCGGAATGATGATCATCTCAAGCTTGTTGTATAGAGACTGGGCATCCTCTGCACGGGTGTCGTGGTATTCCAACGCGCTATCGTCCATGCCGACGGCCCAACCGGTTACCCCCTCGATACATCCCTCGACCCACCAGCCGTCCAGGACACTCAAGGAGGGTACGCCGTTGAGGGCGGCCTTCATGCCGCTCGTGCCGGAGGCCTCAAGCGGCGGCTGCGGCGTATTCAGCCACAAATCCACACCCGCGGTCAGCCCTTTTGCCAGGCTGATGCCGTATTCTTCGAGATAGACGATCCTGATTTTGTCTTTAAGCATCTCTTTGATCTGAAAGATGCGTTTGATGAGATCCTTGCCGCCTTGGTCGTGTGGATGGGCCTTGCCGGCGTAAATGATCTGAAGCGGGCCTGATCTTGCGGTGATCTCAGTAAGCCTCCCGACATCCGAAAACAGGAGATCTGCACGCTTATAAACTGCGGCGCGCCTGGCAAAACCCAAGGTGAAGACATTGGGATCCATGCCGATAGAGCTGATCGCGTTTACCTGTTCAATCAGGGCCTGTTTGGCCTGTCGATGCGCTTCCCAAATCTCCCGCTTGGGGATTCTCAGCGCATAGCGCAGGCTGGAATTGTCTTCGCGCCAACCCGGAATGCGGCGGTCAAAGAGCTCGGCAATGGGTCTTGACGCCCACGTGGCGGCGTGCACGCCATTGGTGATGGAGTCGATTTTATATTCCGAGAACATCTGTCGGGTGACCTTGCCGTGTCGCTTGGCCACGCCATTGATATAGTGGCTGTTATCCAGCGCGAGAGAGGTCATATCCAGCACGCCGCCGGGACAAAACTCCTTTTCGGTTTCAACGAAGGCCCCGTGATACCCGGTGAGGACTCGATGCACCAGATCCAGAGAAAATTTGTCGTGTCCGGCCGGGACAGGGGTGTGGGTGGTGAATACACATTTGGGCTTGACCAGATGCACCAGCTCGGGTGTCACCACTTGCCTGACTGGTTCGTAGGCAAGATTCCATGCCTGCACGCCAAGTTCGTAAGCGAGTTCGAGGGTGAGCAGGGCGGCATGCCCTTCGTTCATGTGAAAACGCTTGATGTCGTGATAACCCAGGGCCCGGAGCATCTTCACCCCTCCGACGCCCAGGATGATCTCCTGACAAAGCCGGTAACGGTCGTCCCCGCCATAGAGATAATCCGTCAGCGGACGGTCCTGTGCGGAATTTTTTTCCAGCGAGCTATCCAGAAAATAAACCGGTACGCGATAGCCGTTGACCCCTTTGACGTCGTACTTCCATGCGCACAATTCAACCGTACGCCCCTCGATTTCCACCGAGCAATGCGGCTCGACTTTCTGCAACAGATCGGCGACCGGCCATGACGCCGGTTCTTCGATCTGTGTGCCCGCGGTATCGATCCTTTGACGGAAGTAACCCTGGCGGTAAACCAGCGTTACGACGATCATGGGGATTTCCAGATCCGCCGCAGCGCGTGCCGTATCCCCCGCCAGCACTCCCAAGCCGCCGGAATAGGTGCGCATCGCCTCCTCCAACCCAATCTCCATGGTGAAATAAGCGATGTAATCCATGCTGTCCATGGCCTGGCTGCCAGGCACTGGTTAGTTAAGAAAAGATTTCAAGCGCGATCGCAACATACCGTCAGCGCGCCGCCAGGCGTTTTGCAATTTCGGCGGTGTGCCTTCCCTGAAAGCGGGCGATTGCCAACTCATTTGCGCTCGGCATGCGTTTGCCGTCGCTGCCGGCAAGCGTGGAGGCGCCATAAGGCGAGCCGCCACTGACTTCGCTCATCGTCATCAGTTCGCGGCAGGAATAAGGCACACCGACAATCACCATCCCATGGTGCAGCAAGGTGGTGTGAAAAGATGTCACCGTGGTCTCGTGCCCGCCGTGTTGGGTGGCAGTGCTGGTGAACCCGCCGCCGACCTTGCCGATCAATGTCCCGTTTAACCACATCTTGGCCGTCTGATCGAGAAAACTGCGCATCTGCGCGGCCATGTTGCCGAATCGGGTCGGGGTACCGAAGATGATGGCATCGTAGTCGGCAAGCTCTTCAGCGGTCGCGATGGGCGCCTTTTGATCCAGTTTAACGCCAATCGCCCTGGCCTGGTCCTCCGGAATGGTTTCCGGTACGCGTTTGATCGCAACTTCTACGCCATCCACCTTGCGTGCGCCTTCGGCCACGGCGTCCGCCATCGCCTCGACATGTCCATACATGCTGTAATAAACAATGAGCACTCTAGTCATCGTAAACTCCTTTGACCTTCGGTGGCCGGGATGGCCGCAACCTTGGCGGTGATCCCGCTGCGGATTTCAACGCGTAGCGGCATTTCAACGCGGCCGCTTCGTACTCCGAACTCGAGAGTAGCAGGTAATCTGGATTATCAACACTGCGCATCGTTACTCCTGATAACTACCAATTATCGCAACCCGCTAAAGGGCGACAGAAAGGGCGTATAAGGGAGAGCGTTTCTCGGCTTTGCAGGGGAGCTGACGAAGGTCATCAGCCTCAATGCGCTGGCGTCAATAACGGCGCGGAGGACCGTTGCCGTAAGCCTCGACGATGCCGCAATTGTTGTCCCTTCCATGAAGGGTTCTGTGCGCTCGCGTACAGACGGTATAGAACATTGCATCTACCCTCCAGTTCATCTATGAAACCCTTGTCGGTGGCACCCGCCGCAATCGCTCAGCCGACGCCACAGGAGCTCGCGCTGTCGGGGTCCTGGACTGCGCGCGGGATCGGCGCAATCGAGCCGCAACTCGACGCGCTGTCCGCGCCTTCCAAATCAGAGATGGTCGTCGACGGTGCACGCATCGAGGCTCTCGATACCGCTGGCGCTTGGGTCCTGCAAAAACTCCTGCGGCGGCTGCGCGACGAAGGTACCGCCGTGCAGGTGCGCGGCTTGCGCCCGGAATTCGCCAAACTGCTGGAAGTCGTAGGGCGGCAAGTCGCCGATCACACAGATACCCTCTCCCCAGTTGCCAGCGCGCCCTCGTCGAAGCTTGAAAGCTTGGGCCGGAGCGCTGAAGCCGCCTTCGAACAGACCGTTGCGCTGCTCAGCTTCGTCGGCGAAAGTGCGGTCGCGCTTGCAGGATGCGCCGCGCACCCTGCGCGATTCAGGTGGCGTCCCATCCTGTACAACATACGCAGCGCCGGGTTCGACGCACTGCCCATCGTCGGGCTGCTGTCGTTCCTGCTCGGGATCGTTGTCGCCTATCAGGGCGCCGACCAGCTCAGGCAATACGGCGCCAACATTTTCGTGGCCGATCTCGTCGGTTTGTCGATGCTGCGCGAGTTCGCGCCTTTGATCACCGCCATCATCATCGCCGGCCGCTCGGGCTCCGCCTACGCCGCGCAGATCGGCACGATGGCCGTGACCGAGGAGATCGACGCCATGCGCACGCTCGGCATCGCGCCTCTGGATCTGCTGGTTCTGCCGAAGATCATCGCGCTGGTGATCGCGCTGCCGCTGCTGACCGTGTTTGCGGACGTGCTCGGCGTATTCGGCGGCATGATCATGGCGCGCGCGCAGCTCGGGGTCGGCTTCGGCGAGTTTCTCGACCGATTCGTCAAGGCCGTCAGCATTACTGCATATCTGATCGGCATCTGCAAAGCACCGGTGTTCGCGGCCATCATCGCCGTAATCGGCTGCTTTCAGGGCTTCCGCACCAAAAACGGCGCCGAAAGCGTCGGCCGCCAGACCACGCGCAGCGTCGTTCAGTCGATCTTCCTCGTGATCGTTGCCGACGCCCTGTTCTCGATCGCCTTCAGTGCGCTGGACCTCTGACGTGCAAAGCCAAGTGCATACGGACGAAGCGGTCATCGAGATCAGCAAGGTGTCGACGCGCTTCGGCAACCATGTCGTGCATTCCGAACTCGACCTCGAGGTGCGCCGCGCGGAGATATTCGCATTGATCGGCGGCATCGGCTCCGGCAAATCGACGCTGCTGCGCGAAATGATCCTGCTGCAACGCCCCGACTCAGGCTCCATCCGGGTGCTTGGCGTCGACCTGCAGAAGCTCGGGGACGACGAAGCCCTCGCGCTGCGCCAGCGCTGGGGTGTGATGTTCCAGCATGGCGGCTTGTTCGGCTCGCTTACGGTNNCCGGAACTGCTGTTTCTCGACGAACCGACCGCCGGCCTCGACCCGGACAGCGCCGGCGGCGTCGACGAACTCGTGCGCAGGCTGCGCGACCTGTTCGGCCTGACCATAGTCATGATCACTCACGACCTCGACCTGTTGTGGCACACTGCCGACCGCGTCGCCGTCCTCGCCGAGGGCAAGGTGCAAGGCATCGGCTCGATGTCCGAGCTCTCGCACATGGACCATCCCGCCATCCGGCAGTTCTTTGACGGCCCGCGCGGGAGAATGGCACAGGAACACGAAAAGCAGCAGGCCGAGGTGCAAACCAGTGGAAAAATCGCGAGGCTATCATCGAAACCAAAGTGAACTATGCGGTCGTCGGCGCGTTCGTGCTCGTCCTCGGCGCCGTGCTGATCGCCGGCGTGCTCTGGCTCGCCTCGGGCGGCGCCTTCCAAAAACAATACGACCTGTATCTTGCGATCGAAGATGAATCGGTGGCCGGCCTCAATCTGAATGCGCCGGTCAAATACAACGGTGTCGACGTGGGCAAAGTGCGGGAAATTCGGCTCGACCCAGGCAACCCGGATCGGGTGAACCTGCTCTTCGCCATCGAGCGTGGCACGCCAATCAAGGAGGACACCGTAGCGGTTCTGAAAACACAGGGCCTGACGGGCATCGCCTATGTCGAATTGAGCGGAGGCGCTCGGGATGCGCCGCCGCTGCGCGCAACCGCGGGAAGCGAGTATCCGGTGATCCGCACCAAGCCCTCGCTCAGCGCGCGACTGGAGAATGTGCTCACGAACGTGCTTGCAAAGCTGGACAGCACATCGAACAACATCAATTCCATTCTCAGCGACGAGAACCGGGCGACGTTCAAAAGCGCGCTCGCCGACATTGCCACCGTGGCGCACACGATCGCCGCGCGCAAGGACACGCTCGACGCAAGCATAGCCAATGCCGCCCGCACTTTCGAAAACGCATCACGTGCAACGGCGCAGGTCGGACCCGTGATCGATCGCATCGGACGCAGCGCCGATGCAGTCGAGAAAATGGGGAACGAGGCCGCGCTCGCCAGCGCGAGCGCGGGAAAGACGGTCGACTCGGTCGGCGCCGACGTAAAACATTTCACCGCTGAAACATTGCCGGAGCTGGAACGTCTGCTTGGCGAAATGACCGTGCTGGCGGCCTCGCTGCGACGCCTGAGCGAAAAAATAGAAGGCAGCCCCGGTGGCCTGCTGTTGGGCCGCAGGCCGGTGCCGCCCGGGCCGGGCGAAGGAACAGCGAAATGAAAACAACCGTGCCTTGGATATCCCTGCCGCATCGGTGGCGGCTCGTCGCCGCCGCTTTATCGCTAACGCTGGTCTGTGGCTGCGAAGTGATACGGCCGGTGGTCTCGCCGCATCCCAACTTTTACTCGCTCGCCGACGCGCGCAACACCGCGACGCCAGCACAATCGGGGCCACGCGCTGCGGTTACAGCGCCGACGCTGATCGTCAGCCCGCCGCACGCGGCAGCCGGCTTTGACAGCCAGCGCATTATGTACGTGCGCCAGGCAGACCAACTCGAATACTTTGCGCACAACGAATGGATCGATACGCCGGCGCGCATGCTGGCGCCACTGATCGTCGCCGCCGTCGAGAGCAGCGGAGCGTTTCGCGCCGTGGTGCAAACGCCGAGCCCCGCAGCAGGCGAGATGCGGCTAGATACCGAAATCTTGCGCCTGCAACACGAGTTTCTGAGCGCGCCGAGTCGAGTGCGCTTCACGCTGCGTGCCTATCTCGTGGAGAGCGTAACGCGCCGGGTAATTGCATCGCGCGAGTTCGATGCTGCCGTTCCCGCCACCAGCGAAGACCCCTATGGAGGAGTGGTGGCGGCCAACCGTGCGGTACAGGCGGTACTCGAAAACCTTTCAGCTTTCTGCGCCGAGGCGGCGCGCGAGCCGCGCGGATGGAAAAATGAACAATAAACGTCCCGCTGATAGTCAGCGCCGGAGCGATCGTACTCGGCGTGGTCCTGCTCGTCGCTGTCGGTCGCAAATGACGGACCGCGGGACCGTGTAACGGCGAAGCCCGGCTGAAGCAACCGCCCCCACACCCGCGCCATCCATTCCTTGAGCCGGAACGAAAGTGGCCGGCGTTCCCAGCGTTCCAGACAAAGGGCCTTTGATTTGAAGAACAGCCCGCAGATATTTGCGCGCCACGTCGATCACCGCCTGATCGATTTCCACCAGGGTTGCGCTCTGGCGAGCATAGAGGCAAAACTTCCGCTGCGGGCCCGGCCGTGCCGCCGTATCGTTCATCCTGACGTGGTGTTCGGCGAAGGGTTCGAAAGCCCGGTGAGGGTGTCGTGATCACCCAGTGCAATGGGTTTGCCGACCACCACCGAAGCGGCCATGGCAAACATTCTGCTTCAACCGCCAGGGTCGCTGGGCGATCAGGTTTCGTGCAGATGGAACGCGTTTAGTGCACGAACAACGCAATCAGAATGATGATGGGAATGGGAACGCCGAGAAAGAACAGAAGTAGTGAACGCATTATTGCCTCCGGAGTGAAGTGTGTGGAGCTGCGGTCAGATGTCGCGCCGCCGCCCGCCGTAAGTGGCGGCCAAGCTGGCGACGAATGCACCGATGAGTAGCGAGATGAAGAGCCACAGCGCCGCATAGGCAGAAGCCTTGCGCGCCTTGTCAGCAGCTTCCCTCGCCGCGGTTTCCGCATCACGCAGCTTGGCCTGCATGCGTGCATACGTATCACNNACTGTCACTGTCAGACTTCGCCATCCCGGACCCTGCCGCGGCGGCCACCGCGGTGGTGGCGATACCTCCGGCCACCGAAGCCCCGGCCTGAATGCCACCGCTGACGATCGACCCAATCGCCGAAGTCAGCAGCGCGGCGGTTGCAAGCGACGCGACGGCCCAGGCCAGGAAGCCGTGCGCGGTATCGCGGAAGTAGACCTCGTCCGTATGAACCGCAACCCACTTTGTTCTCAGCCTGCCGGCGAGGTAGCCACCCATTCCGGAAGTAACGAATTGCGTGAAGGTGACCCAAAGGATGGCCGATATACCGAAGGTCGTTGCACTAACGCCGTCGTGCACCCATGGTGACACTGAGGACAATCCCAACCCGATACCCAACATCAAGAGGATCAGCGACAGGGCTGCTGCTGCCGCCGCCCCCGCCACGATGGCGCCCCACGACACTGCGCTTGCAGGCGCTCGCGAGTTGTCGGGGTAGACGTCTGGCAGAGCGCGCACGGGCCCGAGTTCGTCAGCGGCTGCTACATTGGGATTGGCCATGTTGAGTCCACAGGTTGAGTCAGAAAATTGTCGCGCGAGGTGCCGCTACGCGTCTGTACGTAAGCGAACATAGCGGTGAATATCGCGAAATTCAGCACCTGCACAGAGGAGAAATGCTGGTCAACGATTGCCCGCATGGGCTTTGGATGTTCGCTGCGGGTGAACCGCAGCGGCTTTTTCTTCACGGCGTTTGTAGCGCAGATAAGACACGGGCGCAACCGGGAACACCGGAGCCACCGGCGCTGAGGGTGCCCAAGGCCAACGCGGCAAAGACGGCGATACCGTCGTGATTGTTCCCGCTTCCAAGTAATTCCGACCGTAACAAGGCTCAGAGCTGGGAAAAAGCCCGCGCGAGCGGGCTTTTTAATTGCCGATTTCGACCGGGGCGTTTTGTTTTGCGGACACTCAAAGCGAGCTGGTCGAGAACGTGTCGCAGTCCTTCGAGCGTCCCGAGTCTATGCCGCGCTTGAACCAGCGTACGCGCTGCTCCGATGAGCCGTGAGTAAACGACTCGGGCACGACACGGCCCTGGGTCTGCTTCTGCAGTCGGTCGTCTCCGATCGCCGTCGCGGCGTTGAGCGCTTCGGCGATGTCGCCGGAGTCTAGCTGATTCATGGTGCCCGCGTGGTGTCCCCACACGCCGGCGTAGCAGTCGGCCTGCAGCTCCATGCGCACGGAAGTCTGGTTGCCTTCGGCCTGGGAGACGCGCCCGCGCGCCGCTTCCATCTTCTGGAAAGTGCCGGTCACCTTCTGCACGTGGTGGCCCACCTCGTGGGCGATCACGTAGGCCTGGGCGAAATCGCCCGGGGCGTGGAAGCGCGTTTTCAGGTCGCGGAAGAACGCGAGGTCGAGGTAGAGCTTCTCGTCACTAGCACAATAGAAGGGGCCCATGGCCGATTGGCCCATGCCGCAGGGCGAGCGCACCTGCCCGTCATAGAGAACCAGCGTGGGGGGGCGGTACTGGCTCCCCGACTGCTGGAAGATCTTGCCTCAGACGGCCTCGGTGCTGCCGAGGATCTTGGCGACGAACTGCCCCATCTCGTCCGCGGGCGCGCCTTTGGGCGCTTCACGCGTTTCGCGCTGGGGGGCGACCTGCTCGGCCACGTTCATTAAAGCGCTGGGGTCGAAGCCGAGGAAGTAGCCAATGAGGGCGATCACGATTCCGCCGACGCCCAGCCCGCCCCCGATCATGCCTATCCCCCGCCGATCCTCGACGTTGCCGCTCGCCTGCTGGTCGCCTAGTTGCATGTTCGCTCCCGCCTTTCCTGATCTATGGGCTGCGGCCCGGTGTTGACCCCGCTCGACGCGCATCGCGGCGCACGCCGAAATAAGGCGCGCCGGCAATCGCGTCTGTGCGAGAAGGTTGAGGCGTTGGCGAGGCAAATAGACCGAGCCTGGCCAAGCCCTTTAATCCTCTTGACGCTTTAGCGCAGCCCGAGAAACGACAAGATAGCGACGATGATGACGATTGCGCCGACGATGTAGATGATGTTGTTTATAGATTAGCCTTAACGTGAGTTAAAGGATCGAATCGCGGAGTTAAAGCGACTCACTACTTACAGTTTCCACTGTACCCTTCTCGGCCTGGATGCTCCCGTACGCCAGCGAACATAAAGTCCTATTTTTCTAAGCGTCGTGAGGGACGCTTGCCCGACGTTGGCAGAACGGGAGTCGGGAAGAGAACAAAACCAAAAAAAAGCCCCCGGTCTTCCGAGGGCTTTCCTACACGGGATACGCTGCCCGGAGGCAAGGATTGCTTATCATCCCCGCCTGCGGGCCTGGTCTGGGTGACCCGAACAAGGGCGCTATTCCCAATACGGCGAACGCTCGTAATACTTGTACACGTCGCGGTTCCACTTTTCGTCGGACATCGAAGGCCAATGATCCGCGTCGAATCCAGGCGCCGCCTTCAATCGCTCCTTGGAAACATTGAGCACGTATTCGTTTTTCTCCACGTTGTACACGAACGCGCTGAACGGGATTGCGAACAGCTTTTCTCCCATGCTGAGAAAGCCGCCAAACGATACGACAACATACGCGACCCTGCCGGTACGGGGGTCGATAACGACTTCCTTGACGTCTCCGAGGCTGTCGCCTTTGGGGTCGACCACGTCCGTGCCGATGATGCTCGACGCTTTTACGGGCGAATTTGAAAACACTTGTAGTTGACTCATCGTCGTTCTCCTGTCGTATGATGGATGGA
>PLYS01000305.1 GCA_003153455.1 Betaproteobacteria bacterium | reverse complement strand
AAGATGTGTAGATACCTATGCCCAGGAGGAGAGGGGAACGTCGAGCGGAAATGGTTTGTCAACCATTTCCGGAATACTCAGTAAGAGGAGTTTGTCATGTCGGATGCCGCCACGCTGGCCGCGGGCGCCAAAGGACTGCTCGATGCCGATACGCCCGATAGCGTGCGCCTGGGGGTTACCGAGGCGACCGAACTCGGTGCGCGTGCTTTGCGGAACATCGGCTACTCCGACGAGGAAGCGAAAATCATCGTCGATCAGCTTATAGACAATGCATTGTGCGGCTACCGTTTCGCCAGCCTGCCGCGCATCCTCGCGATCGCAACCGACGCCAAAACGCGCAAGGCGCGCCAGCCCGTCAGGATCGTACACGAGACGCCGCTGTCGGCGCTGATCGACGGCGGCAACAACGTCGGTTACATCTCGGTTTATCGCGGCGTGCGGATCGCGATCGAGAAGGCGCAGCTCAGCGGCTTCGCCTCGGTCGGCATCTACAACAGCTATTACAGCGGCCGCAATGCCTATTTCGTCGAAATGATCGCAAAGGCGGGACTGGTTGGGATCCACGTCGCCAGCGCGCAACCGCGTGTGCTGCCTATCGGAGGCGCCAGGCCCGCCCTCGGCACGAATCCCATTTGCGTAGGGTTTCCGTCGGCGAACGGTCCGGTGGTGTTCGATATGGGCACGGCCGCGCTGATGTGGGGCGAGGTGATGCTGCATGCGCATATCGGCAAGGAGTTGCCGGAGGGCATAGGCTTCGACGCGCAAGGCAATCCGACGCGCGATGCGAAAGCGGTGCTCGAGGGTGGCGTGGTTCCGTTCGGCGATCACAAGGGATACGGCCTGTCGTTCACGGCGCAGGCGCTGGGTTTGCTCGCAGGCGCGGCGCTTGCAACCGGCAAAGTGCAGGATTATGGCTTTCTGTTTCTGGTGCTCGATCCGAAGCTCATGTTGCCGGGGGGCGAATTTCCCGCGCAAATGGCCGAGCTCGTCGCCAAAGTCAAAGCCACGCCACGTCGTCCCGGCGTCGACGAAATACGCATTCCGTCGGAGCGTGCTTACCGCGAACGCGAGCAACGCCGCAAGCAAGGCCTGGTGTTCGATCGCAAGGTTGTCGATTCGCTCAATGCCCTGTAAGGTGCGTTCTGCTTCTACCGCAGTCAGCCGCAGATTACAAACGGAAAACCTTGGCCACAGAGGCCTGAACGGGAGGGTACGAAATGATGACTGCCAGCAAGCTCTTTGCCCGCGCTTTGCTGCTCGCCTCGGCGGCACTCATTGCGGTTTGTCCGGCGCACGCGCAAGCGCCTGGCGCGGGGACGACGTACCCCAGCAAGCAGGTGCGCTTGATCACGACCTATCCGCCGGGCGGCGCGTCCGACATCATGGCGCGGATCATCGCGCAGAAGCTGGGCGAAATCTGGGGCCAGACGGTGATCGTCGAGAACAAGTCGGGCGCGAACGGCTCTATCGGCCTCGAGTACTCCGCGCGCCAGCCTGCCGACGGCAGTTCGTTCGTGATCGGCAACATGGGGCCGGTGTCGATCAACCCGCTGATCACCAAGGTCCCGTACGATATTGCGCGCGACTTCCTCCCCGTCAGCATGGTGGCAGTCGCGCCGACCGTGCTGGTCATCAACGCGAACACGCCGGCGCAGAATCTGCGGGAATTCATCGCGCTCGCCCGCGCGAAACCCGGCACGATCAACTTCGGCACTGCCGGCCCGGGCACGCTCGGCCACCTGGGCGGAGAGATGATGAAGCGCCTCGCGAAGATCGATATCGTGCACGTGCCTTACAAGGGCGGCGTGCTCGCGATCCAGGACCTGCTCGGCAATCACGTGCAATTCGAAGAGATGGGCGTCGAGGCCCTGTCCGGCACGCCCGAGGCGCTGCGCGATTTCGTCCGCTCCGAGTCCGATAAATGGGGCAAGCTGATCCAGGAAGCGGGAATACGGGCTGACTAGTGGGGCGTCGCGTAAGTTCTGCGCAAATCGCGGGTCGGGAATGCTTTCCCGACAAAGCGTCTGATGCCCGCGAACCTGCCTGACACTATTGCAGCAGCTTCGCGCCTGATCGAGGCACGCGAGCTGTCGCCGTTGGAACTGGTGAATGCTCTGCTGAAGCGGATCGAATCAATCGACCCGGTCATCAATTCGTTCATCACGGTTACGGCGGAGCAAGCCATCGCGCAGGCCCGTAAAGCGGAAAGCGAGATCAGCCAAGGCCGCTATCGCGGACCGCTTCACGGCATCCCGTTCGGCGTCAAAGACATTTACGAAACCGCCGGAGTCCGCACGACGGGCCACTCCAGAGCCTATGCCAATCACATACCGCGCACCAGCGCGAGTGTCGTGGACAAGCTTTACGATGCCGGCGCCATCCTGATGGGAAAGCTCGCAACCCACGAGCTCGCGCACGGCGGACCTTCGTTTGATTTGGCGTGGCCCCCCGCGCGCAATCCGTGGAATCCGGAGCACTTCACGGGAGGGTCGAGCAGCGGCTCGGCTGCGGCCGTAGCGGGAGGGTTGGTACTGGCCGCGCTCGGCAGCGACACCGGGGGCTTGATCCGTACCCCTGCGTCGCTGTGCGGCCTTGTTGGAATGAAGCCCACCTTTGGCCTGGTCAGCCGCCGCGGGGTGATTCCAAATTCTTTCAGCCTCGACCACTGCGGCCCCCTCGCGAGGACGGTCGAGGACTGCGCGATCCTGCTCGACGCGATCGTCGGCTACGACCCGGGAGACCGGTCGAGTGTGCGCGGACCCCAGCAACATTTCCGGACGGCATTGAGATCCGATTTGAAGAATGTACGGGTCGGAGTAGTGCGGTGTTTCGGCGCGGCGGATGCGGCCGGCAACGACGAATTGCGCAGTGCAACCGACGATGCGCTGCGGGTACTGCAAAAACTGGGCGCGCGCCTGCACGAGCTCCGCCTGCGCCCACTGCGGGATTACTACGACGTCTGGACCCTCATCGAAGAGCCCGAGACCTTCGCGATACAGAGGCGGGCACTGATCGAGCGTGCGCACGATTTTGGTTCGGTTTTTCTCGAACGAACGTTGATCGCGTGTTTGATCCAGGGCGCCGACTACGTGCGAGCGCAGCAGCAGCGCAGCCGTATGCTGAGCGAGATGCACGACGCATTTGCGGATTGCGACGTGCTGGTGACGCCGGGTGCGGGTCCTGCGCCAAAGCTCGATCCTGGCCTCGCGAAATGGCCGAGCCCCAATTGTTTCGTGCCGTTCGCGATAACCGGAAGTCCTGCGGTCGTGGTGTGCACCGGATTCAGCCGCGCAGGCCTGCCTCTATCGATGCAACTGATCGGCAGGCCGTTTAACGACGTTAACGTACTAGCGATTGCACACGCCTACGAGCAGGCGATGAGTTGGTCGAAGCGGCGCCCAGTGGTTGCGCCGGACGCGCGACCTGCGCCCATTACGCACAGCGCGCCCCCGATCGCGATCGGGTCGATGGACCGGAAGATCGTCGATCTTTGCGCTCACGCGGCGCAGAGTGCCGGTCTGCGCCTTGCCGATGAGCACTTCGCGCTGCTCTGCGCCGCGGCGCCGCGTCTGCTCGAAATGATAGACCGGGTTCGCGGCTCACCGGAGCCTCCAGCCGAACCTACAAATGTATTCATGCTTCTGCCAAGGGTTTAGTCCAGACTTTAGTGGGTTCGCCGTGGTAGTGTCTATGGGAAGCAAGCCCATGCGTCTGTGGAAGCCTGAATGATCCAGAATTCATTTTTCCGCGTCCTTGTCGTTATTGCGTTTAATATTGAAACGGATATCTAGCCGACCCTCGCAATGACCGCTACCGCACCTTCAGTTGTCGTTGTTAAGCCGGTGGGCCGCACGCTCACGGAGTTCGAGCCGTTGCGACCCGCCGAGCGCGCGCTGCTGGAAGCCTGTCGCACTGGCGAAGTCGCGCCAATCGGCGATCAGCCACCTGACAAATCCACCGACGAAAACCGCATACGTGCTGCATTCCTGCGCTTCCTTGTCCTGGGTGGCGACGCCAATGCGCCCATTCATGAGCACGGCGTACAGCTTACGGGGGCATGGATCGAAGGTAAGTTCGATCTCAAGGGGAGCTGTGCGCCATACAGTCTTGCTCTATTGCGCTGTGCGTTCGATGCGGAACTGGTGTTGCGCGATGCGACCATCGCCGGCGGACTGAGTCTGTCCGGCAGCCGTGCGCCGGGTATCCAAGGCGATAGGCTCGTCTGTCAAAGCGGCGTGTTCCTGAGGAACATCACTGCCAGCGGCGCAGTGCGGCTGGGGGGTGCGCAGATCGGTGGCGATATTAGCTGCAGTGGGGCGAAGCTGGATGGCAAGAAAGGCGATGCACTGTCCGCCGACCGTGCGGTGGTCAAGGGTGGCGTGTTTTTGAACGAGGGCTTTACCGCCAACGGCGCAGTGCGGCTGTTGGGTGCGCAGATCGGTGGCAATCTTGAATGCACGGGCGCGAAGCTGGATGGCAAGGAAGGCGATGCCCTGTCCGCCGACGGTGCGGTGGTCAAGGGTCACGTGTTCCTGAATGAGGGCTTCGCCGCCACCGGCGCAGTGCGGCTGTTGGGTGCGCAGATCGGAGGCAGTATTAGCTTCAGCGGCGCGACGCTGGACGGCAAGGAAGGCCGTGCCCTGTCCGCCGACCATGCGGTGGTCGCAGGCGCGTTGTTTTTTCGCCGCCTAAAGCAGCCGGTGAATGGAATTTCGCTGGCAAGTGTGCGCGTTGGACAGCTAGTTGACGATGCGGCGAGCTGGGGGGAGCGGCTCGTACTCGATGGATTTACCTATGACGCGCTTGCCGGTGGCGCCCCGACCGATACGCCAAGTCGCCTAGCCTGGCTTGAGAGACAGCGGCCATCGCATTGGGGCACTGTGCAAGGGGGCGCGGATTTTAGACCCCAGCCGTGGCAACAGCTAATAAGCGTATTGCGCGCGATGGGGCACGAGGAAGAGGCGCGGCAGGTAGCCATTGCGCGCGAAGAGCATCTGCGCAGCATCGGCAAGATCGGGCAGACGCCGCCGACATGGGGCCGGCCACGCGCATTCGTGTACCGCAGCGCGACGCGTGGCTCTTATTGGCTCTTCGGCCTGCTGGCTGCCTATGGCTATCGCCCGATTCGGGTGGTGGGGTGGCTGCTGGGGGTGTGGCTGGCTTGTGGCGCGATGTTCTGGTGGGCGGCGCTGCAAGGGGTGTTTGCGCCGACCAGCCCGCTGGTGTTCAGTCATCCGGCCTACGCGCACTGCCGGCCAACCGACCCCGCACCACTGCCGACCAACGGCAAGCCGGCTCAGCTAGGCGGTAAAGCCTATGTGGGCAACTGGTACCTCTGCGAAGATCTCGCCGGGGAGTACACGACCTTCAGTCCGCTGGCTTATTCACTCGACTTGATTCTGCCACTGGTCGATCTGCAGCAGGAGCATGATTGGGCTCCAATGATCGCCACGCCCAAACGTGCTTGGTACGAAGAACTTGTGCACTTGAGCCTGAACCACTGGATTCGCTTGATAATATGGTTCGAGATTTTATTCGGCTGGTTGGCGAGCTTGTTGCTGGTGGCCGTGGTTTCAGGTTTGACTAATCGCGATAAAAACTGAAGATAAAGCCGCGAGGGCGTCAGGGCGGAAGCGCGTGAAAGGGATTTTGTAGTTTCCCGCTCACGATCTCGCGACTTCACGATCTCACGCTACCCGCGGGACGCGGGATTAATCCCGGCCCCGGACGATGGGTGCTGCGTTCACGGAGAAGGAGGCTTCATGCAATCACTGCTAATGTGCGTCGCAAGCGCGCTTTTGACTGTTGTACTGCTACCGGCAGCGGTGCAGGCGCAATCTTTTCCCGAGCGGCCGATCCGGCTGGTGGTCGGCTTCCCCCCGGGCGGCTCGGGGGATTTCATCGCGCGCAATATGGGCGAGGAGATGAACCGGCTGCTCGACCAGCAAATCATCGTCGATAACCGGCCGGGTGCGGGCGCCAATATCGCGTCCGAACTTGTCGTGCGCGCGACGCCGGACGGCTACACGATTTTGCTCGGCGGCAGCTTCAGCCACGCGGTCAATCCCGCGCTCTACAGGAAGCTGCCGTTTGATGTGGAGAAGGATTTCACGCCGATCACCAAAGTCGCCAATTTCACCACTATCATCGCCGTGAACCCGAAGCTGCAGGTCAACACGCTGAAGGAACTGATCGCGAAAGCCAAGGCGGAGCCTGGCAAGCTGACCTATTCGTCGCCCGGTTCCGGCACGCCGTCGCACATGGCAGGCGCCATATTCAACGTCGTCGCCGGCACCGACATCGTGCACGTGCCGTTCAAAGGCGGCGCGCCGCAGCTGCTCGCCACGCTCGCCGGCGATGTGCCTATCATCATCGGCACGCCGCCGGTGGCGCTGCCGCAGATTCGCGCCGGCAAGTTGCGCGCCTTGTCACTCACTACCCGCAAGAGCAGCGCCATCATTCCCGGCATTCCGGGAGCAGAAGAGGCAGGCCTGGCCGGCTACGACGTCGGCGGCTGGTGGGGTCTGTGGGCGCCGGCGCACACGCCGCCGGCCGTCATCGGCAAGCTATTCGATATGGCGCGCAAGGTACTCGGCAGCCCGCACATCCACGAGCGCCTTGCGCACGAAGGGCTGGAGATCGAGACCTCGGGCTCGCCGCAGGAATTCGCCGCATTCATCCACACGGAAATTCCGTTCTGGGCCAAGGTGGTCAAGGAATCCAAAGCAACCGCGGATTGAAATTGCGGCGCCGCGTCTGCTCGAAATGGTGGACTGGCTAACGAGTCGCGGCAACTCTGTCGTAAACCCCGGCAACGCGCGCATCGAGCGTGACGAGCGGCGCCTTGCGTTTCAGCGCGAGTTGCAGGTAGGCGGCATCGTAAGCGCTGAGCGCCCATTGCCGTGCCAGCAGCGGCAGCGTTTCCCAGTCGGGTTCGGTGAGTTCGATATCCAGGTTTGCGAGCAGCCGGTAACGGGAGACGATGAGCTTGGCGTGGGCGGGTTCCCGCTGCAGCTTGGTGGCGCAGACGCTCGCGATCTCGTAACGCAGCAGGGTGGGCGCGAGCAGCGTGCCGCCTATGCTTGCGACAACAGGCGCGCCTTCAAGTTCGTCGAACAAGACGGCCGCGACCGCCGAGGCGTCAACGACCGTGACGCTCATCTCGCAGCGCTCTCACGATGGCAGCGGATTCGCTCTTCGAGCTCGGGCCGAGGCGGCGCGAGCGCTCCCACAACTCGCCGAGCGTAAGCCGCCTGCCATGAAGCGGGGCTTTCCTGGCGGCCGGTTGCGAGGCGCGCTTCTCTGCGCTCCTGACGAAATAAGCGGGCGGCTCGGGCTGTCCGGCTTGCCGGGCGCTCTGCAGCATGACTTCTTCCAGTATCACCATCAGCTCGCCTTGCAGAGAGCGATGGTTCGCCGCCGCGCGCGCGCGCAGTTTATCGGCAACACGGTCGGGGACCTCTTTGATGGTCAAGGTAACGGGCACGAGGGGCGCCTTCGGGTCAGTGCATCCATTTTACATCCATTATGGATGCATAACAACGAGGGGCGTGAACAACCGGTCAGTCGAGCGCTTCCGGGTTGACTACGTATTCGCGGTTCGGCGCGCCGTCCAATACGCTCAGCAGATTGCGTGCGGTTGTCACTGCCGCGCGATCGAGCGATTCACGCGAGTTGCCGGCCATGTGCGGCGCGACGATGACATTCGTCAGAGTGAACAGCGGATTATCGGTAAGCGGAGGCTCGCGATCGAACGTGTCGATTCCGGCGCCGGCGAGCTTCTCGGTTGCGAGCGCGGCGTGAAGCGCCGCC
>PLYS01000138.1 GCA_003153455.1 Betaproteobacteria bacterium | reverse complement strand
ATTTTCAGCACCGCCACATCGCTCGGCTTGTCGACGCCGGTCACCTTCGCCTTGAATTCGCGCTTGTCGGTGAGCTTTACCGTCACCTCGGTCGCGCCGTCCACCACGTGGGCGTTGGTGAGTATGACCCCATCGGGGCTCACGATGAAGCCGGATCCCACGCCGTGCGCCGGCATCTGTCCTTGCGGCGTAGGCGCTCGGAACTGACGGAAGAACTGGTAGAAAGGATCGTTCGGGTCGAGCTGGGGCATCGTGGGGGCGTCCGCACCTTTTTCGGCTTTGTTCGTGACGCTGATATTGACCACTGCAGGCCCGTTCTCCGCGACGATGCCGGTAAAGTCGGGCAGCGCGACCGTGGTAGTGGGGTGCGCGCTCAGCGTCACGGCGGGCGCGCCTGCGGCGAGGGCCTGTTGGAAAACTGACGGATCATACTTCGCGTAGCCGCCTAACCCGGCCGCAATGACGCCGGCCGCGATCAGGCTTCGCACCAATATTTTCTGTTTCATGCTTCGCTCCTAGGGTTGAATGAACAAGCAATAGAGCCATCGCTCCATGTGCCGACCATCTTAGGCGCGAAGACTTAAGGCAAACTTAAAGCGATAAAGCGAGCACGATGCCCGCGGCGTGATCCCAAGACCTTTTTCAAGATTAGGGACTTTGCATGATTGGGGTACGCGCACCGACCGCGCGCTGAGCGTTGCCTGGATTCTGGCTGGCGCGAATCCGATCTATACTTATGCGATGGTGCCGGTTATTGCCGCACGAAAAACGATCGGCGCGGTCGAAAACCGCACTCACCGGGTAAGGAGCGCACATTGAAGAACTGGTTGACTTGGGCCCTGATCATTGCCGCGTTGCTGTATGCGCTTTGGTTTCGGTCCGGCCCGCAGCAGCAGCCCGTCGAATTGCCCGGCGGTCCGGTCCCGCTTCAAGACAACCGCGCGGTTCCTTATGACAAGCCCGCGCCCCCGCCACAGCCATCGGAACCAGCGCCAACATTCGGCGGCTATCCGTGCAGCGGCGATTGCTCTGAGGACAAGGCTGGCTATCGCTGGGCAGAACAACATGGCATTACCGATCCCGATGCCTGCACTGGAAATACGGGAGCGTTCATCGACGGTTGCCGCGTTTATGCACGGCAGCGCGCTGCGAACTCGCAGAAGAATTAGGCGCGCGTTCATTTCGACGGCTCGCTGCAAAACTTGACACATATCTACATTTCCATAAGCTCCGACCGAGGCGGCGCCATGCGCCATACGCGGAGTCACGCCTAACTCTCCATGTCACGCGAAATATCCGCTCCGGTAATCCGGCCGTTTTGGCGCATTTTCACCTGGAGGGCTCATGTTCAAGCACATACTTCTTCCGACCGATGGCACCGCGGGTTCACAGCGCGCCGTGCGCAGGGGAATGCTTCTTGCCCGAGTCCTCGGCGCGCGGGTAACCAGCATCTACGTGACGCCGCCGTATCCACTGATCTATGCTGCCGACGCCCACGCAATTTCGCCGCGACAATCAAAAGACCGCCGAGAAATACCTGGGGCTGGGGGCGCAGGCCGCCAGGAAGGCCGGCATGCCATGCGCGACGTTGTGTGTCACCGACAACCAACCGTATACCGCGATCGTGAAGATCGCGCACAGCAAAAAAAACGATCTCATCGTGATGAGGGCATCGAGCCGCAAGCCGCTCAGCCTGCGGTTGTTCGAGAGCGAGACCCGCAAGGTGCTCGGGCGCAGCAATATTCCGCTGCTGATATTCCATTGATCGACATGCCGAGATCGCTGCCGCGTACTCCGAGCGCGTCAGTGGGAGCCGGAAGAAGTTCAACATGGTCCTCAGAGCCTACACTGCCCGAGCGTGGCCAGACTTTGGCTGGGAGCGTGCATATGCCCGGTTTTTCGGGGACTATACAAGTCGTTGCACGCGAGCGGAACTGGAAGCCGCAACGCGGGCTCGAAATGGTTGCGCGTTGTGTTATCGAAACTGGAACTGCTGCTCCTATCGCGTGCGTCCTCATTGATCCGTGCCGAGAAGTTAGTCCTTCGAAAGCACTTCGCCCGATACATCGAGCGAGGGATCAAGGCGCGGCGGCTCGATTCTATAACACGGATGACCCTACCCGCCGCGGTCCTGACTCGGCGTGATTAAGGTTGTGCGCACGGGGAAAATACCCAGTGCGGCGCAAGGTTGTGGTTTGTTTCTTGGGCGTCATTTGCCTGATGCGCCCCGCGGAATCGCCTGCATCAACCGCTGTGTTTCCTGTAGAGCCGTCTTGATTTTCTTGATCGTCTCGCTGCGCTGCTTTGCATTCGGGTTTTTTGCCAACGCTTGGGCCGCCTCTTGCAAATTTTGCGTGGCCCTCTGGAGGTGATCCACGGACTGTTTGTAGCTGTTCTCATTTACTTCAGCGAGTAGCAGCTCCGGTGGAAGGCTGAGCATTGCGTCCTCTGCTTCCGCCAGTGCTCGGTCTCCAGCCCTGATCAATTCAGCCCGCTTTGGACCGGCAGGTTCATTCAGCATATCGGATATTGCGTCGCGCAATCTTTGCGTTGCCAGCAGCAGGTCCTCGACGGGTTTGGCATCGGGGTCAGTACTCGAAGTTGCAGCGGCGTCAGTTGCGTTTTGAACCGGTGGATTCGCGCTCGTCGTTTGCCCCAAGGCAAGCGGTGCCGAACTTAAAGCCCACAGAAAGGAGGCGATGATTACCAATTTTGCGTTCATGGCGACTCTCCTGAATAACGTTAATGAGTAGAAACTAAATTGCTTAGAAGATGATCAGAACGCGTGCGATGACCGCTACGGTTTAGCATAATCGCGCACGGTTCTGCGCCACAACGCAAGTCGCCTGTGGCGCCAACTATCTTGAGCGCACTTCTAGAATATTTCAATGATTCTGAGATACCTGGTTTGAAAAATTAATGTCCCCACCGGGATGGTTGCCCCGCTTTAAGGCGAAGAAAAGT
>PLYS01000123.1 GCA_003153455.1 Betaproteobacteria bacterium | reverse complement strand
GCCGAGATTCGCCGCATCATCGATCAGCAGTATGGAGTCGCGCGCAAGATAATCGAGGATAACCGCGACAAAGTCGAGAAGATGTCGAAGACGCTGCTCGAATGGGAAACGCTTGATGCCGAGCAGGTGAAGGACATCATGGAAGGCCGTGATCCGCGTCCGCCAAAGCCGGTTGCAGCGACGGCCAACGTGCCGCCCAAAGACAGTCCTCCGCCGAGTCCCGCGGCAACCGCTGCGCCGGTGCAAGGAACGTGACGGCCCGTGAAGGGTGAATAGTGAAGGGTGAAGGGCAATAGCGCCTTCCTTCACTCGTTCACCCGTTCACTCGTTCACCAATGTATCTTCTGTGCGGTAAATTCCGGCTACCACTCGCGAGTCCCCTGATCATGGGGGTCGTCAACCTCGCGCCCGATTCATTTTCCGACAATGGTGAGTTCGCAACGCCGCAGGCGGCCGCTGCGCATGCGCAGCGCCTGATCGACGAAGGCGCCGACATTATCGACATCGGCGGTGAGTCGACGCGCCCGGGATCGAGTGGCGTTACTTTAGAAGAGGAGCGCCGGCGCGTGCTGCCGGTGCTGGAGCAGCTCGCGTCCGGGGCAGTGCCGGTATCGATCGATACCCGGAAGCCGGAGCTGATGCGCGAAGCGATTGCCGCCGGCGCATCGATGATCAACGACATCAACGCATTGCTTGCGCCAGGGGCGATAGAGGCGGTTGCGGCGAGCGACGTTGCACTGTGCCTGATGCACAAGCAGGGCACGCCCGCCGATATGCAGGTCAAACCGCACTATGATGACGTCGTCGCTGAAGTGCTCGCGTTCTTGAGCGCACGCGTACAGGCAGTGCGCGCGGCCGGCGTCGCCGTCGAGCGCATCGTCGTCGACCCCGGCTTTGGATTTGGCAAGACGTTGGAGCATAATCTCGAGCTGCTGCGGCGGCTTGACCGTTTTGCCGCGACCGGCGCAGCGGTGTTGGCCGGCATTTCGCGCAAGTCGATGCTCGGCCGTATCACCGGCCGCGAGGTCGGCGAACGCGTGCATGCGAGCATCGCAGCGGCGCTGATCGCTGCGCAAAAAGGCGCTCGGATTCTGCGTGTACACGATGTCGCGGCGACGCGCGACGCGATCGCCGTATGGCGCGCAGTACAAGGCGACAATCCTTAACCGCAAAGGACGCAAAGGACGCAAAGGAAAAACAAGAGGCAAAGGAAACGATTTGGCGAATAACAGAAAAACGATCAGGCAAGGTAACTCAAGTCGTCGCGAAATATTTAAATTGAATCTTTGCGCACCTTGGCGTCCTTTGCGGTGAGGCTTTAGAATCCTATGAGTCGTAAATACTTTGGCACCGATGGCGTGCGCGGCAAAGTCGGCGTATCACCGATCACACCCGATTTCGTACTGGGCCTGGGTTACGCCGCCGGCAAGGTGCTGACTCGCACTCGCAGAGGCGCCGAGCGTCCGGCGGTGCTGATCGGCAAAGATACGCGAATTTCCGGCTACATGCTCGAATCGGCACTCGAGGCGGGGCTTGCTGCGGCGGGCGTCGACGTGCTGCTGGTGGGGCCGATGCCGACGCCGGCGGTTGCATATCTGACGCGCGCGCTCAGGCTTTCGGCCGGCATTGTCATCAGCGCTTCGCATAATCCGTACGACGACAACGGCATCAAGTTTTTTTCCGGCGAGGGCGCCAAGCTGCCGGACAAAGTCGAGACCGCGATTGAAGCCGAGTTGGCGCGGCCGCTGCAATGCAAGAAGTCGGCGCAGCTCGGCAAGGCGCGCCGCATCGATGACGCGGTTGGCCGTTACATCGAGTTCTGCAAAAGCACATTCCCGACGCATCTCGACCTGCGGGGCCTGAGACTGGTGGTAGACAGCGCGCACGGTGCGACCTATCACATCGCCGCACACGTGTTTCATGAGCTCGGCGCCGACGTTGAGGAGATCGGAAATAAGCCGGACGGCTACAACATCAACGCTGCATGCGGTGCAACGCACCCGCAGGCATTGCAGGAAGCCGTCAAAAAGCATCGCGCCGACCTCGGCATCGCGCTCGATGGCGACGGCGACCGTTTGGTGATGGTTGATGGCAGGGGCGCGGTCTACGATGGCGACCAGTTGCTCTATGTCATTGCGAGCCACCGCAAAAAACGCAATCAACTCAAAGGCGGCGTAGTTGGCACTTTGATGACGAATCTCGGCATGGAGCACGCACTCGCGCGCCTCAAAATCCCGTTCGCGCGCGCCAAGGTCGGCGACCGCTACGTGCTCGAGATGCTGCAGGCCAAAGGCTGGGAACTCGGCGGCGAGAATTCTGGGCATATCGTGTGTCTCGATCGTCATAGTACCGGTGATGGCATCATCTCGGCGCTGCAAGTGCTGAGCGCTCTGCGTGACAATAAAACAACGCTGGCGAAAGCCGCGGCTGCAGTGAAGCTTTACCCGCAGATACTGATCAATGTCCGTAGTGAGCGGCGCTTCGACTTCAATGCCGACCGCAGCGTGCAGCAGGCGGTAGCGAAAGCCGCAGCCGCGCTCGACGGCAGCGGACGCGTGCTGCTGCGTGCTTCCGGCACCGAGCCGGTGATACGGGTGATGGTCGAGGGCAAGTCGCGCAGCGCGGTCACGCACTGGGCTGAAACCATCGCTGCTGCTGTGCGCAAAGCAGCCTCGTGAAATAACTCCTGGACTTAGCGCTGTTGGAGGCGGCCGTGGTATGACCGGTGCGCGCTGTCAGATGTGAGGCGTTAATTGCTGCACCTTGTGCACGCTTGCGCTGCAACCGGCTGCGGTGCCGTTTTTCCTCGGGAATCAAGGCGCTTTGGCACTGCATCAAACCTGATATGCGTTGACCCTGACTGCCTACACCGGTAAAATCCTCCCGATTTGGGCGGCTGAATTGGTCATGCGCGGCAGACTTGTAGCGGGCAACTGGAAATCCAACGGTGACCTGGCTTCAAACCAGCGGCTTCTCGAAGACGTGCGTGCCGCAGCGCGGGACTTGCGCGGCGTCGAATGCGCGGTATGCGTGCCTTATCCCTACCTGTTCCAATCGCAGCAGATACTTGCCGGCGCAGCGGTGGTCTGGGGTGGGCAGGATGTGAGCCAATTCGGCTCCGGCGCGTTTACCGGCGCGGTCACTGCAGCGATGCTGCTCGAGTTCGGCTGCCGTTACGTGATTGTCGGGCACTCCGAACGCCGCAGCATTTTTGGCGAGAGCGACGCGGTCGTCGCCGCCAAGTTCGACGTGGCGATCAAGGCCGGATTGACGCCGATACTGTGCGTCGGCGAAACGCTGCGGGAGCGTGAAGAGGGCGTCACGGAAACAGTCGTTGGCAGACAGCTCGATGCGGTGATCGGCAAGACAGGCGTTGCTGCACTGGTAAAAGCCGTTATTGCCTACGAGCCGGTATGGGCGATTGGCACCGGCAGAACTGCAATGCCGGAGCAGGCGCAAGCCGTGCATGCGTATGTCCGCAGCGCGGTAGCGGCGCATGACGCGGTGGTTGCCGACGGCTTGCGGATACTTTACGGCGGCAGCGTCAAGGCCGCGAATGCAGCGCAGTTGTTCACGATGCGCGACATCGACGGCGGCCTGATCGGCGGCGCGTCGCTGGTGGCCGATGAATTCATGGCAATCTGCCGCGCGGCCGGGCGTGGCCAGTAGTCTAACGAGAGGCTTATGGAAACTTTGATATTGGTTGTTCACGTGCTGGCGGCACTTGCCATCATTGGCTTGGTGCTGTTGCAGCACGGCAAGGGCGCCGACATGGGCGCGGCGTTTGGCGGCGGCGCGTCGGGCAGTCTGTTCGGCGCCACCGGGTCCGCCAACTTCCTGAGCCGCATCACGGCGGTACTGGCCACGATATTTTTCATCACCAGCCTTGGACTGACCTGGTATTCGTCGCACAATACCGAAGGCAAGGGCGTAATGGCGACCCAACCGGCGACTTCAACTCCGGCAACGGCGCCTGATGCCACGCAGCCCCCGGCGCCGACGCCGGACAAACCGGCGGCGGACGCGGACTCAAAAGCGAAGGACATACCTAAGTGAAGGGGTGAAGGAGTGAAGGAGTGAAGGAGTGAAGGGCAGGGTAGCACTTGGCACAGTGCGGTTTTTTCCCTTCACTCTTCACCCTTTACCCTTCACCCTTCACGGAAATCCATGCCGACGTGGTGGAATTGGTAGACACGCNNAAGCCGTGAGAGTTCGAGTCTCTCCGTCGGCACCAGTAGGGCAGGATAAAAGGTTGATCAGGATCAAATAGGCACGACTCGCAATCCGACAGAATGCGACAGGGTGATTTTGAATCTTACAGGCGTGAACCGCGGCAATTACCGCGATAAGGCGCGCTTCCAAACAGGGTTTTGCTGAACTCCAACATCCCGATGTTAGACAATTACTTCCCGATACTTCTTTTTATCATCGTCGGCGCCGCCGTCGGCGTGATGCCGATAGCGCTGGGCAGCGGCATCAGCCGGCTGCTCGGCGTGCACCGACCCGACAGCGAGAAGCTGTCGCCTTACGAGTGCGGGTTCGAAGCATTCGAGGATGCGCGCATGAAATTCGATGTGCGCTACTACCTGGTCGCGATCCTGTTCATTCTGTTCGATCTCGAGATTGCGTTTCTGTTTCCGTGGGCGATCGTGCTGCAGGAGATCGGGCTGTTCGGACTACTCGCGATGGTGGTGTTTCTCGCCATCCTGGTCGTGGGTTTCATCTACGAATGGAAGAAGGGTGCGCTGGAGTGGGATTAGAGAAACACCCATGAGATTATTATGGGCGGCGGCGGTGCCTGCCCCAAGGCCATGTGGTCACCGGCATCCGCTTCACCGCATTGACACCGCGGCGCAATCGCTCTAACTTGTTCATGCGGGCGGTCGATGCCGCCCGCGATCAACCCTGACACGGAGAGGGATTTCGAACCCATGAGCCCACCGCCACTTGCATTACGCGAGCAGCTACGCGAGCAACGCTTCAGCACGGTCTGGACCAAGGAGCTGGACCAGGTGTTCGCCGATGTCGCACCCTATTATGATCGCGCGAACAACGTCGCCAGCCTTGGCCTGTGGAACCGGTTCCTCAACAGCTTTATGTCGACTATCGAGCTGCAGCCGGGGCAGCGGACGCTGGATGTCTGCGCGGGGACCAATGCCATAGGGATCGCGCTTCTCAGACGCGAGCCGAGCCTTGAGGTGCACGCAATCGACCGCAGCACGGAGATGCAGAAGGTCGGCCGGCAGCGTGCCGGGGCGCTGGGCTTCCGCATCCATAGCGTCATCGGCGACGTTCACGCGCTGCCGTTCCCAGACAACCATTTCGACATTGTCACCCTGCAGTATGCAACACGGCACTTACGCGTGAAACGCGTTTTCAGCGAGATCCTCCGCGTGCTCAAGCCGGGCGGGCATTTCCATCACGGCGATATGCTGCGGCCGTCCAATCGATTCGTCGAAAAGACCTATTACGCCTATTTGCGGTCATGCCTGGCGATCACGGGTTTCCTGTTCCGCAGCGGCACGCCTGCGCTGAACTGCAAGAAGTACTTCATTGACGCGCTCGAAATGTTCTATTCGGCCGACGAACTGTCTCAAGTGCTGCGCGAGCTGGGTTATTGCGACGTCGTGGCCAAGACGTTGTTTTCCGGCATGCTCGGCTTTCACCGCGCCGCCAAGCCGCAGCCGGATTGAGAACTGAGTCCGTCGCCTGCGCTGCTTAGCGCGCCGCGACGAGCTTCTCATGGATCAGGCGCGCACCCTGGCATTACTGGATCGCAGGATCCTCGATGCGTTCAGCCGCCGCACGGTCGATGCGCTGCGCGCTGTGCCGCCAGTGCGCCTTGCGCTGTCCCACCTCGAGCCGTTACTTGCGCTGAACGTGGCCAAGGAGGCGCAAAAGGATGCCCTCGTGATCCGCGGCGCAGCCGCGGCGCTCGCAACCGGGTCGCAGCCTGGCCAGGAGACCGTGCAGAGGCTGCTCGATGAGACGAAAAGCATTGATCGGGCCTTTCTCGATCGCGTCGGCGGGTTTCCGGTCAGCATCGTGATTCGCTATGAGGCGGTGGCGCCCGCCCGCACGCAGCGCATCGAGCGCCTGTTGTCCACCGCATACCGGATCCTCGACGCATGGCGGACGGCGAGCGGAATCCGCGCGGCTCTGCGGGTGTCCTACCCGCAACCGGAATTCGAGCATGACCTGTGCGACATGTTGAAGCTCTATGCGCTGGAGACGAACGCTTTGAGCCGTTCAGTGCGACTGCCGGCGATACTCGCGCCGCTGCGCGAGCGGCTCGCACGCGGCCTGTTGAGCGCAATGAACGCCGCCGCGATGCAGCTTGCGAGCGAACTGTCGCGCGTTGTTTACCGAAGCCGACGGAGTGAACCGCGCGCGAACCGCGACGGATCGTAGGAGAGTTGATTCTTGTTTCATTCGCGGCGGGCGAGGGTGGTGCAATACCGGGCCAGAGCTTGCGGGTTCAGAGCACGCGCTTGCTGTGCCGCGGAAATTGCGCAAGCGTTTGATCCAACGCAAAGTTCTGCGTTGACCCCAGGTGCTGGGGAGGATTAGAATCACACCACTTTGCAGGCAGGCAATTGTCTGAATCTCATCGCTCTTTCCGTGGGTGGTTACGTTGAACGACAGCGGCCAGTTTGCGTCATGATTTGATGATAGTTTTTGCTGCATCGCCTTGTTGTGAGCATGGTCTGCCTAAGGGTAAAAAGGGGCGTGGAAATGGAAGCGGCATGAGTTACCGAGGAGCGCTATGGGCGCCAATGACCAAGGTCTGACGCAGCAAGGCTTTGTGACCACCACGCTCGACACGGTCATCAACTGGACGCGCACCGGCTCGATGTGGCCGGTGACGTTCGGCCTTGCGTGCTGTGCGATCGAGATGATGCACACGGGCGCGTCGCGCTACGACCTCGACCGCTTCGGCATCGTGTTCCGGCCGAGCCCGCGCCAATCCGATGTGATGATCGTNNCAATGGCGGCGGCTATTACCACTATGCGTATTCGGTGGTGCGGGGCTGTGATCGCATAGTGCCCGTCGACATCTACGTGCCGGGCTGTCCGCCGACGGCGGAAGCGCTGCTTTACGGCATCATCCAGCTGCAGAACAAGATCAAGCGCACCAATACGATTGCTCGGTGAGTTCGAGCGTAGAGAGCTAAGTTGACCGCAAAGACAGAACAAATCGCGCAAGCGCTGCGGGGAGCGTTTGGCGAGCTTATCGTAAGCATTACTGAAGCGCTCGGCGAAGTGACGCTGGTCGTCAAATCCGCCGACTTGTCCGCTGTCATGACCGTGCTGCGCGACGGCGATGGGCTGCGTTTCGAGCAGTTGATCGATGCCTGCGGCGTGGATTACAGCAGCTATGGCAAGGAAGCGTGGGATGGGGCGCCGCCGAAGGGCGGAGCGGGCGGGCGTTTCGCCGTTGTCTACCACCTGCTGTCGCTCACCAACAATTGGCGCCTGCGCGTGCGCACATTCGCGACCGACGACGAACTTCCGGTCGTCGATTCGGTTATCAACATCTGGCCGTCGGCGAACTGGTTCGAGCGCGAGGCATTCGATCTTTACGGCATCATTTTTAACGGCCACCCGGATCTGCGCCGCATCCTCACCGACTACGGTTTCATCGGCCATCCGTTCCGCAAGGATTTCCCGATCTCGGGCAATGTCGAAATGCGCTACGACCCGGACCAGCAGCGCGTGATCTACCAGCCGGTCTCGATCGAGCCGCGTGAGATCGTACCGCGCATCGTGCGCGAGGAGCATTACGCCGATAGCGAAGGCTTCCGCAAGGGCTAGCTTTGAAAAACCAAATATATTTAACGCAAAGACGCAAAGTGCACAGAGAGAACCCCGTTAATTTTCGGTGTTCTTCGCGTTCTTCGCGTCTTCGCGTTGAAAGTTTTTGTGGCTGAAATTCGCAACTACACGATGAATTTCGGGCCGCAGCACCCGGCCGCGCACGGCGTGCTGCGGCTGGTGTTGGAACTCGACGGCGAGGTGATCGAGCGCGCCGACCCGCACATCGGGTTGCTGCATCGCGCCACGGAGAAGCTCGCCGAGCACAGGATGTACGTCCAGACGGTGCCGTACATGGACCGGCTCGACTACACCACCATGATGTGCAACGAGCACGCCTACGTGATGGCGATCGAGAAGCTGCTCGGTATCGAGGTGCCGATCCGCGCCCAGTACATCCGCGTGATGTTCGACGAGATCAC
>PLYS01000439.1 GCA_003153455.1 Betaproteobacteria bacterium | reverse complement strand
GCGCCAGTTCTTGAGATCGATTTCCCGGTGCGCGATATTCCAGTCGCCGCACAATATGAATTCGCGTCCGTCGCGCGTGAGCTGCTTGAGATGCGGATGGAACTGGTCCATGAACTTGAACTTCATCCGCTGCCGTTCCGGGCCGCTCGACCCCGACGGCTGGTAAATGGAGATTACCGAGAGCTTGCCAAAGTCGGCGCGCAGGTAGCGCCCCTCGGCGTCGAACTCGCGGATGCCGAGACCTTCGATCACGCGGTCCGGCTCGCGCCTGCAATAAAGGCCGACGCCGCTGTAGCCTTTTTTCTCGGCGTAATGAAAATAGCCGCGAAAGCCGGCGGGTGCGAGCAGTTCAGCGGTCATATCCTTGGCCTGCGCTTTGAGTTCCTGCACGCAGAAAATATCGGCCTTCTGACGCGCGAGCCAGCGAAACACACCCTTGCCTGCTGCCGAGCGAATGCCGTTGAGGTTCAGGCTGATTACGCGTAACATAATGTTTATGGGCTTTTAATGGCCAAGTTTGCGTTTTATGTCGGAAAATTTCAGGCACGAATTCATCGAGTTCACACTGGCACAGCGAGTGCTGAGTTTCGGGGAATTCAAAACCAAGGCGGGCCGCATATCACCGTATTTTTTCGACGCCGGGTTGTTTTTCGATGGCCAGTCGCTGCGGCGGCTCGCGCAATTCTACGCGAAAGCCATCCTCGCTGCGGGCATCGAGTTCGACATGTTGTTCGGCCCGGCGTACAAGGGCATTCCGCTGGTTGCAGCGGTGGCGATAGCGCTCGCGGACGAGGGCCGTAACGTGCGCTACAGCTTCAATCGCAAGGAAGAAAAGGATCATGGCGAAGGCGGCAGCGTGATCGGCGCGCCGCTTGCGGGCCGCGTGCTGATCGTCGACGACGTAATTTCCGCCGGCACCTCGGTGCGCCAGTCGGTCAACCTGATCAGGGCCTCGCACGCCATACCGTGTGGCGTGGTAATTGCGCTTGACCGCATGGAGCGCGGCGCCGGCGAGCTGTCCGCAGTGCAGGAAGTGGAACAGCATTACCACATGCCGGTTATCAGCATCGCAACGCTCGAAGACCTGGTCGCTTATTTGCAAACGGACCAGGCAATGTCCCCGAACCTCGCTGCGGTAAATAGATACCGCGAGCAATATGGAGTGGCGGCGCATGCGTAATGTGCATTGCTTGATGTTTTCAGCGGCTTTGCTTTTCCCCCTCGCCGGCGACGCGGCGCAGGCACAGGCCCCAGGCCCTGGCGGCGGCAAGATCATCTGCTGGAAGGACAAGTCGGGCAAAGTCGTCGGCTGTGGCGACATCGTGCCGCCCGAGTATCAGGATAACGCCACCAAGGAGCTGGACCGGCGCGGCGTCACTATCAAGCAGTCCGAAGCGGCACTGACGCCGGAGCAGAGGAAAGCGCAACAGGCAGAACTCGAGCGCAAGCAGGCCGAAGATCTGAAAAAGGAAGTGCAACGGCGGCAGGACCGGATGTTGCTGGACACTTACTCGCAGGAGAAAGAAATCGATCACGACCGGGGGCGCCGGGTGCAGGGGATCGAGTCGGAAATCGAATCACTGCAGATTAACCTCAGGAGCGCCAATACCCGCCAGGCCAATGCCCGCGCGCGCGCCGAGCAATACAAGAAAAACAAGAAGCCGGTGCCGCCGGAGGTCCAGGATGAAGTTGACCGCATCGAGGGCGAGAAAACAAAAATTGAAAATCAGATCGCCCAGAAGCGTAAGGACATCGCGGCGCTGAATCAAAAGTATGACGAATTCAAGAAGCGCTACTCTGAGCTCACGGGCAAGTCACCCTCCGGCAGCAGCCAGCCAGGCAGCGGCGCCAGCCCCGCGCCCGCAACGAGCGCGACGTCCGTCAAAAAACAATAGCGGGGATCAGCTGGCGCCGAGCTTTTGCTTCAGCAACGCGTTGACCTGGGCCGGGTTGGCCTTGCCTTGGGTTGCTTTCATCACCTGTCCCACCAGCGAGTTAAACGCCTTTTCTTTGCCGCTGCGGTAAGCGGCGACCTGCTGCGCGTTCGCGGCGATCACCTGATCGACGATCTTCCCGATCTCGCCGCTGTCGGAGATCTGCTTCAGGCCCATGTTTTCTATGTAGGCATCGAGAGTAGGGACCGGTGCGGCCAAATTGGCCACGCCCACGACCTTGCCGTCCCACAAATCGCGGAATACGTCCTTGGCGATTTTTCCAGAAATCGTTCCATCGATGATCCGGCCAATAAGCCAAATCAGGGCCTCTGGTTTGACCGGGGAATCCGCAATGGCAATATTCTGTTCGTTGAGCCGGCTCGACAATTCGCCGGTGATCCAGTTCGCGGCCTGCTTGGGATCTATTTGTCTTGCAACGGCCTCGTAGTAGGTGGCCATGTCTTTGGATGCTGTCAGCAACGCTGCGTCGTAGGCCGACAATTCATATTGGCGCACGAATCGCTCCCGCATCGCCTGCGGCAATTCCGGCATTCCTGCTTCAATGTCTTTAATCGTTTCCGGATTTATGACGAGCGGGAGTAAATCCGGATCAGGGAAGTAGCGATAATCCATCGCGTCTTCCTTCGAGCGCATCGAGCGCGTTTCGTCCTTGTCGGGATCATAAAGCCGTGTCTCTTGCACAACCTTTCCGCCGTCCTCGATCAGCTCGATCTGACGGCGAACCTCGAACTTGATTGCCTGCTCCATGAAGCGAAAGGAGTTGAGGTTCTTAATCTCGCAGCGCGTACCTAGCTTGTCCGAACCCATCGGGCGCACCGACACGTTGGCGTCGCAGCGAAACGAGCCTTCCTGCATGTTGCCATCGCATATGTCGATCCACCGCACCAGCGAGTGCAGTGTTTTCGCGTACGCAACCGCCTCTTCTGCCGAACGCATATCGGGCTCCGTTACGATTTCCAGCAGCGGCGTGCCGGCGCGGTTCAAATCGATGCCGGTCATGCCGTGAAAGTCCTGGTGCAACGACTTGCCGGCGTCCTCCTCAAGATGCGCGCGTGTCAGGTGCACGGTTTTCTGCTGCTCGCCGACGACGATCTCGAGAGTTCCGCCTTCGACAATGGGCAGTTCGTACTGGCTGATCTGGTAGCCCTTGGGCAGGTCGGG
>PLYS01000289.1 GCA_003153455.1 Betaproteobacteria bacterium | reverse complement strand
GCTTTCAGGTCGTGGCCTGGATAGGCCCTGGCTGTTTGAAGAAGCTTCATGTTCACCATGGCCATGGCCATTTCCAAACCTGCGGGAAGCGTGCGAATGATCGGTATCTCATGGTAACCCGCCTTATCGAGCCTCTGCCTCACACCATCCGCACAGGCCTGCAGGTGTTCACACGCGAGGATCAAAGAGTCTGCTCTGTTCTCCTCGATCGCTGCGATGCACTCGGTTGTTATGTCGTCCATGACCTTCTTGAGTCCCGGGTCATTGAGCCGCTCTGGCCAGTTATCTCTGTACTTCTCGAGAAATCGGTAGGTTTCAGTGGAGGTATGCCAGGGGATACGCACACTGACGAGCTTATCGCCGAATCCATACCGCTCTGCGAGGTGCCTCACGATGAGCGAAGAGGAGGGCACCGTATGGATTTCGCTCACCCGTTCTCCGATGAGAGACGCCACATGCAGCGCTGAGTGGATGGCGCCCGTCACGGGTATCTTGTCTTGGAGAACCACCCGTGCGGCGATAAAGCCGGGGTCTATGCCGCCCGTGAGGACGATGCCATCGTACTTACCCGTTTGAGCGTATTCTTTGACCTTATTAATTATCCCTACATTGATGACCGCTAAGACTTCTTCGTCGCGCTTCTCGGACGTGCTTTCCACCAGATAGCCGTCATCGACATCAACCTCCACGCCCTGAAGTGCTCCCGTTTTTCTGTAATCCTCGACGAGGTGACGCAGCACCCAACCCCAGTTGACGGCCGGATTTCGATACGGTGGAACAGCGACTAGCCTCATTACCCGTCTCCCTTTCTGTTGAACGATTGATTATCCAATTACAGCGTCATGTCGCGGACCAAAATTCAATGGCATTTTCTCGCGATCAGTATTTGCCACAACGCCAGCTTGCGCCTCAGGTATGCCCTGATATACCGCGTTCTCAAAAAACCCCTTGGTGGAAAAACGCTCCCGATAACACACTACCGCATCAGCTACGCGGTTCAGCGCCCACAGGAATAGGTGGTCCTCCGATGTGGCAGCACGGAGCCGTAGGTTCATCGGTTCATTCCAAGGTCTGGCTAACAGTGCTTAAACGGACGCGGACGCCCGTATATTAATTATTGATACGGATAAGACTGCGCGCACGGCGCCGGAATCAGTTTCGGCACAAACTGCGCTTGCTGCTCCTTCGAAAAATTGCACGGGTCGTTCATGGCTAGTGGGCGCGTCGAGCGGCCGTAGCCGGTCATGTCCATCGAGAAGACATCGAAACCCGCTTTGGCCAAGTAAGCCGTCCAACTGTAGTCTTTGTAGGGGACGTCAAACGAGACTTCCGCCGGCGTGCCCGCGCCATGAACGAACAGCACTACGCGATCCGCGGCTGGACTGCTGCGCGACATCGTGCCCTCGAGCGTCACTTCGCGGACGTAGATCTGCGCATACTGACCAGCCATGGCCGGCGCAGTGGACTTCACCCGCACGTAATGATCCACGGTCACAACGCGCGAGCCGTCGTCGCTGATCGATGCGCACCCTGCCATGAGCAGAACGAGTGGACTGAGTAGGGAAAAATATTTGTGCATAAAACCTCCTAAGTGAAGCAATTTTCGCGAAAGCTGCTCTTGTTTTGCTGACGCAGCGGCTTCGGCAACCATCTTACGCGGTCATGACACGGGAATGTTGTAACTTATTTCAACCCCCGCCAAGTTAGAATAACAGGCCAGCGATTGTCTGCTTTCGGGGGTCGTAGCCGACCGTTGACTGTCCGGTGTTGGCCGATTTTCGCATTTCGCTCGCAGGTCAAAAATTGCCCCAAAGCGGACATTGTCTGTCGGATTGAGTCGCGACTACTGCAAATGAACGGTTCTGCTTCTTGCTGCATTCTCGATCTCTGTCGCTCCTTTGCGTCCTTCGCGACCTTTGCGGTTCAATCTTTAGCCGTATTCATGCGCGTCAGCATGTCCGCTTAGTCAACCTTGGCCCCCGCATCCTTGATCACCTTCGACCACTTTGCGATTTCCTTGCGGATTCTTGATCATCTCGGCGGCGAGATGCCCGAGCGAGCCGTTGCCCGGCGAACCGTAAGTGATCGCATCGGGTTTGGCGCGCGCAATTGCGATCAGATCTTTTGCGTTCTTCGCGGGCAAGGATGGATGCGCGATCAGGATCAGCGGCGTGGACAGCACCTGCGTGACCGGCGCGAGGTCTTTCACCGGATGCCGGGATAAGTTTGTGCGAACGCGCAGGCAGCCAGCATGGCTGCCGCAAGTGCAACACACCACTTCATGAATTTCATCATTTCATCTCCATCTGCCTGCGCGCCCTCTGCGGTAACGCTTTAAAACCCAGAAAAAGCTTTTCACCGCGAAGGACGCCAAGGACGCGAAGGGAAACAAATTACAAGCCTTGTCATCAAGTTCACCAATCTGGTGATTGCATTCGGGTTCACCTTGGTATTGATTTCCTTAGCGTCCTTAGCGTCCTTGGTGGTTCAAATGTTGGATTTGGGTTTAAACCTCTTCGATAGTCACGGGAAACAGCGGCTCGAGCGCATCGACTTCCATCACGTGATAAACGCTGAAACGGTAGGCGGTGCCGGCCACGACTTCCGGCGGCGTGAATGGGAACGCGAGATTGCCGCCGGTCGAGATGCGCCCCGGGAAGCCGTGGTGCAGCAGATACTGCTTGAACACGGTCGCAACCGACTTTGCGTCTTCGGCGCTCGCCGCAATGCACTCGACCATCACGAACACTTCGCGCGGCAATGCCGGCAGCGGCCCCTGCCATTCAAATACGCCGTCGATGCCGTAAACGCGGTAATGCAGATCGAACGGCGCGCGCACCGATTGGGACACCAACTCGCGCACGGTCTTTTCGACCGCCGGCAGGATCTCCCGCATCGCCGCGATCGCTTTCGGATCGGCGCAGCCGGCAAGCAATACCGCTCGCTCGCCCACGCGCGTCGCGCCTTCGATTTTCACCGTGAACCGGGTTGCCGGTTCCCAGCGCGCCCCCGCAATGCGGCAGCGGTGCGCGTCAACCGCCTCGTAGCGCGCCGCTTCGGTATTCAACACACCCTCCGGCTCGATCACGCGGTAGGGATCTCCCTGTTCGTAGAGACTGTGCGCCGCCACCGACATCGGCGTCGCGTGCCGGATCGGATTCATGCTGTCGATGGTAAAGCTGTCGCCATTGAGCGTGCCCAGCAGCGCATCGCGGCCGCCGGGCGTGGTGCACAGCGAGCAGCACTCGATGATCTTCGCCATGTGCATTGCCGGCCCGATGGGATAACCCAGCATGGCGGGGATTGCGGCGAATACCGCGGTGTCGCACGCGCGTCCGGCGATCACGACGTCGGCGCCGGCGGTGAGCGCGCGCTGAAATGCTTCGATTCCCATCTGGCCGACGATGTGGGTTGCAGCGTCGACATCGTGCTCGGTGAGTGCCGGAATCGCACCGAGCGGCTTGACCTTACCGGCGCGGATCGCGAGTTTGATCGCATCGCGCGGCATGTCGGCGCGAATAGCCGCGAGGCGGAAATGCAACCCTTCCGCGCGCGCAATGTCACGCACCATGGCAAGCGTCTTGTCGAGATGCGGCGCGGCGCCCGCGGTTCCGGCGGTGCCGAGCAGGAACGGCACGCCGATGGAACGGGCGCCGCGCAGCACCTTGGCGAGATCGTCGCGCGTCATCGCGTCGCTGGTCGCGAGGTTGCCGCTGCCCAGGTAATACGGCCCGGGGTCGATCGAGCCCATGTCGGCGCCGAGGAAATGCGGCTTGCGCCCGAGTCCTGAGGTGAATGCGGCGTCCGGAATGCCGTAGCCGAGCTGGCCGGACACAGCGAGCACGCGCAGCGGCTGCAAGCCAGCAGGCGTCCCCACTTCGCTCTTCAGTTTTTCGATTGCGCTCATATCTCGACCCCGAGCAGCGGACCATGCTGTTGCGCGCCGTAGACGTCACGATCGCCGGGGTCGCCGGCAACCAGCTTGCGGTCCATCACGATCTTGATCGCGATCGCCGGCGGATACGGAATCACTTCGACCTGCCGCGGGGCAAGGCCATAGAGTTCGGCAATCGCAGCCGGCGTCAGCGACGGCGCCGCCAGCGCGCGCCGGTAGCCAGCCTCGTCGTTGAACATCAGGTCGACGGTAAGCGTGGTCGGGCCGGCGTTCTTGCTGCGGATGACGCGCGCGGCGTCGAGCAGTTTCACGCGCGTCCCCCGGAAGCGACAATCGTGTCCTGGGTCGACCCCGCCAGCCCGCGAGCGATTGCATCGCCTATACCCGCGGCCGGCCCGGTTACCAGCTCCGGCTTGTTCCTGATGCGCAGATCCATTGCACCTCCTTATCGGTCCGGCCTGCTTTGTATCCTAGCGACCTGTCGGACTTAACAGTCCGCCCAAGCTGCCAAAAGCAAAACCGGCTGACCATTCATAATAAGCTTACTAGGAGTTTGTCGGGGCTGAGTCCGACAAACTCCCAGGCACCGATTTTAGCCGGGTTCAGCCGTTTTGTTTCCCGGTTATGCAGGATGACTAAACACAATCTTTGCGGAGCGTTGCTGCGCTGTTACCATGTTGCCATGAGATCGATCTCTCGCATCAATTTGGAGAAATGCAGAATGCCACGACTTGCGTCAGCCGTGATGCGAGCCCTCACGGTACTGGCTGCCGGTGTTTGCGCGCTGGCTGCTCATGCACAGTCTTATCCGGCCAAACCGATTCGCCTGGTGGTGCCGTTCGTGGCGGGCGGCGGCTCTGACGTGATTGGGCGACTTCTGGGCCAAAAGCTTACACCGGCGCTGGGACAACAGGTCATCGTCGATAATCGTCCTGGCGGCGGCGCAACGATAGGCATCGAGTTCGGGGTGCGCGCCGAACCGGATGGTTATATATTGACGCTGATCACGCCCAGCTACGCAATCAATGCGAGCCTGTATCCCATCAAATTCGACCCGGTAAATGACATCACGCCTGTCGTCCTGTTTGGAAAGGGTCCGCTGGTCGTCCTTGTGCATCCATCGCTGCAGGTGAAAACCATGCGTGGGCTGATCTCGCTCGCCAAAGCGAGACCGCGCCAGTTGTTGTTCGGCACCGCCGGGCAAGGCACTATCATCCACCTGGCGACGGAGTTGTTTCTGGAGAAAACCGGACTGAAAATGACGCATGTTCCGTATAAAGGCGGCGCGCCGGCGCTCACCGATCTCATCGCCGGCCAGATCTCGCTTGTTTTCACCCCCGTGCAAACCGCGCTTCCCCAAGCAAAAACCGGGCGCGTGCGGGCGCTCGCGGTAACGTCCGCGGAACGGATTTCCGCGGAACCCGAGCTTCCCACTATCGCCGAGTCCGGCGTGCCTGGTTATGAGGCGACCAATTGGTTCGGCATTATCGGTCCCAAAGGGCTGCCGCAAGCGGTGGTCGACCGCATCAACGGCGAGGTCGCCAGGGCGGTCCGCACAAAAGACGTCGAAGAGCGGCTGCGGACTGACGGCATATCGCCCGTTGGCGGCCCGCCACAAGACCTGCTTGCGCAGATCAACAGGGAAATCCCGCAGTGGCGGCAGGTCATCGCGCGGGCGCACGTCAAGATCGAATAAAACTCACGCACCTGATCGTCCGGGGCCTGCGGGCGAAACCTCCGGATGAGAGAGAACTTGAATTCGCGTGTATTTGTTATCAGCCAAGGAGGGTCACATGGTCAAACTGGAATTCCACAATCCGTCGGGCACTCTGGAGATTACGCAACCGCACGCGCCCCGCCTTGCCTCGCTGGACGGCCGGCGTATCGGCTTCGTCAGCAACGAGCAATGGCAGGCCTTCCGCATGCTGCCGCAGCTGAAGTCCATGCTCGAACAGGATTTTCCGGGCATTGAAGTTCTGCCGATCGATACTTTCCCCCAGGGGAATGACTTGATCGGCACGGAGAAAACAGCCGCCTTGGTCAGGAAAAGCGGCGTCGACGCCGTAATCATCGGCAACGCGGCTTGAGGGGCTTGCGCCACAGCATGCGGCCGTGCAGCCGCTAGAATAGAAACGCTGGGAATACCCACCGTCACGCTGACGCGGACGGATTTCGTCGGCGTCATGAAGAACGCCGTGTCGGGGCTGGGGCTCGCGCCCGACGCCGCCATGATCACGTTTCCGATCGACATGTTCCTGCCGGGAAGCGATATCGGCCCGCTCAAAGCGCGCAAGCAAGAGATCTATAACGGCCTCACGCACTGGAAATCCGACTTCAAGGCGGCCGCGCCGACCAAGAGCACGATGCTCTGCGTCGAGGGCGCGAGCTACGAAGATGCGCTCGTCAAGGCGAACAACTTCCTGCTCACAAACCTGTGGGGCGACGGCCTGCCGATGTGGCCGGCGACACGCGAACGCGTGGACTGGATACTCAAAGGCTCCGCGCTTCCGCGCACCCACATGCTCGGCAAGTTTCCACCGCGCGGAGGCCTCACCACGGTCGAGACTTGCGCCGTTGCGCTCGCCATGGCGGGCGGCCGGCCCGAGTACCTGCCGGTCCTCGTCGCCGCCGTGGACGCGTGCTTCGACCCCTCGACGGTCTTTGACCAGTTGCAGGCCACTTCGGGCGGGCCGTTCCCGGCCGTTATCGTCAACGGACCGATCGCACGCCAGATTCGCGTCAACTCGGGCTTCGGCCTGCTCGGCCCCGACCCGCAGCATCCGGCCGGAGCGAGCATAGGACGCGCGCTGCGCCTCATGCAGCAGAACGTGGGCGGCGCGCTGCCCGGCGTAGGAACCATGGCCATCTTCGGCGCAATGCGCTATACCAACGCGGTGTTTGCCGAGGACGATGAGGGGCTACCGCCAGGCTGGCAGCCGCACGCGACCCAGCGCCACGGGTTCGCGCCGGGAACGAATTCGGTATCTGTAGTCTTCGCGAGCGGAGCGACCAACGTCCGGCGTCGCGGCGCGAAGAAAGAGACCCCGGAGGAAGATGCGCTGAACGGCATGTGGCGCATGGCGGACTTCATGCGGACGCCTAACCTTGCGGCGCTCGCGGGGTGGGAGAAAGGCACGCCCGGCATCATGATGATTGCGCCTATCGTCGCGCGCCGAATGGCCGAGCTGGGCTGGACCCAGAACTCGATACGCGAATTCCTGTGGGAAAACTCGAAGATCCCGATGGCGCAGATGAGCCGCGCGGGCGCGCCGGCCTGGATAGAGATCGACTCCAACCCGGTTACGCGCGAGAGCATCAACCTCGATCCGTGGCCGATCTGCCTCAAGCCCGACAACATCGTGTTGGTCGTCGCAGGTGGCGGGCACCCGACCCACAGCTATTGGCTGCAGGCGCATTCCCCGAGCGTGATCGGGCGCGTGATCCGCTTGCCGGAAACGTTCGATGAGCTGCTGATCCAGGCCGATCGGGACCTGGGTTGCGGATCGGATCACTGCGCGATCGCGTAACCCCCTGCGGGGAAATTCGGAACACGCGCCCGAACGGAATGTCCGCATGGCTACCTCATAGGCGCAATTGCGTGTAATGAGCCGTCCGCCTCATTCAGGCTTGACCCCGGAGGTCTTGATGACCTTTGCCCACTTCACGATCTCCGATTTTACGTAGGCCGAAAATTGTTCCGGCGTGCTGCCGATCGGGTCGATCGCCTGCGCGGCAAAGCGTTCAGTAACGTCCGGCAGGGCCAGCGCCTTCACAATTGCGGCATTCAGGCGCATCACAACCGACCGCGACGTGCCGGCGGGCGCCAGCACGCCGTACCAGGTGCCGGCCTCAAAACCCGGTAGCCCGGATTCGGCGACCGTCGGCAACTCCGGCATCACCGACGACCGCTTGCTGCTGGTGACGGCTATCGCGCGCAATTTACCCGATTTCACAAATGGCAGCACGGACGGAGAAGTGCTGAACACGACCGACAGCCTGCCCGCGATCAGCTCGTTGATGCCGGGAACGCTGCCCTTGTACGGTACGTGCACCAGCGTTATTCCAGCCATGGAACTGAACAACTCACCGCCGAGGTGCGTTGCGTTGCCCGTGCCCGCCGACGGGTAAGTGAGTTCGCCGGGATTCGCCGTCGCGGCGGCGATCAATTCAGTGATATTCCTGATCGGCGAGGATGCCGGAACCGCCACGATCAGCGGACTCGAGCCGACGAGGCATACCGGCGAAAAATCGCGCATCGAATCGTACGGCAGCTTGGGATACAAGGTCGCGTTGATCGCCTGCGTGCTGCTGGTCATGATCAGCGTGTAACCGTCGGGCGCGGCTTTCGCCACCGTCTCCATGCCGATGATCGTGTTCGCGCCGGGGCGGTTGTCGACCACGATCGACTGCCCGATGTCCCTCGACACAGCGAGCCCGAGCGTGCGCGAGATGATGTCATTGCCTCCACCCGGCGCGAACGGCGAAATGAGCCGGATCGGCCGCACCGGATAATCGGGCGCCGCGGCGCTTCCCGCGGCGGGCGTCAGTGCCAGTGCAATCATCGCGGCCGCCGCGCCAGCGCAAGGCGCACTGCGCTGATTGGCTTGTCGATCATTCATGGCAGCCGATTCCGTCGTATTGCGCGGCAAAGTGCAGAACATCGGCATCACGCCGCGCGCGCGACTCCATCGTTGATCAGCCGCTCGACCTCCTGCGGCGAATAACCGAGCCCTGCCAGCATTTCGCGCGTGTGCTCGCCGACCTTGGGCAAATCAAGCCGCGTGCGGAAGCGGCGGCCGTCCATCTCGATCGGTAGGATCGGCACTTGCGTCTTGATGCCGTTCATCAGTGTGATGTCGGTGAGTCCGCCGGACGCCTTCAGGTGTGGATCGTCGAACAGGTCTTCCGGCCGGGTAATCGGCGCGAACGGCAGGCCGAGCGCTTCGCACTTCGCGAGCAATTCCGGTTTCGTCATCTTGGCGAACAGCGCGGTAACGATAGGCATGATGCGCGGCCGCGCTTCGACCCGCTGCGGATTGGTCTTGAGCGCAGGGTCGGCCAGCAAGTCGTGCAATCCGAACGCCTCGCAGAAGATCTTCCATTGCGTATCGGTGACGACGCCGACGAACACCATATTCCCGTCGCTCGTCCGGAACGTATCGTAGATCGCCCACGCACGGATGCGATCGGGCATCGGCACCACTGGCTTGCCGGTCATGAAACCTTCGGTCATATGCTGGCCGACGAGAAACGCGCAGTTCTCGAACAGCGCGCTTTTCACATACTGCCCGCAGCCGGTTTTGGCCCGCTCCACGACTGCCGCAAGTATGGCGATCGCCGCGAACATGCCGCCCATGATGTCGTTGACCGAGGCGCCCGCGCGTAGAGGCCGGCCCACGGGTCCAGTCATGTAAGCAAGTCCGCCCATCATCTGCGCCGTCTCGTCGAGCCCCGCGCGGTGCTCGTACGGCCCGGCAAGGAAGCCCTTGAGCGAGCAGTAGATCAGATCCGGCTGCGCCTTCTTCAGCGCGTCGTATCCAAAGCCCAGCTTGTCCATCGCACCGGGCCGGAAGTTCTCGGTCACCACGTCGGCGCTCTTGATCAGCTTCAACACGATGTCGCGGCCTTGCTTCGACTTGAGGTCGAACGCGACGCTCTTCTTGTTTCGGTTGTATGTCGGAAAAAATCCCGCGCCTGAAGCGGTCAGCTTGCGGGTGTGGTCGCCGTCGAGCGGTTCGACCTTGATCACCTCCGCGCCGAGATCGGCCAGCACGAGCCCGCAGGTGGGTCCCATCACCACGTGCACGAACTCGACGACGCGAATGCCTTCCAGTGGAAGCCTTTCACTCATTTTTCTTATCTCCTCAAGGTCGCCGGCAACAATCATTATTCCGCTTTCACGCCCGCCGCCTTGATGACCGCGGTCCACCGTTCCATCTCGTCGGCAACCAGTTTCGTCGCCTGCGCCGGCGAGTTACCTACTGTATCCACCCCTAGTTCTGTAAAACGCTTTTTTGACTCTGCGGTGTTCAGCACTGAGGAGATTGCTTGATTCAAGCGTTCGACGACGGGTTGCGGCGTGCCGGCCGGAACGGCATAGCCGACCCAGAACTGCATGACCATTTGGGGCAATCCGGCCTCTTTCGCCGACGGAACATCCGGCAGCACGCGGGTGCGCTTGTCATCGGTCACCATCAGGGCGCGCAATCTGCGGGCCTTCACATAGGGGACTACCGTCGGGACTGCCGAAATCAGCGCCTGTACCTGACCGCCCATCAAATCCTGCAGCACTGCGCCGGCGCCTTTGTACGGAACGTGGACCATTTTGATGCCGGTGAGATTCTTCAGCAGTTCCGACCCCAGATGCGTATTGGTGCCGTTGCCGCCCGAGCCGTAGTTCAGTTCGCCCGGCCGCGCCCTGGCCAGCGCGAGAAATTCCTTGACGTTTTTCACCGGCAGCGACGGAGTCACCACCAGCACATGCGGCACCGTTGTCGCCGTGGTGACGTGCAGGAAATCCTTGCGCGGGTCGAACGGCAGGTTAGGAATAAGGCCCGCCGCGATCGCAAACGACAACTCCGTGGCAAGCACGGTATAGCCGTCGGCGGGAGCCCGCGCAACGGTGTTCCAGCCGATCACTCCGCCACCGCCCGCCCGGTTGTCGGCGATCACCTGCTTGTCGAACTGGCCGGTCAATTCCCTGGCAACGATCCGCGTGATGAGATCGGTGCTGCCGCCCGGCGAAAATGGCACTATCAGCGTGATGCTCTTCGCAGGATACGGCGATTGCGCAACGGTGGAACCGGGAAGACCAACACCGATCGCGCAAACCAGCAACCCGGCGGACATGCAGTATTTATTCATCGCGTCACCTCGCAAATTGGTTGAATTTAGTGGTTGGATTTAGGCGGCAACGCGGCCTGCCCTGGATCGCGTGCCGTAGACAGACGCGTCACCGCCGAGCGACTGCGTCAGTTCGGCGGCGGCAGCGAGCAGATGCCGCCGCAACATCGAGATGTATTTCGGCGTGAAATGCTCGCGCAGCCCGGATAAATTGAGCACGCCATGCAGTACCTGCACCAACCCGGACACCGGCGCGGCGCACGCTTGCGGCAAACCACTGATACACCGCACAATCCGGTTAGCTTGCAAGAATTCAGCGCGTTACCCATCCACTGTTTGTTCTGATCAAGGAGCCATCCCATGAGCACCATTGCCCGCCATCAATCCAACGCACGCCTCTCGCGCGTGGTGACCCACAACGGTATCGCCTATCTCGCCGGCCTGACGGCCGATAACCGCAGCGCGCCGATGAAAGCCCAGACCGAGGAAATTCTGAAGAAAATAGACGGGCTGCTGAAGCTTGCCGGCAGCGATAAATCGCGGCTGCTGTCGGCGATGGTTTACATCACCGACATGCGCCTGAAGCCGCAGATGGATGAAGCGTGGGCTGCGTGGATCGACCCGCAACATACGCCGGCGCGCGCCTGCGTCGAGACCCGGCTTGGCACGCCCGACACGCTGGTCGAAATCATGGTCGTTGCGGCGCAATAAAACATTGGCCCCTGGTTTCCAGCTTCCGCTGGAATCCAGAAAAAGGATCACTACGGGGTTGCTTTAACCCCCGATCTTCGCGGCGCTTTTTACTTCGATGCTGGCCGCCCGCGCCAGATCGCGATGAATGCGCGCGACGCGCTCGACCTCGCCCTTGGCGGGAAAGCGTTCGTAGAAGCCTTCTGACTTGAACGACCGCTGTTGCTCGCTCCACGGCGCCAGGCGTTCCTCCCAGCGCTGTATGCGGCCTTCGGCCGGCTCGGCATCCTCGCGCGCGAGATCGGCGCACACCCTAATCATTGCCTTCAGCGTGACCGGCCTGGTGGTCATATAGCCGTCATTGGCCCAGGTATCGCCCCACGCGCGCTGCGCGGCTTTCAGGAAATCGCGCACTACGCAGTAGTACTTCTCCGCCTCGCGGTAACTGTTGGTGGCCAGCTTGATTTTCTTCCAGTCCGTGCGCACCCAGCGGTACAGCTCGTTGAAGAGCTCGGCCTGCAGTATCCACTTGTCCTTCTGGCTGCGGCCGCCGAGCCGGTTGATGCGGTAGCGCAGCGGGCTGTCGCCCTCGCTGTAAAGGCTGTCCACGATGCGCGCCGCGAAGCGCCGGTCGGGGTCGGCCCACGACACGCGCTCGTAGAGGTCGACCAGATGGCTCTTGTTGATGCGGGTCGGCGTCGAGTTGATGATTACGAACATCTCGGCCGCGAAGTCCTCGCTGCGGCCGTCGAAGACCACGCACGGCACGTCGATGCTCTTGGCTTCGTCCGGGTGCTCATTCAGGTAGAAGCGCAGCGCCGCCAGCCGGTGCTGGCCGTCGATAATCAGGTATTTGGACGCAGGCTCCTGCAGGTGACCGATGTTGTCCATGCCTTCAACCGAGCGGAATCCGAGCGTGTCGCCGGTAAACAGCAGCACCGTGCCCGGGATCGGCGGCTGCGTCACGGCCATCTCGTAGAAGTTCTTGAGCGAGCGTACCTTGGCGCGCGACAACTGGCGCTGAAATGCAGCGTCGGTGCGCTCGATGCGGGAGATGAACTGGGCGATTTCATCGTTCTGGGGGATGGACAGTGGCGTGATTTGGTCGTCCTCGCTGTAGTAGCGGCTAATGAAGCGCACTTTGTTCAGGATGTCTTTCGCGGGATAGCTCACTACATAGAAAATCCCGTCTTTTTGGCGTATTCGTGTTGCTAGCATGGTCTGTCTTCCAGGTTTATGTTCTCACACTAGAACTGCCGCCTTGCGTACGGCTCTGGCAGCGGCGCTTGCTCCCCACTCGTAATGATATATGAAATCAGGGGGCTGCGGCACAAAAATCGGGCCCCAAGCGTCCATGGAGCGTGGTTGCGTCGTGTTGCCGAGCGTGGCGCGGACTGCGACGTCGTGGCCGGGGGGTACAAAATTGTCGACCTGGTAGCGCGGGTATCCCACGAGAAGCGTAGATACCTATCCCTGAGAGGGAGGGATATTTGTTCGTTGCGTGCTCAGAGGACGTCGATCGGGGTGAATTTACCGTTCAGCGTCGAGCCCCAGCGCCCGATTTCCCGCATGGCGGCCCGCATCGCGGTGAGCCCCCTTCAGCAAGCTCCTTGAGCAACCGCGCGTGCACGTCCTGCTGGCCGCTGTGGTGTCGAAACCGTTGTGCGATACCTTGACCACCGCGACTCCAGCCTTGCTCGCGATTACCTGCGCTGCGGCCTTGAACGCATTGCCCAGCTGATGGTTTGGAAACCCGGTGCGATATGTATAGCTAGTGTTGAGGTGGGAGGCGGCCTGCACCACGCCCTGCTCGATCTTGAAGATAGGATTCAGCGCGGCCACGGCCTCGACGCTACGGCCGGCCTTTGTAAATTTCCCGGTTCGCCCGATCAATGTCGCGGCGCAACGCGCGCCGCTCTTCTTCTGTCAGCCTGCCGTCGGAACGCTGCCCGTGTTCTGGCGGTCGTTCGGGACGGCGAAAATCCCGTTGGGGTTGGGGTTGGCGCTGAAATCCGCCAGGCGGCTGGCGCTGCGCCTGGACGGCGAACATACCGCCGGTCAGGCCGTGCCACGGACCGGCGGCCGCCGGCTGCGCGAACGCCGCCATGACCGTCAGGATTGCGCCTATCAGGATTTTCATCAGCCTTAGGGAAACCATTATCTGAAACGCCATTCAGCGTCGTGTGTCTCACATTATAGATTCAATCGGTTAAGGGATCGATTCCCGTTGCTTCGATTAACGCCGCGCCCCCTATTCAGCGTTGATCCATGCTACGCCACGTTTGTAAGCAGACTGTTAATGGCGACGGAATTTTGTAACAATTTGTTTCAGCCGCAGCCGGTGCAACAAACGCTTACAAAACAGTGGAATTAGGAATTTCAAACAGCTAGGATGGCGCCCATGAGTGAAACCAAGATCCGCATCATCGTTGTCGACGACGACGCACGGCTGCGAGAACTGCTCAACCGCTACCTGACCGAACAGGGGTTCAACGTGCGCGCGGTCGCCGACGGCAGCGACCTGAACCGCTGGCTCGCTCGCGAGCGCTACGACCTGATGGTGCTGGACCTGATGATGCCAGGCGAGGATGGGCTGTCGATCTGCCGGCGGCTGCGCGGCCTCGGCGACAAAATACCTATCATCATGCTGACTGCCAAAGGCAACGACGTCGACCGGATCGTCGGTCTCGAAATCGGCGCTGACGACTATTTGCCTAAGCCATTCAATCCGCGCGAGCTGGTGGCGCGCATCCATGCCGTGCTGCGGCGCGTGCCGGAGCCGCCGCCGCCGGGCGCACCGACCGTCGGGCAGCAGGTGGTCGAATTCGGTGAATTCAGCTTCAACCTCGCCGCGCGCAGCCTCGCGCGCAACGGTGAAACCATCGCACTCACCACCGGCGAGTTCGCGCTGCTCAAGGTGCTGGTGCAATACCCGCGCACACCGCTGTCGCGCGACAAGCTGATGGATCTCGCGCGCGGCCGCGAGTTCGGCGCGTTTGACCGCTCGATCGACGTTCAGATCTCGCGCTTGCGCAAACTGATCGAGACCGACCCCGCCAAGCCCGCCTACATCCAGACGGTCTGGGGTTTCGGTTACGTGTTTATACCCGACGGCAAACCGGCGTGAAACGCCGGACCGTTGAGTGTTGAGCGTTAAGAGTTGAGAGCTTAAATCGGACCTGCAGTCATGACCGCAGTCTTTGCTTTTACGCTGAACTCTCAGCCCCGAACTCTCAACCGACTATGACCCTCTTCCCCCGCAGCCTGCTATGGCGCACCGTGCTGCTGCTCGCGTTGCTGATGGTAGCGGGCCAGTTCGCGTCGCTGCAGCTCTTCCACGTCCTGGAGCGCGAGCCGCACGCGCTGCAGATCGCGGAGCAGATCGCGAGCGTGGTCAATCTGACGCGCTCGGCGCTGATCACCGCGCAGCCCGAGAAGCGCCTGGGGCTGCTGCGCGACCTGTCGCAGCAGGAAGGTGTCCAGGTCTACATTGCCGAGCCGAACGAACCGGCCGAGCCGCTCCCCGACCGGCCGTTCGTGCAACTGGTCAGCGCCGAGTTGCAGCGCCGGCTTGGTGCAGGCACCAAGCTGATGGGCACGCGCGACGGCAAGCGCGGATTGTGGGTAAGCTTCGAGATCGACAACGAGGAATATTGGGTCAANNTGATTGTCGCGCGCATCAACCGACCGCTGCGCGAGTTAACGCGAGCGGCGGAAATGATCGGGCGCGGCCGGACACCGTCGTCGGTGACCGAATCCGGGCCTTCCGAAATCCGTACGCTGTCGCGCGCCTTCAACCAGATGGCGGCCGATCTCAAACGCATCGACGAAGACCGCGCATTGCTGCTGGCCGGCGTATCGCACGATCTGCGCACGCCGCTGTCGCGCATCCGGCTCGGTATCGAGATGCTGGATGCCAAGACCGATGCCGCTCTCAGGGAAGGCATGGTGCGGGACATCGAGGACATGGACGCGGTGATCAACCAGTTTCTCGATTTCGCACGCGTGACCGGCGAATCAAGCATCGCCTCCGAGCTCGATCTGAACGAACTGGTAAATTCAGTGCTCGAGCGGTATCAGCGCCAGGGCAAGATCATTAGCACGCGGCTAGGCAGCGTGCCGCGATTGCAGATGAAGGCGCTCGCGATCCAGCGCCTGCTGATGAACCTGATCGACAACGCGCTGCGCCATGCTGGTCCCGAGGTCGAAGTCGAGACGGCGGTTGAGAACGGTCGTGTGCGGCTGTCGGTACTCGACCGCGGTCCCGGTATCCCGGAAGCCGAGACCGAGCGCATGCTGCAGCCGTTCACGCGGCTTAACGAGGCCCGCAGCACCAGCGGCTCGGGATTGGGGCTCGCGATCGTCGACCGCATCGCGAAGCTGCATGGCGGCAGCGTCGGCCTGCTCGCGCGTCCCGGCGGCGGGCTCGAAGCTCGCGTCGAATTTCCGATGGTTCAGGCGAAAAGCTGAGTTCAAAACAATCAGCGCCGCGCGCGGAAAGTGGTGTGCCGCAACCGCAGCGACAGGATACGGCCGAGCGCGAACAGCAGCTCGCGGATGAGTTTGGGTTCGGTCTCGGCAAGCTGGTGGAATTTTTCCTGTGTCAGGCACAGCAGTTCGCCGTCGGTCATCGCCCACACGTTGGCCGAACGCGGCTGGCCGTCGAAGAACGACTGCTCGCCAATCACGCTGCCGGCGCCGATCTTGGCGAGCGGACTGATGCTCACGCCATCGACGTACGTCACCCCGACTTCGACCGAGCCGGCGGCGACCAAATACAGCGAGCGGTCTTCGACGCCGCGCTGGATCACGAATTCGCCCGCCTTGAACGGGCGTGGAGTGGTCGTGGCGAACAATTTCTGCCATTCCTGCTCGCTCCAGCCAGGTAACAGCAAATACTCCCCTTCGGCGTTCCCGCTATCGTTTCCACAGCGGCTGAAAATGCTGACGTAGTCCATTCGTCCCCCTGGCATGCCCGCCCAGGCATTATACAAACGCTGTCACAAACGCGCGCCACTATTCGGCTCAAAAGTCGAAACCTGCTAGCATGGTCACATTGAAACCCCCGGTCGGGGAGCACACGATGAAACCCTTGCTTGAAGCGGTTATGCTGCTTGTCATGTCGCTGCCAGCACTGGCGGCGGCTCAGGGGCGGCAGGTGGACATCTTTACGTTCGAGGACGCATCGTGCGCCGCTTGGATGAAATCGAGCGGCAACAAGGGGCTGCGCGCGCAATACGAATTCTGGGTGCGTGGCTTTGTCTCGGGGCATAACTATGGGAATCCGGCGCTGCAAGTCAAAATCGGCGTATTCCCGGGCAGCGACGTGCTGTACCAGTATCTCGATCAATACTGCCGCGATAACTCAACGCTGAGCTTTGTCGGCGGCGCGATCAAGCTGGTAGAGGAACTGCGCGAGCCGGTCGCAGCATTAAAGCAGGCGCCGGCCAAGCCCGCGCCCGCGAAAAAAGAACCTGCCAGAGCAGCCCCTGCCGCCAAGGAGACCAATCGGTAATGGGTGACCGGTGACCAGTGATCGGTAACTGATGACTGATGATTGATCACCGGTGAAGGGTGAAGGGTGTCAACCATTACCCTTCCCTGCTCATCGCTGATCGGCGTGCAGCGGCCAACGCGCCAGCACGCGGTATTCGGCGCCTCGAGCGCCGCGCGCTGATTCAACCAGCACAAAATCCCTGACCGGCCAGTCCAAACCCAGCGGCGACAAAATCGCGGGCGCACGCGCATCGCGCAGCAGCGTGATGTGCGGGGCATACGGCCGCTGGTCGAATTCGAACCCCGCTTGTTTCAGTCCGCCTTCGATACCGGTGACGAGCGCGCGCAACGGCTCAGGCACGGTTAGGGGTGACGCCCACACGATGCGGTTGTGCCGCCAGTATCCGGTTTGATCGAGCACGAATTCGAATGGCGCCGCTGAAATTGCATCAGCCACGGACGTGAGATCATCAAGCCGCCCCGCCGCGACATCGCCAATAAACACCAGGGTCAAGTGCAGGTTCTCGCGGCGCATCGCGCGCCCGCCGCAGCTGCAGTGCAGCTCCTGCGCGTGAAAATGAAGCGCGTCGCGCACGCGATCATCCGGCCACAGCGCGAAGAACACGCGCGCGGTGCGTGGCGCCGTCAGTCGCTGTTCTTGCGCAGTTCCGGCGCGAGCCATGTGATCAGCGCGATCGCCTCAGCGGCGATGCCCTCCCCGCGACCGGTGAAACCGAGCCGCTCGCTGGTCTTGGCTTTGACACTGACGTTATCAGGCGGCACGCCGAGATCGGCAGCAATATTGGCGATCATCGCCGGAATGTGCGGCGCCATGCGGGGCTCCTGCGCGATGATGGTCGCGTCAAGATTGACCAGCCGCCAGCCGTTTTTTTCGAGCAGCACGGCAGTCTCGCGCAACAGATTGCGGCTGTCGATTCCCCGGTATCGGGGATCGCTGTCAGGAAAATACTTGCCGATGTCTCCGAGCGCAGCCGCCCCGAGCAGCGCATCGCAGATTGCATGCAGAAGCACGTCGGCATCGGAATGGCCTTCCAGGCCCTTGTCGTGCGGTATCGTCACGCCGCCGATCACCAGCCTGCGCCCGGCTTTCAACGCGTGCGCGTCAAATCCCTGTCCGATTCGCATTCAGAAAATCCGTGGTTCCATGTTTTTCAGGAGTAACTCCGCGAGTTCGAGATCCTGCGGATAAGTCACTTTCAGGTTGCGGCTGTCGCCCACCACCAGTTTCGGCCGCAGGCCGAGCTGCTCGATCGCGCTCGCTTCGTCGGTCCCGTGCACAGGGCCGCTCGCGTGCAGCGCTTCCAGCAGCAGCCGGTAGCGGAACATCTGTGGCGTCTGCGCCTGCCATAGATGCTCGCGCGGCTCGGTCTGCACGACATAAGCGCCGGCATCGCCGCGTTTGAGCGTATCGACCACCGGCAGCGCGAGCAAACCACCGGTCTGATCGTCGCGCAAGGCCGCGATCAGCCGCTCGAGCACCTCGAGCGCGAGGCATGGCCGCACCGCGTCGTGCACCAGCACCCAGTCGCTGTCATCGATTACGTCGCGCACCGCAAGCAGCCCGTTAAACACGCTTGCCGCACGCGTTTCACCTCCGCAATACAGCGGTTCAAGCTTCGCCGCAAACGGCTGCCAGTCGTATCCGGCATAGTGCCTGTCGCCTGCAGCCAGCACCACGAATATGCGCTCGATCGCGGCATGCCGGAACAGACAGGCAAGCGCATGATAGAGCAGCGGCTTGCCGGCGAGTGGCAGATACTGCTTGGGGAGATCGCCACCCATGCGCGAGCCGCTGCCCGCAGCGGGAATCAGGGCAAAAAGTTTCGACATGTGGAGGGGAACGCGGTTGCAATTAGCTGCGATTGTATCAGCAGTTCAATGCCCTACCGCCGCCCCGCGCCGCAGCACGGCCGCCTGCGCGTTTATCCGTTGCAATCGTCATTCAACGCGAGGACTATAATTAATACAGTCCCTTTGCCGGGCCTTGATATTCCACCATCGGCCCCTCATTTAATATCAATCGATTTAGCAGGGTACTATGAATACGGTGCGTCCACCCGCTGTTGCAGGGATGTTCTATCCGGCCGCTGCGCCCGAACTGGCGCGCGAGGTCGGCGCGTTGCTCGCGCATGCCGAATCCGCTGCGCGCGGCAAACCTGTGCCGAAGGCAATCATCGCGCCGCACGCCGGCTATGTTTATTCCGGACCGATCGCAGCAACGGCCTACGCGCGGCTCGCGCCCGCGCGCGGCAAAGTGACGCGAGTGGTGCTGCTCGGGCCGGTGCATCGCGTGCCGGTGCGCGGCTTGGCATTGCCCGCCGCGGCAGTAATGGCAACGCCGCTCGGCAACATTCCGATCGACGTCGACGCCGTCGTGAAACTGTCAAAACTGCCGCAGGTCACGGTGAGCCCGGCGGCGCATGCGCTTGAGCATTCGCTCGAAGTACACCTGCCGTTCCTGCAAACCGTGCTCGAGAAGTTCTCCGTGGTGCCGCTTGCGGTCGGCGACGCAACCGCGGACGAAGTCGCGCAGGTGCTCGATATTCTGTGGGGCGGCGCCGAAACGCTGATCGTGGTGAGTTCCGACCTTTCGCACTACCTGAGCTACCACGAGGCGCAGACAATCGACCGCGCCACCGCGCAGGCGATCCTCGATCTGCGCACCGACATCTCGCATGAGCAGGCATGCGGCGGCACGCCGGTCAACGGCTTGGTGCTTGCCGCGCGCCGGCGCAGCCTCACGCCGCAGCTGCTCGATTTGCGCAACTCGGGCGACACCGCAGGTGACCGCAAGCGCGTGGTCGGCTATGGCGCGTTCGCGTTTTACGAGGCGCCACATGTCCACTAGGCTGAGCGCGCTCGCGCCGCAGCAAAGCACCGTCAGCGCCAGGCTGCCGCAGGAAGCAGGCAATTTCCTGCTGCCGCTGGCGCGCGCTGCGATTGCCGAACAGCTCGGCACGACGCACGCCGCGAGCGACGCGGCCGCCTGGCTGCGCGAGATCGGCGCATCATTCGTCACGCTGATGCAGCAAGACCAGTTGCGCGGTTGCATCGGCACGCTGGAAGCGCATCGTCCTTTGCTCCTGGACGTGAAGGCCAACGCCATCGCCGCCGCTTTCCGCGATCCGCGCTTCAAGCCGCTCGAGAGACACGAGTTCAACTCGATTCGCGTCGAGGTTTCAGTGCTGTCCGCGATCGAAAGCGTCGCGTTCCGCGACGAGGAGGATGCGCTCGCGCAGCTCAGGCCCGAGATCGACGGCGTGATTTTCGAGTATGGTTATCATCGCAGCACCTTTCTGCCGCAGGTGTGGGGGGATTTTCACGACCCGCGCGTTTTTCTCGGCAGCCTCAAATACAAGGCCGGACTGCCGCCCGATTTCTGGGACTCGGCGGTCAAGCTGTCGCGCTACACGGTGAGCAAATGGTCGGAACAGTAACGCCGGCCAAAGCGGCGCCCGATCAATACCGGGGCCGCTGGTGGCATATGCTGGAAGACGGCCGCATGCAATGCGACCTGTGCCCGCGCGACTGCCGGCTGCACGCAGGCCAGCGCGGCGCCTGCTTCGTGCGCCAGCGCGTCGGCGACGAAATGATACTCACCACCTACGGCCGCTCGTCGGGATTCTGCATCGACCCGATCGAAAAGAAGCCGCTCAGCCACTTCTACCCCGGCTCGAGCGTACTGTCGTTNNGAGATGGATACGCTCATGGACCAGGCTTCGCCCGAGGCGATCGCGCGCGCCGCGATCGACAACGGCTGCAAGAGCGTCGCGTTCACCTACAACGATCCGGTAATCTTCGCCGAGTACGCGATGGACACCGCCGATGCCTGCCGTGCACGCGGCGTGCAGACCGTTGCGGTCACCGCGGGTTACATTCACGACCAGGCACGGCGCGAGTTCTACGCCAAAATGGACGCCGCCAACGTAGACCTCAAAGCGTTCACCGACGAGTTTTACGTCAAGCTGTGCGGCGCGCACCTTAAGCCGGTGCTGGACACGCTCGCATATCTCAAGCACGAGACCAATGTCTGGTTCGAGATCACAACGCTGTTGATTCCCGGCAAGAATGACTCGGTCGAGGAAATCACCGCCGAGTGCGCGTGGATCATGAAAGAACTCGGGCCTGACGTGCCGGTACATTTCACCGCGTTCCACCCAGACTACAAGATGGACGACTTGGCGCCCACGCCAGCCTCAATGCTGCACCGCTCACGCCAGATCGCGCTCGACGCCGGTCTGCACTACGTCTACACCGGCAACGTTCACGACTCGGAAGGCGGCACGACTTTCTGCCCGTCATGCCACGCGGCGCTGATCGTGCGCGACTGGCACGAAATCGCGTCCTACGACGTGACGCCCGACGGCAAATGCCCGTACTGTGCAACTTCCATCGCAGGCGCGTTCGAAGCATTCCACGGCCAGTTCGGCCGGCACCGCATCCCGATCGCGATTCACCGCCGCTGAACCAACCTTTTAGCGACGGATATCAATCGGCCCGAGACGCTCGCGCACCTGGCTACTCGGGCTTGACGCCCGCGATCTTAACGAGTCTCGCGATGCGTTCAAAATCTGCACGCAAAAACCGGGCGATTTCCTTGGGGCTCGTAATTCCCACCGGGACCACGCCCTGCGCGGCGTAGAACTCCTTCACTAAGAATACTTGGCACGCACGGCCTTTCTCATGGCGTCGATCGAGCGGCGTTCCCGGCCGCTACTGTGCTCCTTGACCAGGCCGGAGGCGACTTTCTGGAATGCAGCGAATGCCGGATGAAGGTGCGCCTCGGTCCCGTTTTCCATGCGGCGAACCTTGAGCAACCCCAACTCGATCACTTCGGTTTTCGAAACACCCTTGGAACGGCAGTAGCGACCCAGCCAGCTTTCCAGATCGTAATTCAAACGCGCCGACGCAGCCATGACAATCTCCACTTTTAATACATCAATGCAATACATTCTAGGCGTGCAGGCATCCGAAGTCACAAAAGGGATAGAAAGGAAACCAATCCGCGCACGAACGATCTCTTGCGGGCGGGCGAGCATCGCGGGCTTACGCGGAGTCAGTAGTGGATCTACCCGGCGCCACCGTTGCCGGTTCGGACCTGGCCACTTCGGGCGCCTGCCGGAACATGTTGGTGAATACGCAGATTTCCTCAAGCCACTGCAAACGATCAAGGTCTGACATCCTGCGGCTCGCGCGGATTTCATCGCGAATGCGCTGGATGTCTGCTTGGTCAGAATTCACGTTGATTACTCCTGGTCTGGCTTCTTTAATTCGGTAAGAATACGCACGTCGTATTCGTCCCGCAAGCGACCGGTCCCGGTCTTCAGCGCAATCAGGTCGTCAATGGACGCGAGGTAGAACATTTTGTTACTTTACCAGCCGCAGCATGCCCGGCATAGATCGCAGTCAGAACGAACGACTAAACGCCGGTATAATGGCGGCTTTTTGCAGTAGATCCGATGCTGATGGAAGCGCTGCCTCCCGGCCAACGCAGCCGGGTTGGCCCGTTTCACGGTTCGGCCGATGCTCTCGCCATCGCCGAACTGGCGGGAAAGGTGCGCCCGCTGCTCGTGATTACCGCCAGCGCAGCCGATGCGCAGCGGCTGCTCGAAGAAATCCCATGGTTCGATCCGGCGCTCAAAGTCCACCTGCTGCCGGATTGGGAAACGCTCCCTTACGACAGCTTCTCGCCGCATCACGATCTGGTGTCGGAGCGGCTCGCGACGCTGTACCAAATCATGCAGCAGGCGTTCGACGTCGCGCTGGCGCCGGTCACGACTGCGCTTTACCGCCTCACGCCAATCGAATATCTCGCGGCACGCACCTTTTTCTTCAAGCAGGGCGAACAACTCGCCGCTGACGAGCTGCGCAGGCAGCTTGCGATCGCCGGCTACTCGCATGTGACCCAAGTGCTGGCGCCCGGCGAATTCAGCTTTCGCGGCGGCCTCATCGATTTGTTTCCGATGGGCAGCGCGCTGCCCTACCGCCTCGATTTGTTCGACGACCAGATCGAATCGATTCGCAGCTTCGACGTCGACACCCAGCGCAGCATTTACAAGGTCAACGAGGTGCGGCTGCTGCCCGCGCGCGAATTTCCGCTCGACGAGGACGGCCAGACGCAGTTCCGCCGCAATTTCCGCGCGCGCTTCGAGGGCGATCCGTCGCGCTCGCGGATTTACAAGGACGTCAGCAACGGCATCGCGCCGGCCGGCGTCGAGTATTACCTGCCGCTGTTCTTCGAGCATACCGCCGTTCTTACCGATTACCTGCCGCCTAACACCACGTTGGTGCTGCATCACGAGGTGCAGCCGGCGATCGAGCAGTTCTGGCGCGACACGCAGACGCGCTACGACCTGCTGCGCGGCGACCGCGGCAATCCGGTGCTGCCGCCGGGAGAATTGTTTCTGCCTGCCGATGGATTCTTCGGCGCGATCAAGCCGTTCGCGCGGATCGAGATCCTCGCAGTTGAGAGTTCAGAGTTAAGCGTTGAGAGTTCTGAAACATCAACAACACTCAACACTCAACACTCAACACTTAACACCCCCGCGACGGCGGCGCTGCCGCCGCTCGCGGTCGACCGCCGCGCCGATCGCCCGCTCAACCGGCTGCAATCGTTCCTGAACGGTTTCGACGGCCGCGTGCTGCTGCTTGCCGAAAGCCTGGGCCGGCGCGAAACCATGCTCGAGTATTTCAAGGAATACGGCCTCGAGCCCGCAACCTGCAGCGACTGCGGCGAATTTCTCGCGGGCCACGCGCCGCTTATGCTCGGCGTTGCGCCACTCGCCGCCGGGTTCGTGCTGCCCGCACGCCGCATCGCGCTCGTCACCGAGAACGAACTGTATGCGGCGCAAGCGCGCAACCGCCGCACGCGTGAAGCGCAGCGCAAGACCACTAGCGAAGGCATGCTGCGCGACCTGTCGGAAGTCAAGGTCGGCGACCCGGTGGTGCACGAACAGCACGGCATCGGCCGTTACCTCGGCTTGCAGAATCTCGACTTCGGCGAAGGCGCGACCGAATTCCTGACGCTCGAGTACGCGGGCGGCGATAAGCTCTACGTGCCGGTGTCGCAGCTGCACCTGATCAGCCGCTACAGCGGCGCGCCGGCCGAAGCGGCGCCCTTGCACGCGCTCGGCAGCGGCCAGTGGGACAAGGCCAAGCGCAAGGCCGCGAAACAGGTGCGCGACACCGCGGCTGAGCTGCTCCATGTTTACGCCCAACGCGCGATGCGTCACGGCCACGCATTCCACATTCGGCAGCACGACTACGAGGCGTTCTGCGACGCGTTCCCGTTCGAGGAAACGCCCGATCAGCTCGCCGCCGCCACTGCCGTGCTGCAGGACCTGCAGCAGGGCAAACCGATGGACCGCCTGATTTGCGGCGACGTCGGCTTCGGCAAGACNNGACCGAGGTCGCGCTGCGCGCCGCGTTCGTCGCGGTCAACGAAGGCAGGCAGGTCGCCGTGCTGGTGCCGACCACGCTGCTCGCCGAACAGCACTTCAATACCTTTTCCGACCGCTTCGCCGAATGGCCGGTGAAAATCGCGGAATTGTCGCGTTTCCGCTCGCAGAAACAGGTAAGCGAGACACTCGCCGCGCTTGCCGCGGGCACGATCGACATCGTGATCGGCACCCACAGAGTGCTGCAGCAGGACGTGGAATTCAAGAACCTAGGGCTCGTCATCATCGACGAAGAGCATCGCTTCGGCGTAAGGCAAAAAGAGCGGTTCAAGGCGTTACGCGCCGAAGTCGACGTGTTGACGCTGACGGCGACGCCAATCCCGCGCACCCTCGGCATGGCGCTCGAGGGCCTGCGGGAATTTTCGGTGATCGCGACCGCGCCGCAGCGCCGGCTCGCGATCAAAACTTTCGTCGCGCGCCACAGTAAAGGACTGATACGCGAAGCGGTGCTGCGCGAACTGAAGCGCGGCGGTCAGGTATATTTTCTGCATAACGACATCGACACCATCGTTCAGATCGAGGAGGACCTCACACGGCTGGTGCCGGAAGCGCGCATCCGCATCGCCCACGGCCAGATGCGCGAGCGCGAGCTCGAGATGGCGATGCGCGACTTCTACCAGCAGCGCTTCAACATCCTGCTGTGCACGACCATCATCGAGACCGGCATCGACGTGCCGACCGCCAACACCATCGTCATCAACCGCGCCGACAAGTTCGGCCTGGCGCAGTTGCACCAGCTGCGCGGGCGCGTCGGGCGCTCGCATCATCAGGCTTACGCGTACCTGCTGCTGCCCGACGAAGGCAACATCACGAGCCAGGCCAAGAAGCGCCTCGAAGCGATCCAGCAGATGGATGAACTCGGCGCCGGCTTCTTCCTCGCGATGCACGACCTCGAAATCCGCGGCGCCGGGGAAATGCTGGGCGAATCGCAGTCCGGCGAAATGCAGGAAGTCGGTTTCAACCTCTATTGCACGATGCTGGAAGCCGCGGTGAGGTCGCTGAAGGAAGGCCGCGAACCCGACTTGTCGGCGCCGCTCGGCATCACCACCGAGATCAATCTGCACGCGCCGGCACTGCTGCCTGATGCTTATTGCAACGACATCCACGAGCGCCTCGTGCTCTACAAGCGGCTTGCCAATTGCGACAACGCGGGCGAGCTCGACGCGATGCACGAGGAACTCATCGACCGCTTCGGCACGCTGCCGCCGCATGCGAAGACGCTGCTCGAAAGTCATCGCCTGCGCGTGCTCGGCAAACCGCTGGGGATCGCGCGCATAGACGCCTCCGAAGCCGGCGTGCAGTTGCAGTTCATACCGAACCCACCGCTCGACGCGGCACGCGTGATGCAGCTCATCCAGCGCAACAAGCACTATCGGCTGGCGGGACAGGACCGGCTCAGGGTCAGCGCCGACCTGCACGAAGTCGGTGAACGCGTTACACGCGTTAAGCAGATTTTCAGCGAGCTCGCCGGCTGATCGGGGATAATCGCAGTTGTAACCTTGAGCACTCAGGGCCCCGCTGACCGCCGCCCGCACGCCTATATTCCAGCGCCGCCTTCGGTGCTAAAATGTGCTCTGTGCAGAACATTGGACAGGGTCAGATCATGCTCGATACCATCTCTTACACGCAGTTGCGTAACCGGCTTGCAAAGACGCTCGACAAGGTGACGCAGGATCGCGCACCCGTTTTAATCACCCGGCAAAAGGGCAAATCCGCGGTGCTGATATCGATGGAGGATTACGCAGCGCTGGAAGAAACCGTCTACCTTCTGCGCAGCCCCAAGAATGCCGCGCGGTTGCGCGCCGCCCGTGAGCACGTCGAAAAAGAAATCGCGCTCCGCGCCCGTCGCCGCCGGTGAGCCATTCTACGCCGACCAGGCAAAGCAGGACCTGTCTTGGTGGCGCAAGGCAAGCCCGCGAATGCTGGCGCGAATTGACGCCTTGACCGAGGATATCCGCCGGCACCCGTTCACTGGCATCGGCAAACCCGAGCCGCTCAAGCACGGCTGGCAGGGCTACTGGTCGCGCCGCATCACCGATGAGCACCGCCTTGTGTATCGGGTCGAAGCCGGGCGTCTCTACATTCTGCAGCTTCGATATCATTACTGATCCAGGAACCCGACATGCACCTGATCCGACCCTTCGCCGGCCTGCGTCCGGCATCCGGCCGCGCCGCCGAAGTCATCGCCCCGCCCTACGACGTGCTGTCCACCGACGAAGCGCGCACGCGAGCCTTCGGCAGGCCATGGAGCTTCCTCCACATCTCCAGGCCGGAGATAGACCTGCCGGTGGTGGAAACCAATCCCTACGCGCCTCAAGTCTATGCCAAGGCAGCGGAAAACCTGGGTCTCATGTTGCGCGAAGGCATCCTCGCCCGCGACCCGGCGCGCTGCTACTACGTCTATCGCCTGATCATGGGCGGGCACATGCAGACCGGCCTGGTGGCGGCGGCCTCGGTGGCGGACTACGACGCGAACCGCATCCGCAAACACGAGTTCACGCAACCTGACAAGGAAAGCGACCGCGTGCGCCAGATCGAAGCACTGAATGCCCAAACCGGCCCGGTGCTGCTCGCTTATCCGAACGCGCAAGAGATAGATGACATCCTGGCCCGCGCCTCGACCGGCGCACCCGATGCAGACGCAACCGCCGACGATGGCATCCGCCACACCCTGTGGGTGGTGCGCGACGCCGAAATTCAGGCACGACTGACACTAGCCTTCGATGCCCTGCCCGCCCTCTACATTGCCGATGGCCACCACCGCTCGGCGGCGGCCTCGCGCGTCGCCGCTGCGCGCCGCACCGCCAATCCGCGCCACACCGGGGAGGAAAACTATAACTATTTCCTGGCAGTGACCTTCCCCCACCACCAGATGCAGATTCTCGCCTACAACCGCGTCGTCGCCGACTTAAGCGGCATGGACGCCGCGGCTTTCCTTACGCGTGTGCGGGAAAATTTTTCCGTCGAAAAAAGCTCCACGCCGATCCAACCGGCGAATCCGGCCGAATTCGGTCTGTATCTCGCCGGCCAGTGGTATCGCATGGCGATCCACCGTGAGATGATTCCCGTCAACGATCCCGTGGCCCGCCTTGACGTGAGCCTGCTGTCCGACCACTTGCTCGGACCCGTTCTGGGCATCAAAAATTTGCGGCGTGACAAACGCATCGACTACGTCGGCGGCATCCGCGGCCTGCCGGAACTGGAGAAACGCGTAAACAGCGGCGAGATGGCCGCCGCCTTCGCCCTCCAACCTACGCGCATGGAAGAGTTGATGGCCGTGGCCGAAGCTGGCGAAGTCATGCCGACGAAGTCCACCTGGTTCGAACCCAAGCTGGCGGACGGACTGGTGTCGCATGTACTGGATTGAGGTCGACAAACCCGGAACGACGATGATGCAACCGGCGCGTCAGATTACTGCAACGTAAGCCCGATAGCCTTGCCGAGCCGGTCGTAAGTCTCGAACTGTTCCTTGATGAAACGCGAAGTGTCTTCCGGCGGCAGTATGCGCGGCACCGAGCCCATTTTTTCGGTCGCGTTGATCCATTGCGGATCTTTTGCGACTTTCTGCAGCACCCCGCCCCAGTAGGCAACGAGCTTCCTGTCCATGCCGGGCGGCCCGTAAAGCGCGCTCCAGCCGATGATGCGCTCGAGCTGCGGGAAGCCGACTTCCTTCGCGGTCGGTACATTGGGGATCTCCTTATAGCGCTCCGGAGTGGTGGTCATCAGCCCGCGCAACTGCCCCGACAGGATGAAGCCGAGCGCGGTGCCGAGGTTGGTGCAGTTGATATCGACCTGGCCGGACACCAGCGCGACCGACGCTTCGCCGCCGCCTTTATATGGCACCTGGATCGCCGCTTCCTTACCGAGCTTGAGGATGTCGAACAGCATCTGCGGCCCCATCTCGTGGATGGTGCCGATGCCGGCGGTGCTGTATTTGAGCCTGCCCGGATTCTTCTTGATGCCCTCGACCAGTTCGCCGAATGTCTTGTAGGGCGAGTCGCCGCGCACCGCGCACACGTAGGGGTTGAGCTCGAGCAGTCCGAGAAAGGTGAAGTCGTTCCATTTGTAGCCGAGATCGGGCTTCAGCGCCGGCAACGTCGCCTGCGAGCCGACCCGCGCCAGCAACAGCGTGTAGCCGTCGGGCGCCGCCTTCTTCACGTATTCCGAGCCGATCGCGCCGCTGGCGCCGGCCCTGTTGAGCACGACGCTGTTCTGGCCGGTGTATTTCGGCAGCACCGCGGTCAGGTTGCGCGCGGCGAGATCGGAATCGCCACCGGCGGAAAATGGCGCGACTACCAGAATCGGTTTGTTCGGGTATTGCTGCGCAGTCGAAACGGCAGGCAAGGAAAGCAGAGCCGCGACGCAAAGCACGAGCGCCCGCGCAGTCGCGAGTCGAGAACTGGATGGCATTTCTTTCCCCCTTGAAACGCTGGATTACCGCGCGGCAGCGCCGCCAATCCGCGGTAATGATGCCCGCAAACGCCGAACAGCTCAATGAGCGCTTGCTTAGGAACCAGAAGTAGAGGACCGTGCCCCAGCCCGGGTCGTAGGTCCTCTTCCCAACCAACGGGTTGAAGCATGCGCGCAACCGCGCTATTGGACGGACAGCGAGCTGTCTATTTCCTGCGCTGATGAATGCGTATGAGTCAGCGAGCTTACTACCGGCGCCTTCGGCGCTTGGCGGCCACCGGTTTTCGTGCTCCG
>PLYS01000135.1 GCA_003153455.1 Betaproteobacteria bacterium | reverse complement strand
GTGGCTCTTGCCTCTGGGTACACCCAGGACAGCATCCTGCTGGTCAAGTCCATGAAAGAACTGCACGTCACGCCAAAGCTGATGGGTTTGGCAACTGCAATTGGTATCCCTGACTTGCGCGCGGCGCTGGGCGCTTCCGCTGAAGGCCTTACCGGAGTCGATTACTGGGCAGCTAATCTTACGTATAAGGGACCGTACTACGCTAACTCTGTCGCTTACGCGAAGAAGTTCAAGGATAAGTTCGGCGTCGAACCAACCTTTCATGCCTCCAGTGGTACCGCCGCTGGCATTATCTTGCAGATGGCAATTGAAAAAGCCGGCGTTCTCGATGGCCAAGCCGTGCGTAACGCTCTGNNACGGCAACTTCAAGTTTTCCGATACCGGTGTCAACATGGATGCGTCGCTAGTGGCCTCCCAGATTCAAGGCGGCACGCCGGTGACGGTCTTCCCGAAAGCGGTCGCGCAGAAGGCGTTCGTTTATCCGAAGCCGAACCAGTAGGTAGCCGTCAAGACGGCTACCTACTCCATGATGGTCCTCTCCTGACTGCGAGAGCTCGCATGCGCTGGGCGTTTACCTGAATTCGACGATGCTTCTTGCGCAGTCAATTATTAACGGATTGCTTCTCGGCGGCTTGTATGGGGTGGCGGCCGTCGGTTTCTCGATGGTCTGGGGCGTAATGGGCATTATCAACCTTGCCCACGGCGCCTACATCATGATCGGGGCTTTCGTATCGTACCTGCTGTTCACCCATGCCGGGGTTGATCCTTTCGTGTCAATTCCGGCAGCAATGGCTGTGCTGTTCGCGGTGGGCTACGCAGTTCAGGCGTGGATCCTCAATCCCGTAATGCGAACCAGCCTCCTGTTGACGCTGGCGCTGACCTTCGGCCTCGACTTGGTGATTGTTGATGGCTTCAACATGATTTTCTCGTCGAATTTTCGAGCTNNAATCGCAGTCGGTGACGTGTTGATTCCCTATGTGCGCTTGGCGACCTTTGGCATCGCTCTAATCTTGGCCGTAGCGTTGTACCTGTTCATGAACCGGACGAAGGCTGGCCAGGCGATTCTCGCGACCGCGCTGGATCGCGACGTAGCGCGCCTGATGGGAATTAATCCCGAGCGGGTCTTCGCACTGACCACGGGGGCCGGCGCCGCCCTGGCTGGCGGTGCCGGCGCCTTGGCCAGCATGCTGATTCCCATTTCCCCCGCGATGGGTCAGACGTTCATAGGTGCGGTCTTCGTAATCACTGTTTTGGGAGGCGTCGGTAACGTCCCCGGCGCCGTGGTCGCGGGCTTCCTTTACGGACTAATTCAGTCGATCGCGTCGATGACTCTCGGGGTGAGTTACCAGGAGATCGTGGCGACGAGTCTATTTCTTGCGATTCTCATTTTCCGGCCTCAGGGGTTGTTCGGCCGCCGCCTGTTCGGAGAAGCACAATGAGGCGCACGCATGCCGGCCGCTAAACGCCCTCGCCAAGCCCTCAAAATCGCCGCCGTATTGACGCTTCTGCTCATTGCCTTCGCGATACCTGCGCTAGCAAACAACTACTGGCTGCGGGTGCTGACCTCGATCGCTATGTTTGCGATCATCACGCAAGGACTCAATATCATCGTCGGCTTTACCGGCTACCATGCTTTCGGTAACTCAGTCTTTTTCGGTATTGGCGCCTACGCCTGCGGCATGATGATGAATGCGGGGTTGCCGTTCTTGGTAGCTGTCGCCGGCGGCGCGATTGTCGCATCTCTCATATCGATCATGTTCGGTTGGCCGTTGCTACGTTTGAAAGGCCACTATTTCGCGATCGCCACGGTCGCGCTCAACATGGCGGTACTGGAATTGATCATCAACGTCGGCGGCAGGACGGGCGGCGCCCAAGGGCTGCCACTGCCAATGACTGACTTGGCGCCGACTTTGCTTTACGTATGGATCTACTACACGATGATTGGCATCCTGTTTGTGGCGACGTTAACCGTATGGTGGCTTTCGAACAGCTCGTTCGGCTTCGCATTGCGTTCGCTGCGCGACAATGAGGCGGGTGCGGAGGTGATGGGTATCAACACCACGGCAATGAAAACGCTGGCTTGGGCGCTGAGCGCGGCGTTTACGGGCGCTGCCGGCGCCGTCTGGAGCTACCAAATGAATTTTATCGAACCGGCGAGCGCTTTTGACATCAGTATCTCGCTGAAGGGCTATATCATGATGCTGATCGGTGGCATGGGAACGATTTTCGGGCCGTTGCTTGGCGCGGGGTTTCTGGAATTGCTATCGACGGTACTGTGGAGCAATTTGCAAAAAGGCCATCTGCTGGTTCTCGGCCTCCTTATTGTCATCGTTGTTTACACAATGCCGAAGGGCATCGTCGAATTGTCGACCCGGCTCCTGCGACGCGATGAGACCGATCGGAGCCCGCGAACGTGATGCTCGATGCACGAGGCGTGACTCTTCGGTTCGGTGGCGTGATTGCGCTCGCCGATGTGAGCATTGTAGTTGCGCAAGGAGAGTTGGTGGGCCTGATCGGACCCAATGGGGCCGGGAAAACCACGCTGCTCAACGCGATCTCGGGGCTGCATCGGCTGCAATCCGGGTCGATCGAGTTTGATGGCCGCACCATCACCGGGCTGCCGCCCTACAAGATTGCAAAACTCGGAATCGCCCGCACTTTTCAAGTGGTGCGACCGTTCGCCACGTTGACAGTGCGCGAGAACGTCGCGGTCGGCGCGATGTTTTCCGGAGCACGCACGCTCGGGCGTGCCGAGGCCCTGGTGCGGGCGGTTGCGGCGCTCGAACAGGTCGGGCTATCCGCGAAGGCCACGTATTTACCGTCACATCTGACCATGTCTGACCGCAAGCGGCTCGAACTGGCGCGCGCTCTCGCGATGCGCCCGAAGCTTCTGCTGCTCGACGAAGTCGCGGCCGGCCTCAATCAGACCGAGATCGTCTCGATGATTGAAATCGTGCGCAGTCTAAATCAGACCGGCCAGACGATCATCATGGTCGAGCACGTGATGAAGGCGATCCTATCGTTGTGCCAGCGCATCGTCGTACTGCAGTTCGGAAAGAAGATTGCGGAGGGTACGCCGCAAGCAGTTGTATCTGATCCGAACGTCATCAATGCATATCTCGGCGCGCGCTTCGCGAAGCGGCACGCTTTGGCGATCGGCTAGTATCGGGGTACCCGAATGGCGCTTCTCGACATCGCCGGTCTGGATTTCGCCTACGGGGATACGCAGGTGCTCTGGAACTTGAACCTGGCCGTTTCTGCGGGACAAATGGTGGCGCTGGTCGGCGCCAATGGCGCCGGCAAGACGACACTGATCNNGCATTGCGCAAGTGCCCGAGGGACGGCGTTTGTTCGCCGCTCTGTCCGTGGCGGAAAACCTGATGCTGGGCGCCTATTCCCGCACTGATACTGAACGGGTTGCAGAGGATTTCCAGACGGTGCTCAGATATTTCCCCGAGCTCGAGGTCTTGTTGCGCCAGGAAGCCGGTACTCTATCGGGAGGGCAGCAGCAGATGACGGCCATCGGCCGCGCCGTCATGGCCGCGCCGAAACTGTTGATGGTTGACGAAATGTCGCTCGGTCTGGCGCCAATGGTCGTCGAGCGGCTCGCCGAAGTGCTGCTCGACCTCAATCGCAAGGACCACCTGGCGATTCTTCTGGTCGAGCAGGAC
>PLYS01000074.1 GCA_003153455.1 Betaproteobacteria bacterium | reverse complement strand
TGCTGGCGCGCGCCAGCGTATCGGCGTGGCGTTGCCAGTAATCGAGGCCGCCGCGGATACGCGCCTCGGTAAGCTGACTGGCGCGATACTCGTACCACGGGCGCGCAGTGGCCGGACGCGACATTGCTTTCAGCACCCCGCTCTGCACGTGCGCGTGCTTGAACCAGCGTCGCAGTTCGCGGCGGTCGAAATCGTGGTCAGTGACGAGTTGTTCGATGAAGGATTCGATTTCTGGATTGAGCGCAGCAGGAGCCGCTGATGCACTACCGCATCCCGCCCCCATTGCAGAAAATCCGATCAGGAAAACCGGCGTGAGCTTGACCAAATGATGGAACAGGCAGGCTATCCGGCAACGGATGGAGGCTGATTGTCGATGTTGAGCGCCGGCATCACGCTGCTGTTCCGACGTGTTCGAAGTGATGGTCAGATCGAATGTCCGGTTGCCGCTCAGGCGCCGCCCGTGCCGGTCACGCTCGTCCCACCGCAAACGAACAATGCCTGGCCGGTAATAAAGCCGCTTTCGCGGTCGAGCAAAAACAGGACGGCACGCGCGATATCCTCCGGCGTGCCAACTCGCCTGACAAGAATGCTGTCAATGACGGTCTGGCGCTTGGCACTGCCCTCCGGGTGGCCGCGATTAAAAAGATCGCTCGCGACCGGACCCGGAACCACAACATTGACAGTAATGCCATCGCCGCCCACCTCGATCGCCACTGTGCGCGCCATGCCGACAAGCCCGGCCTTGGCGCTCGCATACACCGTGCGGTAGGTCTTGCCGAGTATGGCGCGGGACGAAACGCTCACGATGCGGCCGAATTTCGCCGCCCGCATGGCCGGCACGAACGCCTGCATGAGCACCATGGCAGCGCCCAGCGTCACGGCAGTCACATATTGCAGGTCGTCGATGGTGGCGTCCTCGAGCAACGCGGGACGGTTCGCTCCCGCGTTGTTCACGAGATAACGCACCGGAAACTCCGCCGCGAGCTGCTGTGCGAGCGACTTTGTCGCCTCGAGATCAGTCAGATCGATCTGGCGAAAATGCAGGTTCGGGTGCTTGATCTTCGGCGCCGACCGCTGCAGCGTGACGACCATCAGCCCGCGCTCCAGCAATGCCCTGGCAACGGCTTCGCCGATGCCCGAACTTGCACCTGTCACCACTGCCGCTTCTGGGGAAACCATGTGCGACTATTTTACAGGTAATCGACGATTATCCGGCTGCCCGAGCAAGCATTCACCACGTTTTTCGAATGTCCCGTGTCAAGTCCGCATTCGCGGGTCAGCGAAACCTGCCGACTGCCGACACGAACCGCGCATATGCTTCGGGATCCACCCCCGAGCGGGCCGGCTCGGGCGGCGCGTAACCCAACACGTCGAGCGTTCTTTCAATTGCCTCACGCGCGATGCCCCGAGTAATGAATACGATGCGCGAACTGCGATCGTCATCGGGCCATGTGCGCAAGGGCATCGGCTCATGAACCACACGCTGTACGACGTGGATAACAACCGGTTCGCCTTCGACATTGAAAACGCCTTTTACCCGCAGCAAGTCCCGGCCTTTCATGCCGGCGAGCATGTCGAGCCACAGCAGCAGGCCGGCCCGCGTGACCGGCTTGTCATGACGCACGGAAAAGCTTTGCACGCTGTCGTCATGGCTGCGGTGGCCGCCTTCGTCTTGAGGGTAATTCGCGCGCAGCCATTCGTTTATGTCCCCGCGTCCCTGCGACATGTCAAAAAATTCGACTCCGAACAGAGCCTGCGGGTCGGCACTGCGCGTGTCCGCCTCCAGCAGTACCGCGCCGGGATTCAGACCGTGAAGGCGTTGTGCCAGCTTCCCCAGAGTATCGGCTGCGACGAGGTCGATCTTGCTGATCAGGATCCTGTCGGCAACCGACACCTGTCGGCGCGACTCCTGGAAATCTTCCAGCTGTTCGAGCCCATTGACCCCGTCCACCACCGTCACCACGCTGTGCAACGCATAGTGTCCCGGGATTTCAGGGTGTGCCGCCAGCGTTTCCATGATGGGTATCGGATCCGCAAGTCCCGTGGTCTCGACGAGCACCCGGCGAAACGCCGGAACCCCGTCGATACCACGCTGAGTCAGCAGTTCGAGCAACGTCTCGACCAATTCCCCCTGCACCGTGCAACACAGGCAGCCGCTTTCCAGCACAAACATGTTCGCGCGTGGCGTGGCTATCAGCAGGTGGTCGATACTGATCTCGCCAAACTCATTGATGATGACGGCGCTGTCCGCGAACGAGCGATCCGACACAACCCGGTTGAGCAGCGTGGTCTTGCCGCTGCCGAGAAAGCCGGTAAACAGGATGACTGGGATTCGAATAGATTGATTCATGCTTAAGGACCGCCACCGGCTCGATGCAAGCGCGGCCGCGCAATACTAACAAGGACGCATGGGTGGATACAACCGCAACTGAAACAAATCGACGCACAGCACACAGGAATTGCCGCATGCACGATGCGTTGCGAACCCGCACGACGAGTCAAATGGAGGAGGCAATTCGACACCTTGACATGGAAAGGAATATTCCTTACCATACGCCGTCACCGCGCAAAGGAACCGGCCATGTCCCGCATTCACGAAGTCGCCACCATTACCTCGAAAGGTCAGATCACGCTGCCCAAGCCGATTCGCCAGGCGCTGGGTGTCGACACGGGCGGTAAAGTCGCATTCGATTTCAATGGCAAAGCCATTATGGTCACGCGCGCGGAACCGGGTGAACACNNCCGATCCAGCGATTGCCCGGTTTCTGGCCTTGCTCGAGCGCGACCTTGCCGAAGGTAAGAACGTCACGGCTCTGCCCGCGGCGTTGGCCAAGAGCCTGCGACAGGCGAAGAAGCGCGGGGTTGACATCTCCGAAGAGATCGTAGGCGACGTAAGCTTGTGAAGTCCGGCGAATGGTCGCTGCTGTTTCATCGCTGTGTGGTGGAGCAGTTGGAGCGACTCAAAGCGGCCTCCGGGAAGGCCATCGCCAGCAGCCCCCAAGAAGCGCTGGCGAATGCCAACGTCAAGCTCTATGCCGCGCTGGCCAAACTGATGCTTGAGACCATACCGAGCGACCCAGCCAGAGACGAGTACCGGCAGGGCAACACCATGGGACCGGGCTTTCGGCATTGGCGACGCGCCAAGGTCGGGCGGCGGTTTCGCTTGTTTTTTCGTTACGACTCGCACACCAAAGTAATCGTCTACGCGTGGGTTAACGACGAGAAGACGCTACGCACCGCGGGTAGCAAGAATGATCCCTACACGGTATTTCGGAAAATGCTCAGTCGCGGCAATCCACCTGATGACTGGAATACGTTGGAAAGTGAGTCGAGTCCACAAAAGGTAGACCGGCCTGTCAAGCGCTAGCAGAGTCAGATGATTGACAACACCAAGGGTCGCCGCTAGTGTTGGCGACATTTCACAAGCACACGGAGCGAGAGCAGCATGGACGGAAATAAGGAATGGTGGAAGCCGGAACCCGCGTGGCCGAAGCAGGAAACGAACACCAAGACCGTTGTCGTCACCGCGGCGAAACTCATCGATGGCAACGGCGGGCCGGTCGTCAGCGATCCGGTGATCTTGATCAGGGGCGACCGCATACACGCGGTCGGCGCCAAGGGCGCCGTGCAGGTGCCGCCGGACGCGCAAGTCGTCGATGCCGCCGGCTGCACCCTGATGCCCGGCATGATGGACTGCCACATCCACACGGCGATGTTCAATTGCATGACGTTCCACAATCACCGTGTCGCGCAATGGGAAGTCACGCCGCAGCTGCAGCAGATGTATTCGCTCTTCCATGCGCAGAATTGCTTCGACATGGGATTCACGACGCTGCGCGACCTCGGGATGAATTCGAGCCGTGGACTGTTCACGCAGGAACTGTGCGCCGTGCGCGACTCGATCAATGCCGGGATTCTCGAAGGGCCGCGCATGCTGATCGGCGGCTTTACCACCATCACCGGTTCGCATCTCGACCTCATCCAGCCGCGCGCGATGCCGCGCTCCGGCTTCAACAACGGCGACGGCCCCTACGAATTGCGCAAACTCGCGCGCACCAACCTGCTGTGGGGCTGCGACGTGATCAAGACCTGCGCCTCCGGCGGTGGCGGCACCGACAAGGAAGAGCCGGACATCGTCAACATGACGCAGGAGGAACTCGACGCGATCGTCAGCGAAGCGCACGCATTTCACAAAGCCGCGGCCGTGCATTGCTTCACAACGAACGCGCAGCGCATGGCGATCAAGGCCGGCGCCGACACCATCGAGCACATGGTGTTCTCGGACGATGAGTCAATAGGCATGATCAAGGAAGCCGGCATACCCGTGACGCCAACGCTCGCGCACCGCACCGATCACGCGATCCAGTTGCGCCGCGAACTCGGCACCGCGGAATTCGTGCTNNTGGGAGCTCGAAGTCTACGTCGGGCTCGGCATGACGCCGATGCACGCGATCCAGACCGCGACGAAAAACGCGGCCGAGGCGATCAAGCTGGGCCGCGACTTGGGCACGCTCGAAGCCGGCAAGCTCGCAGACATCCTCGCGATCGACGGCGACCCGCTCGCGGACATCCGCGTGCTGCAGGAGAAGAAGCGCATCCAGATCGTGATGAAGGAAGGCAAGGTCTACGCCGACCGCCGGCCCGGCAGAAACAAGAATGTCGTGCCGGTCGAAGGCTGGAAAAAAATCGATTACCTCTGATACGGATCAACAACCATGACCATCGCCAAAACCAAGACCGCGGGCGCGGTGAAAGCCGGCAACGGAAGATACCATTTCCGCATGGCAAAACTGAAGAAGGTCGATGCCGGCACCGGCTACTCGACCTCGCACGGCGGAGTCCTCGAAGGCGAGCGCATGCTGGTGGGTTACATCCACAAGCCGCGCGGCACCGGCTCGCGCATGCACAGCCACAAGAACGAGCAGTTCAACTACGTGGTGAAGGGAACGCTGAAAGGCTCGGTCAACGGCAAGCGGGTCGTCGCGCCGGCCGGAACCCTGATCTACATTCCGGCCAACGCCCCCCACACGCTCGTTTCCACGCCCGAGGAGGACGTGATTTTCCTCGCATTGAAGGATCTCTCGCAGGGCATTATCGGCAAGGCGGTTGATGGGACAATGACCGGTCCGCACTACGAACCGGGATTCGAACCGAAGCCCCGCCGCAAGACGCCCGCGCGCGCCGCCAAGAGATAATTTCAAAAAACTGCGATTAAACGCAAAGACGCAGAGGAACGCAAAGGAACGCAAAGGAAAATACTGAAAAAGTACTCTCACCGGATTGGTGATTTTCATTGTTGGGTCAAGACTCTGACTTTCTTTGCGAACTTTGCGTCTTTGCGTTGAAATAGTGGGTATTGGCTATCGCGTCGATGATCACAGCAAGAATGCGGAACGCCATATGACTCTCACTCTGGAATCAGCCGCGGTTTTGAACGACGGCCACCTAATGCCCAAGCTTGGCATTGGGGTCTATGATATTGCCTCGGGTGGTTCCTGCCTGCGCGCAGTGTTAGACGCGCTCGAAGTGGGTTATCGCCACGTTGACACGGCGACGTTTTACGGTAATGAATCGGATGTGGGGCGTGCGGTGCGCGAAAGCGGAATCCCCCGAGAACGGCTATTCGTCGTTACCAAGCTATGGAATTCAGACCAGGGCTATGCTTCGGCGGTGAAGGCATGCGAGTTGAGCTTGTCGCGACTCGGGTTGGATTACATCGACCTATACCTGATCCACTGGCCCGAGCCGGGTAAGCGGCTTGACTCATGGCGTGCGTTTGTCGAACTGCGCGCGCAGGGTAAATGCAAATCGATTGGCGTGAGCAACTATACCGTTGCACACCTGAAAGAACTTATGGACAACTCGGATGTCGTGCCCGTGGTAAATCAGGTCGAATTTAGTCCCTTCCTCTATCAGCGGCATCTGCTGGAATTCTGCCGAGCACACCGAATTCAGGTTGAGGCCTACTGTCCGTTGACGCGCGGCAGAAAGCTCCTCGATCCGACGCTCTGCACGATTGCACGAAAACACGCAATAACCCCGGCCCAGGTCCTGTTGCGCTGGGCATTGCAGCACGACGTAGTAGTAATTCCCAAATCGCAGCATCGCGCACGTATTGAGGAGAACGCCAAGTTGTTCGGCTTCACGCTCGATTACGAAGATATGTCCGCGCTGGACCACCTCGACGAGGGTTGCTATTAGTGATGGCAAGCGCTCGCAGCTTGCCTTCTTTGATGTTCGGCAGCACGATCGACAGCGCGGTGAACATGACCGGAATGCGCCCGCCCAGCACGTCCAGCGCGGCTTGTGTTGCGCCACGATAGGGAACGTGAATGAGCGAGGTAGCGGTTGCAGTTTTGAATAACTCCATCGCGATGTGCTGCGGGCTGCCGTTGCCCCCGGATGAGAAATCGAGCTGGCCGGGCTTTGCTTTCGCCAGCGCGATAAACTCCCGCACGTTCGTTGCCGGCACTGACGGGTGCACGATCATCACCCACGTGATCGTCGCAACCGTGCTGACAGGCTCGAAGCTGTTGACAGGATCAAAGTTGACCTTCGGATAGAGGTTAGGCGCAAAGTTCAGCACGCTGTCGCTGATGCCTCCGATCGTATAGCC
>PLYS01000508.1 GCA_003153455.1 Betaproteobacteria bacterium | reverse complement strand
TGCGCAATGCCGAGTGCTGCGAAGATCCGGCATGCGTCGTATTCGTTGGCTTGTTTGCCTGGCATCGCTTTCACCAATGCGGAGGCGGCGCTGAGTATTTGTGAGTTGGCGCCCGGCATCGCAACCGGTGCAGCCCAGTCGCGCCAGGCGCGAATCGCGTCGGCGCACGATTCCGGCGTGCGAAATCCGGCAACCCCGGCAGCGGCAAGCAAACCGAGAGACGTTTCGGCGTGCGGTGCAAGAAATGCTGCAAGCGGTTTGCCGTGGCTGTCCGCTTCGGCAATCGGCTCGATCGCGATTTGTGGATGCAGCGCCGCTGAGCTGCCGACCACTGCAAGCACCAGATCATTGTGATCGGACGCGAGCAATTCGCTGAGCACCGCACTGTAAATTTCTTTCTTGGCACCGGCGAGGGTCAAATCCGTGAGGCGCGAGCGTGCGATCACTATGTTTTTCCGCGCGAGGTTGTTGACCACGTTGTCAGTCGGCGGCACGACGTCGACTCCGAACAGCCCGAGTCGGTCAACGACCGCGGCAGCGCCGCCGCCGGTCGTGGTCATCACGGAGATACAGTGGCGCATCGCGGGTTTCTGGCCAGCGATCAGTGTCGGCAGTTCGAACAACGTTTCCAGGTTATCCACGCGCAGCATCCCGTGCGCGCGGAAAAATGCGTCGGCGACTTCGTCGGCGCCGGCCATCGCGCCGGTGTGCGAGGCAGCGAGATCCTGTCCGATGTCAGAGCGGCCGAGTTTATAAACGACGACGGGCTTGTTGGCCGCGTAAGCGCGCCGCGCAGCATGCGCGAGACGGTCGGCATCGCGCAGCGTTTCGAGGAACAGCAGGATCGCACCGGTGTACGGATCGTCGACCAGCATGTCGGTAAGTTCGCCCACGCCGATGTCGACCTCGTTACCGACCGAGATCAGCTTGGAGAAGCCAGCGCCGCGACCGAGCCCGCGTGACAAGAGACCGCCGAGCATGCTGCCCGACTGCGATACGAGCGCGAACGGCCCGTGCTTGATACTGTCCATTTCCAACACCGCGTTGACCGACAGCGCGAGCGATGGCTGCATGCTCAGGATGCCGATGCAGTTCGGACCGAGCACGCGCACCCCGCCGGATCGCGCAATAGCGAGCACCTGCTCTTGTTTGCGTCGGCCCGCCTCGCCGGTCTCGGCGAAACCGTCACTGTAGATCGTCGCGACCGGGACCTTTTTGGCCACGCATTGCTCGAGCGCTGCCGCGACGGCGTCGGCCGGCACCATGATGAACGCGTGATCGATGGCGTCCGGGACCGACTGCAGGTTGGGGTAGGCTTGCTCGCCGAAGATTTCTTCGCGGCCGGGATTGATCGGGATGATTCTGCCCGTGTAGCCGTGCTTGCGCAGGAAGCGCTGCGGGCGCGAGGTGTTCTTGCGCGCGTCGCCGGAAGCACCGATCAGCGCGACGGATTTTGGCGCAAAGAGGGCTTGTGCAAGCTGTGTGTTGGTAAGAGCGTTTTTCATCGGTCGTTAGGAGTGAACGGGTGAACGGGTGAACGGGTGAACACCCCAAGCCGAGCCTCCTCTACTCCTCCATTCGTTCACTCGTTCANNCTCTCGGCGATGCGGTTCTTCAAAATTTCGATCGAGCCGCCGGCGATCATCCAGCCGCGGCACTTGCGGAAGCAGTATTCGACCAGGGTTTCCTCGGTGTAGCCCATGCCCCCCATCACCTGCATCGCCTCCGAGCAGATCTCGAAGCCGGCCTGGTTGCAGAACACCTTGGCGATCGCGGTCTCCTCCGCCGACGGAAAGCCGCGATCGGCGTTGAGCGCGGCACGGTAGAGCAAGAGTTGCCCCGCGTCGAGCTTGACCTTCATGTCGGCAAATTTCCACTGCAGGCCCTGGAACTCCGCGAGCGCGCGTCCGAACTGCTTGCGCGCGAGCGCCCACTGGCGTGCCTGTTCATAAGCGTAACGGCCGAATGCGAGCGAACGCGCGGTGTTGCCGATGCGCTCGACGTTGAAACCGGCGATCTGCTTCTTGAAGCCACCTTCCTTCAACACGACATTCTCGGGCGGCACGTAGGCGTTCTCGAAATAGGTCGTGACCCACCCCTCGCCGTTCATGAATTTCGACGGTTTGCCCTGCTTGACGCCTTCGGCCTTGCGCTCGATGAGCACCGAACCAATCCCGCCGACGCCCGGGCCGAAGCGCACGTAGACCAGCATCACGTCTGAATATTGGGCGTGAGTGGTGAAGACCTTGCTGCCGTTCAAACGGTAGCCTTTGCCGTCGGGCGCTGCGGTGGTCTGCAGGTCGGTGACCGCGGAGCCCGCGTCGGGCTCGGTCATGCCGACGCAGATCACGCCTTCGCCAGACAGCAAGCGCTGCAAGTAGCGTTTTTTCTGGTCCTCGGTGCCGTATTCGGCGAGCACGCGGATCGCGCCGAAGTTGCCGGCCTGCACCACATCAGCGCTGCGCGGGCACACTTGCGCGACGGTCTCGATCGCGATCACCGCGTCCATCAGCGAGCCGCCTTGGCCGCCATCCTCCTCTTTCATTGCGATGCCCATCAAACCCTGCCCGGCCATCAGTTTCGCGACGTCCCACGGATGGTCTTCCTGGTGCGCGCGTGCGAGCGCACCGGCGGCGAGATGGCGCTCGGCGAATCCGCGCACCGAGTCGCGGAACATTTTCTGCTGTTCGCTCAGCTCGAAATCCATTGCCTCTGCTTTCTGTCGATTGAAATTGCGGCCGCGCTCAGTCGGGGCGCATGCCGGTTGCTTTTACCACTTTGGCAAAGCGGGCGATCTGCGTCTTGATGTAGGCGGCGAATTCCTGCGGTGTATCACCGATGAGTTCCGCGCCCTGGCTGGAGGCGTGGTCTTTGTACTCGGGGTTCTTCGTCATTTTCACGATTTCGGCGTTGAGGCGCATGATGAGGGGCTGCGGCGTGCGCGCCGGCGCCAGGATACCGTTCCAGGCGCCGATGTCGAAGCCGGGCAATCCGGATTCGGCGATCGTCGGCACGTCAGGCAGCGCCGGCGAGCGCTTGGGACTGCCGATCGCGAGCACGCGCAGCCGTCCGGCGCTGACGTGCGGGAGCGCTGACGGCATGGTGACAAAGCTCATCTGCACTTCGCCGGACAAGAGCGCGGTAAGTTGCGCCGCCGTGCCCTTATACGGAACCTGCACGATGTTGACGCCCGCCATCAGCTTCAGCAGTTCCGCGCCGAAATGGGCGGAGGCCCCGGTGGTCCCGGAGGCGTAATTAAGCTTGCCGGGCTGAGCCTTGGCAAGTTCGATCAGCTCTTTGACGCTTTTGACCGGTACCGACGGGTTCACGAGCAGCAGGCTGTGCGTGAGCGCGACCAGACTGACCGGCGCGAAGTCCTTGATCGGGTCGTACGGCAGTTTTGCGTGCAGGCTCGGCAGCACCGAGTGGCTGGTATTGGTCATCAGTATCGTGTAGCCGTCGGGCGGCGCCTTGGCCAGCGTTTCCGAGGCGATGATGCCGCCGCCGCCAGGCTTGTTGTCGAGCACGATAGTCTGGCCCATGCTCTCGGTGAGCGCGCGGCCGACCGAGCGCGCCAGGAGATCCGTGCTGCCAGCGGGCGCCGAGACCACGATCATCCGGATCGGTTTGTTCGGGTAGGGCTGCGCCTGCGCGCTTACGGCAAAGGCAGGCGTGAAACCACAGATGAACACAGATAAACACAGATGAAAAGCACGATCGGCGGCATGTTCAGCTGAGCGCACAGAGGACACAGGGCTGGCGGTTACCGGAACTGGTGCGATTTTTTTGGTGTGCTCTGCGATGAAAAATTCTTGATCTTTATCCGTGTTCATCCGTGTTTATCTGTGGTTGCTATTGATTTTCAATTCAGTCGGGCCATGCCTCAGGCCTGCAGCAGCGGTCGCAGCTTGCGGACGTCCTTGAGCTTCTCGATGCCCCAGATCGCATCGCACAGCCTGCGCGCGCGCGCCATGCCGAGGACCGGCGCCAGCAGGTCGTAGCTCTTGGCGTCGACTTCGGCGCGCGTCATCGGGTTGTCGCTGGTGCCGCGCACGGCTTTGGTGTGGTGGCGCAACTCGCGTCCGTCGCGCAGCCTGATTTCGACTATGCCCTGCCGGCTCGGCATCACTTTGGTCAGTGCATCGTCGCCGTAAAGCTCGATGCGGCTGCGCAACTCGAGCACCTTGCGATTTTGCATGCGCCTCAAGTCGTGCGACGACTTGAACGTGGCAGTGCCGTCGAGCAGCATCACGGCGCACATGTGCTGCATGCAGATGTCGGGCATGTTGCGGTTGTTGACCGTGTTGGCGCCCTGGTGCGCGACGCGCACCACCAATTTCTCGACGTCATCGGCCTTGATGTGGTGCTCGCGGATCAAGTCGAGCAGCGAATCGAGCGGCGCCTGGATCGGCGAGCCGACCGACCAGCGCTTGATGTTGGTGTTCGTGATTTCGTAGTTCGTGCCGAGTTCGCGTGTGAGTTCAGCCGGATTCGGCGCGCGGCCGTAGGCAACGAAAAAGTTTCGCTCGCCCGAGAACACGTCATCCACGCCGGTGAATCCGTGCGCGACCATGGTTGCGGCCGCGACGCCGTTGCGGGCAGGCATTCCGCCGAAGTCGAACGCCTTCTCGATGTGCTCCTCGTCGCGCATCCAGCACGACACGCCCGAGGCCTGCTGCGCGGTGTATGAGAGCAGATGCCGCGTCTGGCCGGCGTTCAAACCGGCGAGCGCGCCCGCAGCGGCGGCAGCGCCGAACATCGGGCCGAAGCTGTGCGTCGAATGGCCGTCCTCGCGGAATTCGTAGGCGTTGAGCGAAAGATTGACCCGGCAGCCGACGTCATAGCCGAGCGCGACTGCGCGCAGCAGCGCGGCGCCATTGAGTTGCTCGCGCTCGGCCATGGCGAGCGCGGCGGGCACGATGGCGCAGCCGGGGTGGCAGAGCGACGGCGCGTGCGAGTCGTCGGTCTCGTCGGCGTGCGCGAGCATGCCATTGGCGAGCGCGGCGTTGATGGCGGTGGTAACGCAGCGGGCGCCGATCACGCATGCTTCCTTCGCTCCGCCAAGCGTTTTCACGTACGAGATCGCCGTTCTGCCGGGCAGCAGGCGCGATCCGGAAACCATCGCCGCAAGCGTGTCAAGCACGTGATGCCTGGTTATCTCGGCGACCGCCGCCGGCAGCGGTTTGCGCAGCGCTGACGCGATGTAGACGCTCAGCTGCTGCATGACAGGTGAAATCGCAGGTGTGGGTTTTTGGGTCATGGCGTCAACNNTCGTGGGTCGTGGGTCGTGGTTGGTGATGATGGCACTTCCAAAAAATTCCTGATTGCTAATCGCGCTTCCCGACCTGGGCCGCGCGCGCGATTGCGCCGGCGTCCGGCAATTCGGCGACCGACCAGCTCAGCCGGATCAACTCGTCAATTTGCTTGCTGCCAAGTATCCCATCCGTCAGTCCGCGGAATTTCGCCTCCAGGTCTGCGTCGCTCATCGGTCGTTGCAACGAGCCAAGCGCGTGTTCAACGTGGCGGAAATGCGTCCTGCCGTCTTTGAGCCGGATGGAAACATGGGCCTCGAGTTTGCGCAGCTTGTCGTCCGGCACGGCGGTGACGCGGTCGCGCAGGGCGATCACTTGCGGATCGAGTACGCACGCATCGCTGAACTGCGCCTCGCCGGCTGCGCCGAAAATCACGGCCACCGCCGCCGCATGATACACGCTGAATTTGCCTTCGAGGCCGGTTTGCGGTTTGGTCTTGGCCGTGAGCTCGAGGACGATGGGACAGACCGTGAGATCGATGCGCTCGATTGCATTGGGTTGGATGCCATGCTCGTTGCGCAACTGGATACATCCGTCGATCGCTGCGTGCACCACCAGCCCGCACGCGTAAGGCTTGTACATGTTGGATAAAAGCTCGAAGCGTGCGCCCAACCCTTCGGTGATGACCGCGGGGTCGAACTTGGTGGACAGTACATGCGCGAAACCGCGCGGTGCCTCGATCGCGCGCTCCGAGCTGGTGAAGTTTCTGGCCGCGAGCAACGCCGCGGTGAGGCCGTTCTGCGCGGCGCGCCCGGGATGAAAGCTTTTGCACATCGATCCGAACATCTCGCGCAGGCCCGCGGATTGTGTTGCCGCAATGCCGAGCGCCCACGTCATCTGCTGCTCGTTCAATCCGAGCAACTTGCCAGCGGCGGCAGCGGCGCCGAATACGCCGGCGGTGCCGGTGATGTGCCAGCCCACGTTGTAATGCTCGGGAAAGACCGACAGCCCGATGCGGCACTCCGCTTCGACCCCCAGCACGAATGCGTGCACAAGTTCTGCGCCGCTGATGTGCCGCCACTCGGCGAGCGCGAGTATGGCGGGCAGCACCGGAGCGCTCGGATGGACCGCTCGCGCGTGAGTATCGTCGAAGTCGAGCACGTGCATGCTGATACCGTTGATCAGCGCCGCATTCAGGATATCGAGGCGCTCGCCGCGGCCGAGAATACCGGCTTGCGGCGGGCCGGAAAATT
>PLYS01000100.1 GCA_003153455.1 Betaproteobacteria bacterium | reverse complement strand
CTCATAGTGGCGCTCGTTGTTTGTCACCAGCACTGCTCTGGCGGCAAGCGAGTGCGCGGCAATCATCATGTCCATTTCGCCGATGGCTTGCCCGGTCGTCACCAGCTGATGCCGGATGTCGGCGTAAAAATCGGCGGCTTCGGCATCCCACGACAACACACGGACGATTTTCAAGAACTGACGCACCCCGATATGCAGGCGATGGCCGGCCGGAAGGCGCTTCAGGCCATACTGCAACTCGGCGCGCGTCATCACGGACACGCACACCATAGACGGCGGAATGGCTGCAAGCTTGGCGCCGATTGCAGGCGAACGTCGCTTGATGATGTAGCTCGCCGTATCGGTGTCCAGCATGTGCAGCATGGTCACCGGCCGTCCTCCGCAAACAAGGTGCGCTCCGGCGGCGGAACATTCATCGGACGGTCAGCCATGAATTCAGGCGGCACATCGATGGTTTGCATTAGGTCAAAAAAATCGCCCCAGGTTCGCGCGCCCGGGCGGGTGGACAGCACCACGTCGCCGCTTGCCTCGTCGCGCGTGATGTAAACCTCCTCGCCTTCGAATCGGAAGTCAGCGGGCAAGCGAACGGCTTGGCTGGAGCCGTTTTTGAACAGTTTGGCAGTCCGTGGCTCAGGCATTTTCGTCTCGGGAAATCATGTCGGTATATGCATTAGTATATACGCCATGCCCGCGCCGCCGCAACCGCGCGGGGTTCGTGGGACGTGGGTCGTGGCTCGAATCACGTGGTTCGTGGTTCGTCGTTAGATTCTTAGGGAACGGATCAGACCCCGCAGCATCATTGTTAGCGGGCATCTTCGTTCTTGGCTGAACCCACGTTTTCAGCGGCAAACTTGATTTCGGCTTGGGGGAGGGTTTCCATGCTCAATGCCAAACTCGCCGGGTCGTTGCTGGGAGACGCCTGCACGTTCTTGAAAATCCCGAAGGATTGGAATAGTTTGATGTAGTCGCTGCTCACCATTTTGTTCGGTGATGCTATCAGCAGCTTCAGCTTGCCGTTCAGAAATTCCCATTCTTTCATATAAGTCCCATCTTTGGGCAGGGATTCCGCCACCTTGGCCAGCAGGCTGAGCTGATCGGGGTATTGGTCAGTGGCCTGCAAGGTCTTAATGCGGCTCAATGCTTCAAGCGCCTGGCCGCGTGCCTCGATATTCGGCCTCGCTTTCAGGTTCAAGGTCTCAAGCTCGGCGCCCTGGTTACTAATCGCTGCCTGTAATTTGATCAGTTGCGCCCCATACCACACGGAGCCGGCAAGAAGGAACAGGGCGATGACAGGAAGGACTCTCGGCTCCAGACCTGCCCCATACATCGCCGACCGGCCCAGCGCCGCCGACCTGGCCCAGGGTCTCTCTTCCCAGTGCAGGGGAAGCGGGTCCGGCACTTCGCTCGACTGATGTTCAGGAAAAGTGCCTGCGTCCCGCTGGAAATTGATCCACTCGCCTGCATCGGGCAGCCCCGGCCACCAGCGGCTGCTTATCAGCGAGTGCTCCGACCAGACTTGCCCCTCGACTCCTTCCATGCAGGTCACAAGATAAACGCCTTGCTCTTGGGCTTGATGCAGCAGGGTTTCAGGAACAACGGTGGTCCTATTCGGCTTGAGCTTGCCGTCCAGGATCGCCGATTCGACGCGATCGGCATCCCATGCCCAAACCAGCGCATTCTCCTTGTCCCACAAGAGATACCAGCCGGTTTTGTTGAAAGGGGTCCATTGCCGGATCTGCAATTCCAATGCTTGGGCGCGCTGAGGCTTGGGAACCGATTTAAGTTCAAACCGCGCGTAACGGTACAACGGACGGGACAGCACCCATTCGCTGCGGCCGAACCCCTTATCCGGAGGGGAAACGCTACCCAGTAATTGTTTATAGCGTTTTGTCGTCGCCAGTTGACGCCGGAGTCGCAGGAGTCTGTGCGGGAAGCTTTTGAATTTTATCAACATTTTCAGATGGATATGTTACAGCGATTTTGACATAATAGTCAACGCGCCAAGGCGCGCTCTCGCTTCTGGGGGTGAGCGTCAGAGAGTATTGCACGGCCCAGGGAAGCGTCTTACTTTGCTGCGTGATCCGTATGCTGTTGCTGGGAAAGAAATACAGGAACTCTGGATCCAGCACTCCTGCGGTGAAACCCGGCAATGGTGTGCTGGAGTACAAAGGCTTTTCGTTGCGCATCTTGACAATTGCAGCGGCTGTTTCCAGGCTGCCTCCAGGCAGGCTCGCCAATACTTCTGGCGGAGCAGTATTGGGGTTGAAGCCAAATAGCCGGCTTGCCGTCACAAAACGCAATAGGTTTTCCAATAATTCCGGCTGATCGCGCCAGCCGATGATATTTCTGAGCTGGTAAGGGCTTGCCAGCCAGTCATTAGGCGGTGGCGGCAAACCAAGCGCCGAATACTCGGATTTTTCCGCGCCGTTCAACCGCCTTAAATCATCCATGTCGGCATAATCTAACAGCGTATCGATCATGGCATCGCGTTTTTCGATGGGCACCCCCAGTTGTCCCAACAGGCGCGGCATCATGTTCCGCTCGATAAAGTTTACGTTGAGCAGGCCGCGGTTATCCTGCAGGCGCACGATATCTTCTCCTGAGCCGCGATATGGACGGTCGTCCAGGGCAATCGCGGGTTGGTTCCCCAAACCGCTAAAAGTAATCAGTGTGGTGCCCATGCGATACAGTATGTCGGCACGGGTATTGGCAAATTCGACCTGCTGTGCGGTGGTTTCCTGCTTTTGCTGGGCCAGCGCGATCGAGCGGCTTACCCGCTCGGCAAAATACGAAGCCGCAATGGTGATGACCGCCAGTATCCACAAGGTGACGACCAGGACGAAGCCCCGTTGAGCGTTGGCAGCCATTAATCCTGCACGTCCTTTTGCCGCGGCAAGGGATCTTCTAGCCCTTTGGGGACCGCCACGATGATGCGCGGCTCATCGCTGTTCTGATTCTCCAGGTAGATCGCCTTGGGTAATTGCGGCCATTTCCCGAGGAAAGGCGGCCACGCATCGTGCGCTTCGTTATTGGCGTCGAAATAGACGAATCTCCCTGAATTGCCGGGCCAGGCCAGCACCGCCGGGGCGTCATCATTCGACCCATATTGCAATTGCGTCTGCCCCGTCTTCGGCTCGAACCTCAAGCGCCACACAAAGGGAAGAAGAGCCTCGGTTGCTGTGTTGAGCGGGGAAAGGGTCATGCCGCTGAATTCCCGCTGTGAGCCCTTGAATTTGTTTTTTCCATCAACGTAATCAGGCATCAATCCATTGACGCTTTGGCGAAACCATTCCGTATACATTTCGCCCTGTTGGGTATTAAAAAGTTCTCTTCCAAAATGCGTCTGGAGCTGAAATACCTGATGCAATCCCTGCATCAGTATCCCGGTGATCATGCCGGTCAGAATCAGCACGACCAGCATCTCCAGCAAGGTAAATCCTCGCTGCTTTGAGATCGAAAATGCGAACTTCATCATGCCTGACCTTTAATCCAATAAATTGTTGCTGCGTACTCTCTTATAGCCCACCTGCTGCAGCTTTAACTCGAACCAGATTTGGTCTCCGGCCGTCCTTACCGATATCACCGTACTGTATAACGCCATTTGGTAAAGACTTTGGCCCTGAGGATAATTGACGCCTTCGGTAATGTTCGATGCAGCCTGGGAGCGCCATTTGATCGAGTATGCCCCAAGCGGCGCCTCGCCTTCAGGCGTGAGCATCGGATTGACCCGGTCCATGTATTCCAGGATATTGGCAGTCGCTTCGGAGCGCGCATTGACGTCGTGGATTCTGGTCAATGCCATGATATTCCCGTTGATCCAGCTGAATAGCGCCAGCCCCGCGCTGCTGATGAGCACCAATGCGACGATGGCTTCCAGTAAGGTAAAGCCCGCCTGCCGGGTTCGGGAATGCGCCAATCCCTTCCCACAGGGACGTTCTTTGGTGGTCACTCCGGATTGTCGATCGGTTCGAGACGACATTGCGGCGGTTTTAACAGGAAGCTCTCACGCATATGTTCGGGATCGATGAGTGAAATTTTTCCCCCGCTGCATACGCCATTGATGGCATAGCGAATCG
>PLYS01000412.1 GCA_003153455.1 Betaproteobacteria bacterium | reverse complement strand
GCGACCCAGAAGAAGATGATGTCAAAACCGGTCACCAGCACTGATGTCGGCAAGTATATCTCGAGGTCTTTGGTTTTTTCCGGCCAGCCGAGCGAGGTGAACGGTACCAGCGCGGAAGAAAACCAGGTATCGAGCACGTCCTCGTCCCGTCGGAGTGCGGCGTGAGGCGGGAGGCGGGAGGCGTATTTCTCGCGTACTTCGGCCTCACTGCGTCCTACGTAGACAGCGCCTTGTTCGTCATACCACGCCGGGATCTGGTGGCCCCACCATAGCTGGCGCGAGATGCACCAGTCCTGGATATTCTCGAGCCACTGGTTGTAAGTCGTGGTCCAGTGCTCGGGGAAAAATCTTACTTCGCCGTTCGCGACTGCGTCCAGCCCACGCTTGGCCATCTCGTCCATCTTGACGAACCACTGGTCGGTCAGCATCGGTTCGACAATCTCGCCGGTGCGGCCCGAGCGTGGCACCTTGAGCTTGTAAGGTTTCTCGGATACCAGAAATCCATCTGCGCGCAGATCAGCAATTACGCTCTCACGCGCTTCGAAACGATCCAATCCTTGGTATTTCTTGGGCAGTATGTCCACCGTCGCGTCGCCCACCACGCCGTCGCGCGATAGCCACCTAACGCCGTCCTTTGATGCGGCTTGAAAGGTTGGATCGAAATCATCGAACTCCCTGCTCTTGATGTGAGCAGACAATGTAAATATCGAAATCAGACCACCACTCGGAAGGTCACGGAATTGGCCGGTATCTGCGTGTCGTTGCCATACTTTGTAATCATTGAAATCATGCGCCGGTGTGATCTTGACACAACCGGTGCCAAACTCACGGTCGACGTAATCGTCTGCGATCACCGGAATGCTGCGCTCGGTAAGGGGCAGCTTCACACGCTTCCCGACCAATGCGGCGTAGCGCTCGTCCTTCGGATTCACAGCGACCGCGACGTCGCCGAGCATGGTTTCAGGCCGCGTCGTGGCGACGACCAGCGCGCCGCTGCCGTCCTCCAGCGGATAGCGGATCTCCCAGATTTTCCCGTCTTCTTCCTCGCTGTCGACCTCGAGGTCGGACACTGCGGTACCGAGCACCGGGTCCCAGTTGACGAGCCGCTTGCCGCGGTAGATCAGGCCTTCCCCGTGGAGCCGCACAAACACCTCGACCACGGCGCGCGACATTTTTTCGTCCATCGTGAAGTAGCCGCTGTGTTGGCCCTCGGTGTCGGCGTAATCCCAGTTGCCCGAGACGCCGAGCCGCCGCATCTGGCGCGTGATGGTCGAGCCGGACTCCTGCTTCCATTCCCACACGCGTTTGACGAACGCGTCGCGCCCGAGGTCGTGGCGCGTCCTGCCTTCGGCCTCGAGCTGGCGCTCGACCACGATCTGGGTCGCGATGCCGGCATGGTCAGTGCCGACCACCCAGTTGGTGTCGCAGCCGCGCATGCGGTGATAACGGACCAGCGCGTCCATCAGCGTCTGCTGGAACGCGTGGCCCATGTGCAGCGTGCCCGTGACGTTGGGCGGTGGCAGCAGGATGCAAAAGCTCGCGGGATTTTCGTGGTCGAGGCCCGCGGCGAAGTATCCGCGCCGCTCCCACTCGGGGTACCAGCGGCTTTCTATGGCGTGGGGCTCAAAACTTTTAGCGAGTTCCATTTTTGCGGGGGTTGGGGTCGCTGGCCCGGAAAAACCGCGCATTATACCGGAGGCCGGCGTCGTGTCCGTCGGCTTCCCGAGCTGCGATTCGGCGCTCAGGCGGAAGTTCTTGATCTGAGCTTGCAGCGTATCTTCGATCGAGGCGCGCACCATCGCATTGATGTTGGCCTTGAGATCGTCGCTTATCTTGTGCAGCGCTTGATCGAGGGCACCCGCGATTTCCGGCATGAAGCGCTCTTGCAGCACGCCCGCAATCTGGGAGTCGAGTTGCTGCTTGAGCTTCTCATAGACGCCGTGCTCGAGGTCTTGCTCGTGGACGTGCGAGACCACTTCGCCGCCTTGCGCCGGTGGCGGCGTCAGCGCGTCTTCACTGTCGGCAACCGCGTTCGTGTCGGGTTCGGACATTGGCGGGGGTGCGGCCGGTACGGGCGCGGCGGCGTGTGCTTCGGCACCGCCGTTTATATCGGCAGCAACGGGCGCCGCGCTGATATCGGTCAGCGTCGGGATTGCCATGGCGTCGGCATCGACCGCTTCGGTCAGCGTCGGGATGGTGTTCGGATCGGTGGCCGGTTTGGCGGCTGCGGCACGGTGCTTGTTAAGCAGCTCATCGGCGCGGCCGAGCACATCCTCATCGCCTGACAAGTTGTTGTCGCTTGCAGTGGACATCGACTGTGTTGAGCGCTATTGCGCGTTTTTGCTCATATCGTGGTTCTGAATTTCGTAACCGCGATCGCGATAGAACTTGTAGCGCTCGCGTGCGAGCCGGCGATCTTCCTCGTCGAGACCGACGATTTCAATCAGACGCTGAAAGCGGCTGAAAAACGGCGGCCAATTGTGGCGCAGATTGAGCAGCACCTGGTCGTGCAGCAGATTGGCGCCGTCGTGGTCAACAATCACCGGCGTGACCGCGGCCAGGCGGTCGTCGGGCGTGCAGTGCGGGATGAAGCCGATCGCCGGCGTGCTCCACAGCATGCGGCTGAATTTTTGGCTTGCCTCGGGATCGGGGCAGAATGCGAGCACGCGCAGGCCGCGCGCGCACGCCTTGGCGCTCAGCGCGCAGGCCGTTTGCAGCTTGTTTTCGACGTGAAAGTAAAAGTCAATTTGAGTCAAGATTTAGTTGCCCTGCCAATCAGGAACTGCGTCAGCAGCGGCACCGGCCGGCCGGTCGCGCCTTTTTCCTTGCCCGAGTTCCATGCAGTGCCAGCGATGTCGAGATGCGCCCATTTGAATTTCTTGGTAAAGCGCGCGAGGAAACATGCGGCGGTGACAGCCCCCGCAGGGCGTCCGCCGATGTTGGCGAAATCGGCGAAATTGCTCTTCAACTGCTCCTGGTAATCGTCGTACAGCGGCAAATGCCAGGCGCGGTCGTATGCTATATCGCCGGCGACGAGCAGCTCTTTCGCGAGCGCGTCATCGTTCGCGAACAGGCCGCTCACGATATGCCCGAGCGCGATCACGCACGCGCCGGTCAGCGTCGCGATGTCGACCACCGCCTGTGGTTCGAAGCGCTCGGCGTAGGTCAGCGCATCGCACAGGATCAGCCGCCCCTCGGCGTCGGTGTTGAGGATTTCCACGGTCTGCCCCGACATGCTGGTAACGATGTCGCCGGGCTTGGTTGCGCCGCCGCTCGGCATGTTCTCAGTGGTGGGAATGATACCGATGACGTTGATCGGCAGCCGCATCTCGGCGACCGCCTTCAAGGTGCCGAGCACGCTCGCGGCGCCGCACATGTCGAATTTCATCTCGTCCATCTCGGCGCCGGGCTTGAGCGAAATGCCGCCGCTGTCGAAGGTGACGCCTTTGCCGACCAGCACTACCGGCTTGCTGTGCTTCGCGCCGGCGCGGTATTCGAGCGTGATCAGCTTCGGCGGCTGCATGCTGCCACGCGCCACTGACAGCAGCGCACCCATGCCGAGCTTTTCCATGTCGTCGCGCTCCAGCACCTGCACTTTCATGCGGTAGCGCTTGGCGAGTTCGCGTGCCTGCTCGGCGAGGTAGCTCGGGGTGCAGAAGTTGCCCGGCAGGTTGCCAAGATCTTTCGCGAGATTCATGCCGTGCGCGATGGCGAGGCCTTGTTCGAGGCCCGCCTCGGCGCGCCGCCGCGCCGATTTATCGCCCATGCTGAGAGCGAGCTTACGCAGCGCCGGCTCTTTTTCATCGCGCCGGCTTTTCATGCGGTCAAAGCGGTAGCCCGCTTCGCGCGTTACCGTGACCGCATGCGCGATGCGCCACGTGATGTCGCGCTTCACCGCGTCGATTTCGGTGAGGTGCAGAACTGCCTCCGCGGCGCCGGTCGCGTTCAGCGTCCGGATCGCCGCCGCCACCGCCTCGCGGTACTGCTTGTCGCGGAACTCGCCGTCGCGGCCGAGGCCCACCAACAGCACGCGCTCGCACGCAATCTTCGGCACGTTATGCAACAACAGCGTGCTGCCGAGCTTGCCTTCCATGTCGCCGCGCGCGAGGATTGCGGACAGATGTCCGCGCGATGCGCGATCGAGCGCGGCACCCGCAGCGCTCAGCTTGCGCGGCTCGAAAACGCCGACCACGCTGCAACCGGTGCGGACGCGCTCCGGACCACCGCTTTTTATGCTAAATTCCACTGCCTTCTCCCGCAATCTGACTGTTACCAGAAACACCTGATTATCTTCGCAATCTCAGCAAAAATCAAAGCGCATCCGGGTGAAAATTTTTGGTAAATCGTTGGTGCGTGAATTCACCAGCACGGCCGTGGCTGCTTTCATCGTGCTGCTCGGCATCACGGTCACAACCCAACTGGTGCGTTTTCTCGGTCTCGCCGCGGGCGGTTCGATCACCTTTACCGGCGTATTCGCACTGCTGGCTTTCACCTCCTTCAACTATCTGCCGGTGCTGCTGTCGCTGACGCTGTTCATAGCAGTGCTGATGTCGTTGACGCGCTGCTATCGCGATTCGGAAATGATCGTGTGGTTCAGCTCCGGCTTGAGCCTGACCGCATGGATCCGGCCGGTGCTGACGTTCGCCGTGCCGATCGTGATCCTGATCGCATTGTTGAGCCTGTTGCTGTCGCCGTGGGCGATCACCAAAAGCGAGGAATTCAGGGACTACATGGATAATCGCGACGACGTATCGCGGGTGACACCCGGCACGTTCCGTGAATCGAAGCAGAGCGAGCGCGTATTTTTCGTTGAAAGCGTGAACGAGGGCGAAAACATGGTCGCCAACGTGTTCGTCAGCTCGACTCAGCATAGTAAAACCGGGGTGATGGTGGCAAAGCGCGGTTTTCTGCAAACTGTCGACAACGGCGATCGCTTTCTGGTGCTGTTGAACGGCAGGCGTTATGAAGGCATGCCCGGCACGACTGAATATAAGATCAGCGAATTCGAGCGTTATGCGATGCGCATTGACGCTCACGAGATCAAGGCTTCGACCCCATCGGCGAAGTCGTTGCCGACGCACGATCTGCTGCGCAGCCCGAACCCGGTCTACCGCGGCGAACTGGCGTGGCGTATCGGTTTGCCGTTGTCAGCGCTGGTGTTGGCGCTGCTTGCGATCCCGCTCTCTTTCGTCAATCCGCGCGCCGGCCGTTCGTTGAATCTGGTGCTGGCGGTCCTCATTTACATGATTTACAACAACGTTCTCAGCATTGCGCAGGCATGGATTGCGCAACAACGCATCAGCTTGCCGCTGGGGCTATGGGGTGTGCATGCGATGATGTTGCTGATATTGGTGGTGATGTTTTTCCGGCGCCTCACGCTGTTCTCGATTTTCCGCTATCTCAAATGAAAGTCATCAAGCGCTACCTGTCGGCCGAGATCACCGCCTCCACGCTGCTGGTGTTCGCGGCATTGCTGATGCTGTTTGCGTTCCTTGATTTGATTCATGAGCTGGGAGAGCTTGGCAGGGGCAATTACCGGCTGTACCACATCATGGCGTATGTGCTGTTGAGCTTGCCCGGCCATGTGTACGAACTGTTTCCGATCGCCGCCCTGATCGGCACGCTGTTCGCGCTTGCGCAGCTGGTGGCCAATTCGGAATACACGGTGATGCGTGTTTCGGGCGTATCGATCCCGCGCATGGCGTTGACGCTGGTGGAGGTCGGGTTGCTGTTTTCGGTGCTGACTTTTGTGATCGGCGAGTTCATCGCGCCTCCCGCCGAGCTAGCCGCGCAGCATTTGCGCGCCAACGCCATCACCGGCGTGATCGCGCAGGAATTCCGTTCCGGCCTGTGGGTCAAGGATGAGCACAGCTTCGTCAACGTCGCACAGGTGCTTCCGAATTCGGTGTTGCAGGGGGTGAAGATTTACGAATTCGATGCCGAGCACCGGCTGCGCAGGATAAGCCTCGCGCAGCGCGGCGAGTATCTGAGCAACAATTTATGGCGGCTGCGCGGGGTAGTGCAGACCGACTTTGAGGGCAACAAGATGGCGGTCAGCCGCATGGTCGAGGCCAATTGGCGCTCGGTGCTCGATCCGGGCCTGCTGAGCGTACTGCTGGTGGTGCCGGAGCAGATGTCGGCGTGGAATCTTTATTCCTACGTCCAGCATCTGCGTGAAAACAACCAGCAGACATCGCGCCATGAAATCGCGTTCTGGAACAAGCTGATTTACCCATTCGCGGTGCTGGTGATGATGGTGCTGGCGCTGCCGTTCGCATATTACCAGCAGCGCGTCGGCGGCGTCGGCGCCAAGGTGTTTTCGGGCATCATGCTCGGCATCGGATTCGTGATGCTCGGGCGGCTTTTTACCTATCTCGGGTTGTTGCGCGACTGGTCACCGTTCTGGAGCGCTATCCTGCCGACGCTGCTGTTTTTGAGCCTGGCAATGGGGATGATGTGGTGGGGGGAAAGGCGTTAATAGCGTCCAGCGATGTCCAAAGGTTTCCAATAACCCCTCGATTCTCCCTATGAAATTCCTCAAACTGAGTCCAGCGATCGCCAGCCATGTCCGTTGAAATCCGCCCATAAAGCGGGTATCGTTGCGGGTATCAGACCGGAGGATACCCGCCATGCTCAACGACACCCGCATCCGTAACGCTACCAAGAAGGCAAATCCCTACAAGCTCACGGACGAGAAGGGCTTGTATATCGAAATCCGACCGACCGGCGCGAAGCTCTGGCGCTACCGCTACCGGATTGATGGCAAAGAGAACGTCTATGCGATGGGCGAGTATTGCCGGGACGCATTGACTCCGGGCCATATATCCCTTGAGGAAGCCCGCAGGAGGCGCGCCACCGCCCGCGAGCTGGTGCGGCAGGGCAGACACCCTGCGCAGCAGCGGGACGCCAGCAAAGCCGCCCAGCAAGCGCAGAACGCGAATACCTTTGAATCGGTGGCGCGGGATTGGCTCGCAGAAAACGCGAAGCGCTGGACACCCCGCCACCTGGAAACGATCAAGCGCGCACTGGAGGGAGAGGTATTTCCCGATATCGGCGCGTTGCCGATTCGCTCCGAAGCGGAGGTATTCGCGGCGGCGATCCTCGCCATAATGAAGCGGGTTGCGAATTACGCACCGGTGAAGGCGATCAGCCTGCGCCAATGGTGCAGTGCTGTGTTCTGCTATGGCGTGCGCAATCTTCGGGCGGGCTTCGATCCAACGACCGTGCTTCGGGGCGCAGTTAATCGCCCGGACGTGAAGCACAAAACTCCACTCACGAAGGATCAAATATCGCATCTGTCCCGCCAGCTAGCCGAAAGCACCCTTACCCCGGCTACCCGGATCGCGCTGCAATTACTCATGCTGCTGTTCGTGCGCCCGTCTGAGCTGCGCAAGGCTGAATGGGCGGAGTTTGACTTGCAGGCAGGCGAGTGGCGCATTCCTGCAGCGCGCATGAAAAAACGCGAGCTACACGTAGTCCCATTGTCGCCACAGGCTATTACGCTGCTGCGCGAGCTGCATGACCTGACCGGTGAACGGACATACTTGTTTCCCAACGTGCGCCAGCCGAAAACCTGCATGAGTGAGACAACCCTAAATCAGGCACTGCGGCGCTTGGGGTATCACCTTAAATTCAGCGCGCATGGATTCAGAGCCACGGCGACAAGCGTGCTGCACGAATTCGGCTACCCCGAACACCTGATAGAGCTTTCGCTTGCGCACAAGGAACGCAACGCGACCAAGGCCGCATATAACCAGTATCAATACTTCGCTGAGCGCCGCGACCTGTTGAACACTTGGGCCGGAATGGTTGAGCAGTGGGCGGCGGGTAACAAGGTTGTTCCGATCAGGCGCACGGCAGCATAACGATTAACGCCACGCCTAGCCCGAGGCTGATCCCCGAGGGCGAAAACCGGGACACCCTTGCCCGGCTGGCGCGGCATCCTGAATTAAGGGCGAAGCGTGAAAGGGCGCGACATGGATGTCGTAACACGGCGCGACTGTGTGGGGTTTGTTACTCTATCAAGGCTGTTTGCAATGGCAAACGACATGACCGAGGGCGAGGCTTGCGACTACCTTTTAAGCCGAGCCGTGAAACTTGAGTTGCCGGTATTCAATACGGCAGGGTCGGTTCTACCAGATGGCCCTATGAACAATGGGACTGATTTGTTGTATGCAGTATTTAGTGAAAATTGGTGGCGCGACGGCTACGACCAAGAACGTACGATGAGCGGTACACGCAGTTCCGTCGATGAAGTGGCGCTTCTATGGCGGGACGTGGAAAAGCATTTCGGTCTGACGCGCCCTGATGCGGCAAACCAAGCCGTCAACGCCAGCGAGGACATTGCCGCTCTTTCCGATGATCCCCGCTGGCCCGAGGAACTCGGGATCGCACTTACCGCATGGCGGGCCGCCTGCAACAACGCCGAGAAGGAAGGCAAGCGTCCCGGCGCTTACATCCGCGAATGGCTGGCGAAACATTACCCAAAGTTAAGCGACGAAGCTGTCAAGCGGATTGCGACGGTAGCCAATTGGGACAAGTCACCAGGCGCCGCAAAGAAATAGGCGACCTATCTCAAGCCCGAAGGTGTGCGGGTCTTAAGATATTCACGACCAATTACGGGCCGATAATCCTCGGCCTATTCATGCTCTTCCCGCGACCGTTCCGGCCTATTCCGGCATCAGTGATAACGGTTCAATGGCGGCATGTTCAACAACACCCCAAGGGGTGCAAACATGCTGCAAACCATCTTTCGGCTTCCTGCCGTCAAGGCTGAATCCGGCTATTCCCGTTCCACGATCTACCTTCGCATTTCTCAAGGCTTGTGGACCAAACAGGTGAGCCTGGGACCGCGATGCGTCGGCTGGCCCGCACATGAAGTCGCGGCGCTGAACGCCGCCCGCATTGCCGGAAAGACTGACGAAGAAATCCGAGCCTTGGTGGTAAAGCTCCAGGCGGCTCGCAAAGCTGCGGCTTGAGCGGGGGCGGCGATCATGGCCAGAAAAACAAAGGGCCGCAACGGTGGCGACCGTGCGACCCCAAAGACTTCTGACACCTGCAATCCTACCCCGCCTGCATCCCGCGTCAAGGTGGCAAAGCAAACGTTTTACGGTGCCAGCACGTTAAAACGGCGGACACGGCGAACTGACGCCCAGGTTGAGCAACTCGACGCGCAAATTATTGAAGTGCTGAAACACGACCATCCACAATCGGTGCGGCACATATTTTATTGCATGACCGACCCGCGCTTGCCTGAGCCGGTGGAAAAGTCAGATCGTGGTTACCGACACGTCCAGGCGCGTTGCGTTGCCCTGCGGCGATCTGGCGCCATCCCTTACGGCTATTTCGCAGACCTGTCGCGCCGCGGTTACTTCGTCAACACGTTCCGCGACGCAAGCGACTTCGTTACCCGCATGTCGGGACTGTACCGGGCTGACCTATGGCGGGATGCGGATGTGCGGTGCGAAGTGTGGGCAGAGTCCAGGTCAATCGCGAGCGTGATTTTAAGCGACTGCGAAGAAGTGGCAGTTGACTTGTATCCATGCGGCGGTTTTTCCAGTTTGAGTTTTGTCCACGAAGCTGCCGAAAGCCTGAATGACTCGGGCGACGACCGCCCGTTGCAAGTGTTTTACATCGGAGATTACGACGCAGCCGGCGTGCTGATCGACGTGAGTTTGCAGCGTGAGCTACGGGAGCATTTGCGCGCGGACATCGAACTGCGCTTCGAGCGCATCGGCATCAATGCCGACCAGATCGAGGCATTCGACCTGCCCATGAAACCTCGCAAGGAATCTGACCGCCGCTCGCAGCATATCGACTGTTCGGTCGAGGCCGAATCGATGCCCGCGAAAATCCTGCGGGGCATCCTGCGCGACAAGGTGGAGGCGCTGCTCCCGGTCAATGCGTTGGCGGTTGCGAAGGTCGCCGAAGATTCTGAGCGCGGCCATCTGACCCGTATGGCCGCAATTCTCGGGGCGAAACGATGAGGCACGCCCCCAAAGACCCACGAGGAGGCCATGCGCGCCTCTATTGGGCGCTTCTAGACTCTCCGGCATACATTGCCCTTGGCTGGTCGGCACGAGCGCTATACGTCGATCTGAGGCGCACGCTGGGGGCGACCAATAACGGGAACATCAGCGCGACCCTATCCACGCTCAACCATCGCGGCTGGCGGTCGAGCGCGACGCTCAACAAGGCTCTCAAGGAACTGGTGGCGGTCGGACTGATCGCGCAAACCCGGAAGGGCGGTATCGCTTACATGAGCAAGATTTGCAGCCTGTACCGGTTCACGGACGAAGATGCTTTCGAGCACCCGAAACTCGGCATTCCCAAGATGAAGGCGACGCACGATTACCGGTGCTTCCTAAAATTGAGTGACGCGCGTGCGGCAGTGCGCGTTGATCGAGATAGGCTCAACGGAAAAAAAGCGAAGCTTCAGAAACTGAAGCTAACAGCTTCACAATCTGAAGCTATGGGGGCGTTTATAGCTTCAGAAACTGAACAAGACGCACGGTCAAAGCTTCAGAAAGTGAAGCAATGAAAAGCTGCATAAATTGCCCGGAAAGCGAGTGCTGGCGCGGACTTCCGGCACATTTCCGACGATTGATCGTGCGCGCCGCCACTACTTCAATTTCTGAACACCTTTACATGTTGCCATACCTACGCTGCGCATTGGGGGTGGCCGTGGTGGTGGTGGAGGGGATGATGCTGAGTTTCCAGCGAGCGATGATCGTTACCGCTGCGGGGACTGCTAACCGTTGTTGGTGGCTTCCGTGACTAAGCGCAAGCGCACCTACAATTTACGCCTGATAAAGGCGACGTGGCCCTACTCTGTGCGGGAAATAGCGGCGCTGTATGACGTGCATAAAAATCTTGTATTGCGCTGGCTGAAGGAGGGGCTGCAAGCAAACAGAGATAAGCGTCCATTTCTTATCAGGGGGAGTGAACTCATCCGATTTTTATCCGTTCGTCAGCAGAGCAGGAAGCGTAAATGCGCTGTGACAGAATTTTTCTGCTTCAAATGCCGCGCACCGCGTGAGGCATATTTAGGCATAGCGGACGTGGTGATTGAAAGCCCGAGTCGGTTCCGTTTGAAAGCGCTTTGCGCGGTGTGTAGCACCGCCGTGAACAAGATGCAGGGCATCGAAAAACTACAAAAGATCCAAAACACCTTCCACGTTCAGCAACTGGTAGGACAACACATATTGGAGTGCAACAATCTCAGCGTGAACAGTGACTTGGAAGCCAAAAATGCACAACACTAAAACCAACCCAAAAAATGATCGTGTAAAGCGCGATTATCTTGTCTGGCTAAAAGAAGCCAAACAGCGTTCCGTTACCACCGTGGAACAGGTTCGCTACGCCATCGACCGGTTGGAAACTTATACCGGCTTTAAGGATTTCGGGACCTTCAACAAGGAGCAGGCGTTGGGTTTTAAACGGGAATTATTGGCGACAAAGGCTAAACGTTCTGGCAAAGTCGTGAGCATCGCCACGGTCCATTACACGCTGCAAGCGATCAAGGATTTTCTGGCCTGGTTACATGGGTGTAAGGATTATCGCCCCCGCATCGTTGCCCCCGACATAGCCTATCTCAACCTCACCACAGGCGAGCAACGGCAGGCCCACGCCAGCAGACCCCAGAAATATGCTTCATTAGACGAATACAAAGTTGCTTTGTTCGCGATGCCGGCTGGTACGGAAGTGGAGCGCCGCGATCAGGCGGTCATGGCGCTGCTGCTGCTCACCTGTATGCGGGACGCCGCGATTGTGAGTCTAAAATTGCGACACCTGTCGATGGAGCGAGAACATGTATTCCAGGACCCGAGGGATGTAAAAACCAAGTTCAGCAAAACAATCGACACCTTTTTTTATCCAGTGGGGGATGACGTTGTGGCCATCGTTCAGCGCTGGGAACATTTTCTGACTACAGAAAAACTCTTTGGTCCCGATGCTCCACTATTTCCTAAGACGGTGGTGGGACCGGATGCACAACGCAATTTCACCGTCCTGGGAATAGGCCATGAACATTGGGCCAATACCACGGCCGTGCGAAAGATTTTTAGGACCGCCTTTGAGCGGGTGGGATTGCCCTATGTCGTTCCCCATTCCGTCCGCCACACCCTGACCCAGCTTGGCTACAAGCTACAACTCAACCCTGAGCAGTTTAAAGCCTGGAGTCAGAATATGGGTCATGACAAGCCGTTGACGACGCTCAACAGCTACGGTCATGTGTCGATTGAACGGCAAGCAGAAATTATGGGACGCCTTCGCCATCAGCAACCCGCCGCAACGCCGGAAGACGCTATGGCGGAGAAGATTGCCGAGAAAGTAGGTAACATATTGCTCAGGAAAGCTCCACGAAAAGCATGAATTGTAATAGTCGCAATGTGACCTGACAGGCAGTGTCCGCTTTTGCGCTATTCTTGAGCTTTGAGCAACCGTCTCAGAGCGGCCAATTCCGGTCTGTCGGCCGCACCTCCCAATTTAATTGGTCGTCACCGACTACCAGCAGCCGGAAAGCGATGTTTTAGCAATAACATGGAGCACAGCAATGTCCTCGTGCCGATGATGGCGCGCATAGTCGTGAATTTCATGGCGTTCGGTTTCCGTTCGCGTCGAAGCCGCGGAAAGATTGCCCAGTTAGCGCTTTTCCTTACTTTCCCACCGCCACCGCGTGCTCTATGACTCTTTACGGCCCCTCGTCTGCCACCTGCGGTAACTTACGCAGCTTGTAAGGCTTTGCAGCAACCTTCTTCAGCGCTTCTTCGTCGATCTCCACGCCGAGCCCGGGAGCGGTCGGCAGTTCTATGTATCCATTCTTGGGTTTGAGTTGATTGTGGCAGATGTTGTCGCCGAACTCTACGAAGGGCAAAAAGTACTCGGTGATAATGAAGTTCGGCATCGTCGCGGACGCATGCACCGTCGACGCCAGGGCCACCGTCGTCGAGTTGTAGTTGTGCGGCGATACGGCAACCAGGAAAGGTTCGGCCATGGCGGCGATCTCCTTGAGTTCGAGGATGCCGCCGACGCACGCCACGTCCGGATTCAGGATGTCGGCCGCGCGTTTTTCCAGCAAGGGCCTGAAGCCCGTCTTGGTGTACGTCGCCTCACCAATGACGACCGGAATGCCGATCTCGCGTCGGATCTGCGCCAGCTCGTCAGGGAACTCGGCCTGGCAGGATTCCTCCATCCAGTACATATTGAATTCGGCGAGCCGCTTGTCGAGCCGGATGGCATGCATGGGTGCGAGCCGGCGGTGCTGGTCTATCAGCAGATCGACGTCGGGGCCGACGGCATCGCGAATCGCCTTGGTAACGCGCACTGCGCGCTCTTCGTGTTCTTTCGGAATCCACGTGCGCCACGGCTTGGGTATCGGATCGAACTTGAGCGCCGTCCAGCCGTCCTTAACGGCCTTTTCGGCAGCCCGTGCGTAATCGGCGGGCTGATCCATGCCATAGCTCCAGCCGTTCGCGTACACGCGAATTTTATTGCGATAGCGCCCACCCAGCAGATTGTATACGGGCTGCTTGCAGGCCTTGCCGACGATGTCCCACATCGCCTGCTCAATGCCGCTTACGGCGCAGAAGAGCTCGACCGAACCGCGGCGCGCCGCATAATCGTCGAAAGCAAACTGTGTGAAATGTTTGATATCGAACGGATTGCGTCCGACTAGATAGGGGCCGAGCGCTTCGAGCTGCGCGCAGACCGCGGGATCGCGGTCATACTGCGAATAAGCCTCGCCCCAGCCGTGTATGCCTTCGTCGGTCTCGACTTTGACGAAGATGAGATTCTTGCGCCAGCCCGGATGTACGGCGTAGCTCTTAACTGCGGTGATCTTCATGGTCATTCCCTTCCAAGGACGTAAAGTTAAAGCTACTTGGCGCTTGCGCCGATCAGCTTGAAGACCTGCGTGAATTTCTCGTAGTCCGTCTTGATACGCGCGGCGAACTCCTCACGCGTCGCCATCCACGGCTCTATGGCCTGCTCGGCGAGCTGCCGCACGAAATCGGGCCGCGCCAGTATTTTATTGATTTCGGTGTGCAATCTATCTACAAGCGGGCGCGGCGCGCCGGCAGGTATGAAAGCGCCGGTCCATGGATTCATGTCGTAGCCGGGCACGCCAGACGCGGCGATCGTCGGCAGGTCAGGCAAAATCAAAGACCGCTTCGCCGACGATACCGCTATCGCGCGCAGGCGGCCCGATTTTATATGCGGCAGCACGATACCGATCGTCGAGATCGAAGACTGCGTCTCTCCAGAAACCAATGACGTGGCGACCGGTGCGCCGCCCTTATACGGCACGTGTATCAGCCTGATGTTCGCCATGGAAACAAACAGTGCCATCTGCACGTGCAGGCTGCCGCCTTCGCCGTTCGACGCGTAGGTAATCTGGTCCGGTTTGGCTTTGGCCAGCGCGATGAATTCCTTAACCGACTTCACGGGCAGAGACGGATGCACCACGAGCACGCCCGGCTGTGCCGCCATGATGGCGACAGGTTCGAAATCCTTGAACGTGTCGTAAGGCACTTTCTTGTAGGCCAGCGCGTTAGACAAGTGAGAGTTCGAGTGCACCATCAGCGTATACCCGTCGGGCGGCGACTTCGCGACGATGTCGGCACCGATGATGCCGGAGGCGCCCGGGCGATTGTCGATCACGAACTGCTGCCCCATCGCCTCGGACAGCTCATGCATGACCAACCGGCCGACGATGTCATTGGTGCCGCCCGCCGGAAACGGCACCACCACGCGCACCGGCTTTACCGGATATGGAACCTGGCTAAATGCGCTGCCGGCGATGAATACCGCGGTCGCCGCAAGGCCATAGCGGGCGAGGCGCCACAGCATGTGTTTCATAACACCCCTCTTAAGCGACACTTGCGGCCGCTGAATGTTGGCGGGAAGAAAGGTCGATATTGTGCCAGTGTATTTGGGTGCGCACATACGCTATTGGTCAACCCCGCATACACGGGGGGTTAACGCGGCCCCAACCACCGTTGTGGTATCTTTCTCGTCGCTCTGGCCGTCTGCCAGTCTGCGACCGTTTGTGCCTGTAACGGGCTACGCCGCGCACACAAAATGAGGAGAAGTTTATATTGAATCAAGCGATATTGTCGAAGGCCGAAGGTGCGACGCGCGCGCTCGCGGCGTTTTCGTCGGCGCTGTCTTTCGACAGCCTGCCAGCTGAAGTCGTTGAAAAGGTCAAAACGTCCTTGCTGGACACGCTGGGATGCTGCCTCTTCGGCGCGACCCTGCCTGCGGTCCAGAAGCTTGCGACGATGGCTGCCGAGGAAGGCCCCGGCCAGGCCACTATCATGGGACTTCCCGCGCGCGCATCGGCATCGATGGCGGCACTGGTCAATGCGACCGGCGCGCACGGATTCCAGCTCGACGAAATCCACGTGCAGGCCACGCTGCATCCCGGATCGCTCGCCGTGCCTGCGGTGTATGCGCTCGCGGAGACCGGCGCCGCTGTCAGCGGGCGCGAGTTGATCGCGGCGCTCGTGGCGGGCTATGAAGTCGGCTTGCGCATAGGACTCGCCGCCAAGGGTGGCATGTTTGCACGCGGCTGGCACAATCAGGGCACGACCGGCGTCTTTGTCGCGGCGGCTAGCGCTGCGCACGTGCTCGGCCTTAACGCCGACCACACGATGCACGCGCTCGGGATCGCCGGTTCGCAGGCGGCCGGCTTGATGGCAGTACAGGAAGGTGCGATGACCAAGGGATTTCATTCGGGCCGCGCCGCGCAAAGTGGCGTCTACGCCGCCAAACTCGCGCACCTCTCCTATACGGGCATACCCAATGTAATTGAAGCGCCGTACGGCGGATTCATGAGCACATTGGTCGGCGACTTCGATGCGGGCGCATTGACCTCTGAACTCGGCAGCCGGTGGGAGATTCTGCGCGTCGGCTACAAGCCCGCACCCGCGTCGAACGGCAGTATCACTGCGATGACCGCGATCGACGAAATAATGCGCAAACACGCGCTGAAGGCCGACGACATCGAGAGCGTTACGGCCCATGTAAGTACGAATACGCTGCATCACTGCGGCTGGGAATACGTGCCCGCAAAGGTGCAGGGCGTTCTCGCCGCGCAGATGAACCTGCGGTATGGCATGGCGGTGATGGCGCTCGATCGTGAAGTGACCGCCGATCAGTTTGCCGATGATCGGCTGTTCCGCCCCGAGACGCTGGATTTCATCCGCCGGGTCCGCGTCGAAGTCGAGCCAAGGTTCGACGGCTCGGGCGGGATCTACCGCGTCGGCTGCCGGCTGCGCGTGCGCTGCCGCAACGGCGCCGAATACGAAACTGAGGTGCTGTACCGCAAGGGCAGCAACGAAGCACCCATGACCGGTGACGAGCTGCACAAAAAATTCGTAACGCTCGCCGAGCCTGCCGTCGGATCTCGCGCGGCGCGGCGCATCGCCGAAATCGTTGCATCCATCGAGAAACTCGAGGATACGCGAGAGCTCTCCTCGTTGCTCAAAGCACACAATGCCTGACAATAACGCGGTCGCTGCGAAAAAGCGCGCCATGCGCAATCAAAGCAGCAATACCGGAATTGACATGAGCGCGGTATAGTTTAAGTTTAACCACGCCCGCTGCCACACATATGTCGAACGCGCTTGATCCCACCACACTGCGGCTTTTTCTGGCTGTGGCCGAAGAACGCAGCATGGCGAAGGCGGCGGAGCGAGAGCACATTACCACGTCGGCGATCAGCAAACGCATTGCCGAGCTTGAGCTGCAGCTCAATGTGCGATTGCTCGAGCGTTCCAACACAGGCGTAAAACCGACCGCCGCGGGGCGCGCGCTCAGCACCGATGCGCACGGCATCCTCGACGCGCTCGAAGCCGCGCAAAATAAGCTCACGGATTACGCGCGCGGCGTGCGCGGCGAAGTACTAATAAGTGCCAACCCGAGCAGCATCTTGGGCACGCTCCCGCGCGACCTGCGTGATTTCGCGAGCCGCTATCCGCTGGTACGTATCGCCCTCGATGAACGGCGCAGCGCGCAGATCGCGCAGAGCGTCGCCAACGGCGATATCGATATCGGCCTTTTTTATTCCGACGCCGCTTATGCCGACCTGCAGGTCGCGCCTTACTGCACGACACGACTCCTGTTGGTCGTCCCGCAGAAGCATCCGCTGGCCGGACGACAGAGCATGCGTTTTGCGGATGCCGCCGAGCACACCTTTGTACTGCACCCCGACACGACGCGGCTGGGCGCGCTGGTGCGCGCCGCCGCGGAGAAAAGCGGCTTCCGCTTGAAATCCCAGATCCAGATACTCACACAGGAAGGCATGCGCCGGCTGGTCGAGGCGGGAATGGGCGTAGCGGTCATGCCTGAGCCCAGCGTTCTCCCCTACGCAATACAACACGGCCTGCACTGCATCAGCATCGACGAAGATTGGGCGCTGCTGCAGACCAGTGTCTGCACGCGCCGGTCCGACGCGCTTTCCATGTCGGTGAGGCTCCTGTTCGCTCAACTAACCCGCGGTAGCGAAGGCGAGCGATCGCGGGACGCCATCGATCTGGGAGGCGTTAAAGACATCGTGCCAACGAATTAATAGACGCCGACTATTTTCTTCTGAAATTTCCTCGACTTCTAATTGCGGTCCCTTGTTGGTCTTTTCGACCTCAACCAAACGGACAATGGCATACCGGCTGTCAGGATTGCTAATTGTTTTAGGGACGTTACCGTGCGTGCAAACACTATTCGGCAACGCAAACCAATGCACCATTCCCCTGTCTTCCGTCTGATCTGGTGCGCGCTTGGCGCCGCGGCCGGCATTGCCTTGGCGCTCTACCGACACTGCTCAAGGTAAGCGGCGACTCGCTGTGCCACGAGGGTGCCGCGGCGCTCGGTCGATTCAATAGTAGCCCCCGCCACATGGGGCGTAAGTAGAAGATTTGCGGGGCGGTTTTCGTAAATCGTCCCAGCCGGCAAAGGCTCCTGTTCGTACACGTCGACGGCAGCACCGCCAAGTCGTCCGTCGCGCAATGCTTCGAGCAACGCCGCGTCATCGACGACGCCTCCGCGTGATGCATTGATCAACACGGCGCCTTTTTTCATCGTCCCGATCTGGGTCCGGCCGATGAGCCCGCGGGTTTCCTTTAGGAGCGGGACGTGCAGGGTAACGATGTCCGATTCCATCAGCAAGTCTGTAAGGTTGACGGGCGTCACGCCGAGGTCACGGAATGCTGTATCATCGGGTGACCGCACCGGATCGTAACCGACCAGTCGCATGCCGAGGCAGCCGGCGATGCGAGCGACGGCTTGACCCGTCGCACCCATTGCCACAATCCCAAACGTCTTTCCATCGATCTCGCGCCCGCTTCTTAATTGCTTATGCGGCCACCCTCCCGCAGCAACTTCCGCGCTGCTCGTGTACAGCCCCGGACGCATGAGCATCAGTGCGGTGCAGATCACGTACTCGGCGACGGAGCGGGCGTTGGCCCCAGTCGCGGGACAGACTGCGACGTCGCGCTTCTTGCATGCCTCAAGGTCGATGTTGTCGAGGCCGACGCCGAGCCTGCCAACTATCCGGAGCTTCCTTGCCGCAGCGAGCAGCGCTTCATCGACGCGAGTCATGTTTTTAACAATGATGGCATCGGCATCCGCCATGGCGTCGAGCATCTTCTGACGTTGCTCAACAAGCGTGGGCTCATAGTTCACATCGTAGCGAGCCTTGAGCCACTCGACCGCCGCAGTGTCCATAACTTCGGGAATCACTATCCGCATAATCTTTCCCTTCGTCTCAATCAGAACCGCTACTGGCTGGTGTAATGTGCGCGTGGCCGACACGGGCTACTTCAGTGCGGCGAACGTCGAGAGTTGCGTGAAGGCGAAGATCGAGCCACTGCTTGCCGCGGGGCGCGATGGACATCACCCGCATTGGCAGGACCGATTCACCGAGCCGCCTCCACTGGCCGAGCCTGCCAGCGCCGTGGAGCGCATGAAGCACCGTCTCAAAACGCGCAAAGGGCGAGCGCGCTACGCGCTTCGCAAGCAAACGGTCGAGCCGGTGTTCGGCATCATCAAGTCGGTGATGCACTTCCGGCAGTTCCTGCTGCGCGGTCTTGAGGCGGTGCGTGGGGAATGGTCGTTGGTCACGATGGCTTGGAACATCAAAAGAATGGCGGTATTGGCTGTATGAAGGGGAAATTTCCCTTACCCTTGTCCTCATAGCCTCCATTTCACCACCAAATTGCGTTTCCATGGCCACCATTGCTGAAATCATCAACTCAAGTCCGACAGGCTGCTAGATCCGTTTGATAGCGCTCGCCAAGCGTTGGCCCTGTCTGGCGAGGATGTCAACGTCGCTGGTAATCGTGATTAGTGCACAGCCCGCTGCAACAAGCTCCTTTGCTCCTTCTTCGGTCGGCACCGGAACGCCGATCGGTTTGCGAGCCTCGCGCGCACGGCGCACAACGTCGGCGATGGCTGCACGTACCTCGGGATGCGCGGAGCCGCCGGAGGTGAGTAAACCGAAGTCGGCGGCGAGATCCCCGGGCCCTACCCATAACGCATCGATTCCGTCCACTGCAGCAATCTGCTCAAGGCGACCAATTGCAGTGCGCGTTTCAAGCATTGCGATGACGCATATCTCTGCATCGGCGCGCGCATAGTAATCCTCGATGGTACCGTAAGCGTTGGCACCGGAACGGCCGCACACACCACGGTTACCCCGCGGCGGATAGCGCGTAGCCGCCACCGCGCTTGCTGCCGCCTCTGGTCCCTGCACCATCGGGATGAGGAAGTTCTGCACGCCGATGTCAAGAAGCTTCTTGATCAAGACTTCATCGTTCGCCGCGGGACGCACGAGCGCCGAAGTACCGTGGAGCGCATGCAACTGCGACTGCACCATCGCGGCGTCTCCGGGCGTGTGCTCGGTGTCGACATAAATGTAGTCAAAACCGCACGTGGAAAATAAAGCGACGATCGCCGGACTGCAGAGGCTCGTGCGTATACCAACGAGCTGCCGGCCGGCGCGCAGCGCTGCCTTGAAAGAGTTGACGGGCATTTTCATGTTGCACTTGCCTTTATGCTAAACGTTACTACAATACGAGAATACAGGAAATACGGAGAACCATGGAGAACCATGATAATGCGCCCAGATGACTCGCCATGCCTCGCTAATTGCTTGATCCGATCCGTCCTCGCAATCGCGCTTGCTTCGATTGCAGGACTGGCATGCGCACAAAACAATGCGCAGTCGTATCCCAACAAGCCCATTCGGGTCATCGTACCAGTCGTGCCAGGTGGCAGCTCAGATCTTCTTGCGCGCATGATTGGTCCGCAACTGACCGCAGCGTGGGGGCAGCAGGTGATTGTCGAGAATCGCGCCGGCGCCGGCGGACAGATCGGTGTCGAAGCGGTCGCACGAGCGGTGCCGGATGGTTATACGCTCCTGTTCTGGGATTACGGCAGCCTTACGATCGCAACGGCATTGCGCCCGACGTTCCGCATCGATCCCGTTCGGGATTTGGCGCCAGTGACCGTAGTCTCGTACTCCCCGCATGTTCTCGCGGTGCATCCAACGGTCCCGGCTTCGAGCGTCAAGGAGTTGATCGCACTTGCAAAGGGACAACCGGGCAAGCTGAACTATGCGGTCACCGGGCTCGGAAGCGCACCGCATCTTGCGGCGGTTCTTTTTGCCATGCAGACGGGAATCGACTGGGTCTACATTCCTACAAAAGGCGGTGCCCAGGCGATGTTCGACGTTATCGCCGGTCAGGCGGATGTCCTCTTCAACAGCATGTTCGCGATGTTGCCGTATGTGAAGACCAAACAACTCAAGCTCCTTGCCGTGTCGAGCCCGCAGCGCATGGCGGCCATTCCGCAGACGCCGACAGTAATTGAGTCCGGCATTCCTGGGTTCGTAACGGGATCGTCGCAGGGAATGCTGGCGCCGGCGGGTGTGCCGGGCGATGTGCTCGCCAAGCTCTATGCGCAAATTGTCGTCGTGCTCGCGCGGGGTGACATTCGGCAGAAGCTCGCCGCACAAGGTGCGGAGGCGGTGGGCAATTCGCCGGAAAAGACACGAACCTTCTTGCGGGATGAACAGTTGCGCTGGACGAAGGTCGCCAGGGAGGCAAAGATCATACTCGATTAGCTCGTGCGCTAATTGCGTGACATGCCTTTGCGCAAATCTCGAAGAGAACACGTACGCCAACAGCAGCGGCACGCGCGAGCTGATGGAAACCCAATACGCGACGCTGAAGTCGGTGCTGTCGGACCTTGGTTTGGCGAAGTAACAAAAGGCGAACCCGCCGGCGCGCATTTGGGTCCATCGCCGGACGGAACTGCGCCCCTTGTGCCAGCGGAGTCGCCGGTAGCGGGATATTCTTCCTTTACTCCATGCGGATCACGCGCATATCGGCGTAATGATCAAGATCGCAGGGCTCATAAGGGAATCTGGCAAACTCCTCGTGGTTGAGTTCCACGCCCAGTCCCGGTTTCCGAGGCAATTCGAAATATCCATCCTTCCAGACGAGCGGCTCTTTCAGAATATTCTCACGGATAGGAAAATCAATTCCGGCGCAATTTCGGTTCGCTGAGTCGACGCACCGGGAGGCGGGTGTGGAACATGTTCCGGACTGCGTATAATCGGCCTTATGTTCATTCTGGCTTCCTCCTTCCCAGAAGATGACCGCGATCCGAGCGAGTCTTGAGCAGGATTATCGGTGAATTACTGTGTAATCTATTCCAAGCACCAAAGCGAAGCAAGCTCTTTCCCGCACCCCGGCGGCTCCAAGGCGTTTCGTTCGTGCGGCAAGTCAGGCGATGTCGGGAACCGGCGATCCGAGTTCTTTTGCCGGGCAGGCGGGATAACTTTCCCATTTTCAGTTGTCGGCCGGGTGCCTGAATTGCCGCAACATGCCCGTGGGCGTCCGTTGTACTTTCCCATGAACACACCATCATGGGAAAGTTATCGAGTGCGGACTTTTGGCAAATAGTTGGTTTAGTTGAAGAACGCCTGTACCGCCTCAAGGAAATCACGGGTAACACGCTCGTTCACATCCTCACCGATCCCCAACCTTTCGATTAGCTCGTTCTGGTATCCGAACATCTTGAGCATCAACGGCTTCAATTTGTCCAAATCAAAAGCCCAACCCACCATGCCAGGTTCACCGGCCACAGTCTCACCCGGCAACAACAATGTTAGGACAAGCGGCACAGTCTGGTCGATCCGGCTAGCGAAGAAAGACCAGTACGGCCATGCCTCAAACAGCTTGGCAAACCATTTCCTCACTTCTGGAATTGACTCAAGCTCGCGGGGATCGTCGTCGTAGCCGTTGAACACCAGCGTTACAGTACCTTCGGCACTCATGGCGGAAGCGCGGTCGCCAGAGAGACTTTTGAGCGCGGACAGCACTTCCGAAATATCGCCGGTGGCGATTGAGACAGAATCGCAAACGACAATAATTTGCTGGTCTTTGACGGGGGAGAAGCGAGAGGTGGACATTAGTGGCTCCGGTAGTTGATTACATTACGGGAGAATGCTGGCGCAGGTCAATTGCGATGAGGTTGATGCGAACGCCGAGCAAGCGTGGCGCGGGTTTCCGTTCCAAGGCCGCGCCGCTTGGCGCGCTTCGCAGCAAGCAATAAACATTCTGGCATTGCCGGAAACGACTCAAGGCAGTAAATTGGCACTAGATCAGACAGAGGGGGCTCCGTGCCGTTTCACAGGAGCGATCCGCTTACCTGCGCACCAAGCAGAGATCAAGAAATTGTTGCATATGGCCGCGCAAGCAACGTTCCATCGCCAATATGGTGGCGGTGCTGATCTGGCACTATTGCGGGCAGAACTGCATCACGATTGCCGAACAGGGCGGTGTGTTTGATGATGACCAGAAAACCGCCAACAATGGCAAGAAAAAATGATCACCCTCGAATCCATCACACCCGGCCTATCGCTCACCGGTCTTGACCCTACCGGCATTGGGAGCGTAATTGCCGTTGTGCCGATTGCCGACGGCGCGGTGCAAGTCCTTTATAAAACGCCCGACGGCGCGCTCAAGGAACGTCTGCTCAACCGGGGAGATGAACCCAACATCTCCATTGCCACCACCGAGCGTCCCTGGTCTTTCGATGGCGATGGCGAGGCGTTCAAGCTCACCGTCGAGGCCAAGCGCATTGATCTCGCCTTTCTGTTCGACCCGATGATGGCCGTCCACACCTCGAATGTGGAGCCGCTCCCGCATCAAATCACCGCTGTTTACGAATCCATGCTGCCGCGTCAACCACTGCGGTTTGTTCTCGCTGACGACCCTGGCGCGGGCAAGACCATCATGGCGGGCCTCTACATCCGCGAACTCATCATGCGCGCGGACGCACGGCGCATTGTCATCGTCGCGCCCGGCAGCTTGGTCGATCAGTGGCGCGAGGAAATGTTCGAGAAGTTCGGTCTGGAATTCCGCGTCTTTACAAAAGACCTGGAAGCCGCCACCCCGAGCGGCAATCCTTTTGAAGACATCGATCACCTCATCGTTCGCCTCGACCAGATGGCGCGCAACGAGGAACTGCAAGAGAAGCTCTGCGCCGCTGGCTGGGATCTCGTAGTGTTCGACGAGGCGCACAAGCTCGCCGCCCACTTCTTCGGTAACAAACTGGAGAAGACGGGCCGCTTCAAGCTGGCCGAAAAGCTCGGGGCGCAGACGCGCCATCTCCTGCTGATGACGGCCACGCCTCACAACGGCAAGGAGGAGGACTTCCAGTTGTTCCTCTCGCTCCTCGACTCCGACCGCTTCTACGGAAAGTTTCGCGACGGCGTCCACAAGGTGGATTGCTCCGACCTCATTCGCCGCATGGTGAAGGAAAAGTTGGTCAAGTTCGACGGCACACCTCTCTTCCCGGAGCGGCGCGCCTACACGGTCAATTACCAGCTCTCCAACCTCGAAGCCGCGCTCTACGAAGCGGTAACGGACTATGTGAAAACGGAAATGGGCAAGGCCGACCAGCTCGACGGCAAGCGCAAAGGCTCGGTCGGCTTTGCGCTCACTGCCCTCCAGCGCCGTCTCGCCTCCAGCCCCGGGGCCATCTTCCAGTCCCTCAAGCGCCGCCGAGAACGCCTCGAACGTCGGCTCCGTGAGGAAAGAATGGGTGCCAGAGGCCAGCAAATTCTCGCTGAGACCAGTACCGTTTCACCGTGAAACTGGGTACGCCAACGCCGGATGCGGAACATGGTACCAAGGCCAAAGGACGAGGGGCGAACTTCCGCTGTATCGTTTCCGACGCGCCTATCAGCGGTGATTACATCAAAGCCGAGGGGCAGGCTGGGCGGATGGGTGCAACACTGATGGCAGTGGTCGCAGACGGCGTAGGGCGTCGAATCTATCTGGATCCGACCGAAGCTATTGAAGCAGCTGCGCGGAAGGCCGAGCCGACGTGGAGACCTGACGGTGACGTACCTGCACGCCTCACCGGAGGCACATGCGTGCCTTACGGCCTCAGAATGTGGGGCGATCTTTTCACCCAGCGGCAATTGGTGGCGCTGACAACGTTCAGCGATCTTGTGTCGGAGGCGCGGGAGAAGGTCCGCCGGGACGCCATCGCCGTCGGCTCCTCTGACGACGGGAAAGGCCTCGACGCCGAAGGCTCCGGAGCCACGGCCTATGCCGAAGCTGTCAGCGTGTATCTGGCGTTCTGCCTGGACAAGAACACCATTACGAACACCACCTTAGCGACTTGGCAGAAGGACCCAGATAGGTTGACACAAGCGTTCTCCCGGCAATCGATCGCAATGACTTGGGATTTCGCAGAAGCGAATCCGCTTTCTGACGCAGGCGGCGGATTCGGCATGACCGCAGATGCCGTCGGTAAAGTTCTCCTGCGTCTTCCCTCGAACTGCCAAGCGGGCACGGCATTCCAGCATGACGCCGCCACTCTGGAGTTCAGAGGCCGGATTGTTTCCACTGATCCTCCCTATTACGACAACATCGCCTACGCAGACCTGGCGGACTACTTCTATGTCTGGCTGCGAAAAAACCTCCGACCGGTTTACCCGAAGATCTTCGCGACCCTCGCAACCCCGAAAGCCGAGGAACTGGTCGCGACGGCGTACCGTCACGGAGGAAAGGACGAAGCTGAGGCGTTTTTCCTAGCTGGAATGACCGGAGCGCTCCGCCGGCTCGCCAAACAAGCCCACCCATCCACACCGTTGACCATCTACTACGCGTTTAAGCAGTCCGATACGGACGCGTCGGCTGGCACATCTTCTACTGGCTGGGAGACATTCCTTGAAGCGGTGCACAGAGCGGGACTTCAACTCGTCGGGACTTGGCCCATGCGCACCGAGCTCACAGCCAACCTCAAGAAGCAAATCAACTCCCTGGCGTCCAGCGTAATACTCGTCTGCCGCCAGCGCTCCGATAACGCACCTACGGTTTCCCGGCGCGAGTTTCTCCGCGAGTTGAACGCCGTCCTGCCAGAGGCGCTCGACGAGATGACCAAAGGCTCTGGCGATGTACGTTCGCCGGTGGCCCCCGTGGACCTGTCGCAGGCCATTATCGGCCCAGGCATGGCGGTGTTTTCTAAATACGCTGTCGTGCTGGAGGCCGACGGCTCGCCCATGAGCGTCCGCACCGCCCTCCAACTCATCAACCGCTTCCTCGCCGAGGACGATTTCGACGCCGATACTCAATTCTGCCTGCATTGGTTCGAGCAACACGGCTGGACCGAAAGTGTCTTTGGTGAAGCCGACTTGCTGGCCCGTTCCAAATCCACCAGCGTGGACGCCATGAAGGAAGCCGGCGTCCTCCAAAGCGGCAGTGGCAAAGTCCGACTCCTCAAGTGGGCCGAGTATCCTACCGATTGGGACCCGCGCACCGACACCCGCACCCCCGTCTGGGAAGCACTGCACCAGCTAATTCGCGCGCTCAAATCGCGTGAGGGCGAACGTGGTGCTGGCGCACTCCTCGCCGCCCTCGGCGGCAAAGCCGAAGCTGTACGCCAGCTCGCCTACCGCCTCTACACTCTCTGCGAACGCCTCGGCCACGCTGAAGACGCCCGCGCCTACAACGAACTCATCACCAGTTGGANNTTGGACCGGCATCGAATCCGCCGCCAACAGCGTGCCAGTGCCAACACCTGCCGACCCGCAAGGGAAACTCGATTTGAGAGCTAAAGGACACGATAAATGAGTGTATTGCCTGATCATGATTTGTTCACACCTCATTCAGAGGAATCTGTGGAATTTACTGATGAAATGGTGCGTTGGCGGGCGCGTGATGCCGGTTTCATGGCAGGGCGATGGGACGCTTTGTCCAAGCGGATATTCGTGTGCGCGCCAAAGATGATCTTGTTGCATAAGATTCAAGTGGGGCCGCTTAGGTGCTGTTGAAGCGACTCTTGACGGTGGCGGCACAAGAAGAAGAGTATCGGCTATGCCGATTTGTGGGGCACGCTAGAGGCATCGAAGAATGAGGCGAAACGAGACTGTAGCGTCCGAGCTGTTTTTATTTGGATTTGCGCGTCCCGTGCGTTGACGTTGTCGCTCAAATAGTAGTCAGCTGCTTCACGTTTGTTTCGCATGTCTTGCAAAACATAGCCGAGGGCTACCGCTTTATCATTCGCCGTAAATTGCAAATAGCGCTGTATTAACCTCTCGTGATAGCCTCCTCGTATCACGAGATGAGCGATGCCAGGGCATAGATGCTGATATTTGGATCCCTCATGATATGCAAAATAATATGCCCTGCTAATTGCATTCCGATAATCGATTTCGCGCTTACCAACGGCAATTTCCCCTGCTGTCAGGAGGAAGTCATCGTTGACGATCATCCGGAGTTCCTGGGATAGGGAGCACAGCTCAAAGTAATGACAGAAGCAAACGTATTGACCTTGCCACCAGCTAATCGATCTGCAATAGCAAAATTTATGTCGACTAGTTCGTCTACATCGCCATCAACGGCAAACGAAACCGCAAGCCGACCTTCTTGCGCAATCGAAAATAGGATTCCGCGAATCGGTTTTCCGTGTTCGACCGGGACTGATGCCGCCAATTCCATGACGGGAACCAAGTCGCGCTCGTTAGCGGAGGCGCGCTTGAGAGCATTTACAAAGTCGCCGTAATTGTTTTCGAGCCAGGCGCGCGGGATCTCTTTCCCTAATTTCCTAAGCGCCTCGATGGCAACAATAGCCATTCCAAATTGACACGTGTCAGCCAATGTATGCATGGCCTGATTAAGGCGTTCGATGTCATCGCGATATATAGTAAGGAAGCGCTCAGCTAGCTCAACCGCCTTGGCAAAAAGACCTAAGCGCCAGTAGCTCAGAAGCGCGTTACCCTCGATTGCGTGATTCGACTCCGCGGCCATCGCCTTCTCAAAATGTTCGACAACCTTGTCGGGCTGGATTTGCAAAGTCGCGACCATGCCGAGAACATGATGGCCCTCTGCTCACGTCATAAAGTTTGCGATAAGCATATCGCCATCTCGCCGCGCGCGCTCAATCACCAGCTGGTTCGGAATCTCTTTTTCCAACTCTGGATTGATGCGGTCAACGACCTCAACCCATTTTCGTTTTGCTATGACGGCCGGCATAAGAGTGTCACCTTACCACAGTGCTCCATCGGACGGTCTATCCGGACGCGGATTGGCGCCGCATAACGGACGGCCCAAACGGATACCCGCTAGCCCATTCTAAAGAGGGGAGGCGAAACACTAAAGCGGGTACATTTGCGGGTATCAATAGACGGGCGGCGAGAGGAAACCTATATAAAACAGTCATAACCAGCAGGCTTTACCGCCTTGGGGGGAGCGCCGTTAGGCGCGAGGGAAAGGCGAGAGGCGCGGTGGGCTGTTCGGTTTTACGCCTCTCTCCTCACGCCTCACACCTCACGATTTTTGTCCTGGCGAGCCGGTCGTGCAGAAACTGGCGATCGCGATCGAATATCGCCCACACCAGCCCCAGCCCACACAAGCCGACGCCCGCCAGCGCGAACACGTAGCGGTAAATTGCTGTCGGCAGCGTAATGGCGCCGCCATCGCGTGCCACCAGCCGGACACGCCAGGTCTTCATTGGCAGCGTCTGCCCACCGTGCGTCCAGCAGTAAACGAAATAGGTGGCGGTGACGCCGAGCAGATACAACTGCAGCAGCGGCCGCGACAGCGCAGGGTCGAGCGCGCGGGCAACGGCGAGGAACGCCCAGCCGCTGATGAAGATGATGGCGATCAGCAGCAGCAACTCGTAGCACATGCTGCCGAGCCGTCGTCCCAATCCGGCTACGGCCGGTGCTGTGGGCACCGGTTGATCGTTCAAACGGGTGATCTGAATCGGTGCTGCTACTGGGAGCTGCTGCCGCTGGTTGTTTCCTGGCTACCGGCTGCTTCCTGGCTGGCCGCTTCGGCCTTGACGGCGAGCGACTGCTGATACTGCTGCCACTGCTCTTTGACCTGCTCGCGTTTCGCGGGCGGCAGTTTCTTGAGGGTCTTGTATTTCTCGCGTGCGACCCGGCGTTGCTCCGGGGTAAGCTTGGCCCAATCCTTCATGCGCCTTTGCAGCCGCTGCTGCGCATCCGGCTTCATTTTCGGATGGCTGTCGGCGACCTTGACCCATTTTTTGCGGCGCGTGGTGTCGAGGCTGCTCCAGTCTTCCTTCAGCGGCGCCAGCACGATCTGCTGCGCCAGGGTCAACTCCGACCAGTCAGGTTTGGCCGGTTTGGTCTGAGATGCCGCTGCTTTGGGCTGGGCAGGCGCAGCAGCGGGTACCGGGGCGACAAAGCTCAGGCAAAGAATTATTGCGATGAGCGTTTTAGCCATGCTTCGAAGTCGCTGTCGAGATAAGCGTTGATGGGCAGATCGCCGGTAAGCAGGCTGGCGTCGATTTCAGCGATATCGTTGGACTGGATGACGACCAGCTGCCAGTAAGTGACGCCGATCAGGCTCAACAGCAGCAGGCCGAGCGCGAGCAGATTACGCGAGTTTAAGTAGCGGCCGTGGCTTGAGCGAAACGCAATCTCACCAGCCCACGCCAAGCCGAAGACTGGTTGCGGCGCTTCACGGTAACGGTCGAGCGCAGCCTTGCGCGCTGATTGCAATTGATACAGCGTACCTTGCTTGATGTGGCCCAGACCCTGATCCAGGTGCTGGACGATTTTTCCTGCCAGTTCCTGTTCGTTCATAGTGAAACTCCCTTATCTTTCAGTAGCACAGCAAGAGCGTGAGTCGCTCGCGAGCAGTGCGTTTTCACGCTCCCCTGCGAGCAACCCATGACGGCCGCTGCTGCTGCGACATCCATTTCCTCCCAATAACGCAGCAGGAAGGCCTGACGTTGACGCGCCGGCAATTGCCGGATGGCTTCTTCAATTATTTCAAGGGTTTGCGATTGCTGCAGCCGATCAAAAGGCGACTCCTCAGAGTTGGAGTCGCTTTTCGCCTGCAAAGTTTCCAGCGGATCGTGGTCGTCGTCGTCCTCGCCGCCCGCCAGTGACGACACCTGCGTCGTCCACAGCGAGCGCACCTTCTGGCGCCGGAAATGGTCGCGGATCGTGTTCTGCAGGATGCGCTGGAACAGCATCGGAAGCTCTGCGCTCGGGCGCGCCGAGTACTTCTCGGAGAGCTTCATCATTGCGTCCTGCACCGCGTCGAGCGCGACCTGCTCGTCACGCGCCGCAAACAGCGCCTGCTTGTAGGCGCGGCGTTCGACCGCGGCGAGAAAATCCGAAAGTTCCTTGCGGGTAGCCAGTGGAATCCGCCTCGTGGTTGAGCCCGTTTGCGTCGGGCTTTGCGTTATCGTGGTGACACGGCGCTCAAGCAAATTCATGTATCGGCTATAACGCTGTGTCCGTTCCGGCGGTACCCCCTGACGCGCGCCGGATATGTTCTAAGCATCTTAACAAAACATGTCTGCGGCGCAAGTCGGGCTGCGCGTCATTGCCACAGGCCGCGGTTATCATCCTGTTTAATCAGACATTTATCTTGACCAAACTTTGCACAGAAGGTATCGTTACCCGTTCTGCCTTTTCCCCGGAAATCAGCAAGGTTCAACTATGGAATTAAGCGGCGCAGAGATCACGGTGCGTTGCCTGCAGGAAGAGGGAGTCGATTATGTGTTTGGCTACCCCGGCGGCGCGGTGCTGTTCATCTACGACGCGTTGTTCAAACAGGACAAGGTCAAGCACATCCTGGTGCGCCACGAGCAGGGTGCAATTCACGCCGCTGACGGCTATTCGCGCTCAACTGAGAAGATCGGCGTCGCGCTGGTGACCTCCGGTCCCGGTGTCACCAACGCGGTAACCGGCATCGCCACCGCGTACATGGATTCGATCCCGCTGGTGATCATCACCGGCCAGGTGCCGACGCATGCGATCGGCCTGGACGCGTTCCAGGAGTGCGATACGGTCGGCATCACGCGCCCGTGCGTCAAGCACAACTTTCTCGTCAAGGACGTAAAGGATCTCGCGGTCACGATCAAGAAGGCTTTCTACATCGCCGCGACCGGACGCCCCGGGCCGGTGGTGGTCGACATTCCGAAGGACGTGACCAGCGCGACGACCGAATTCGACTATCCGAAGTCGATCACGATGCGTTCCTACAATCCTGTGATCAAGGGTCACGCCGGTCAGATCAAGAAAGCGCTTCAGCTCTTGACCCGCGCCAAGCGTCCGATGGTCTACACCGGTGGCGGCGTGATCCTCGGCAATGCTTCCGGCGAGCTGGCGCAGCTCGTGCGCATGCTGGGCTTTCCGTGCACCAACACGCTGATGGGGCTCGGCGCGTATCCCGCCACCGACCGCCAGTTCCTCGGCATGCCCGGGATGCACGGCACGTATGAGGCGAACATGGCGATGCAGCACTGCGACGTGCTGCTCGCGATCGGCGCACGTTTCGACGACCGCGTGATCGGCAATCCCAAGCATTTCTTCGAAGAGCCGCGCACCATTATCCACATCGACATCGATCCGTCGTCGATCTCGAAACGCGTCAAGGTCGACGTGCCGATCGTCGGCAACGTGCGCGAAGTGCTGCAGGAACTGATCAGGCAGCTGCAGGCGTCGAAGGAAAAGCCCGATCAGGGAGCGCTCAAAAGCTGGTGGAAACAGATTGAGCTGTGGCGCGGCCGCGACTGCCTGAAATTCGACCGCACGGCCAAGATTATCAAGCCGCAATTGGTGGTGGAAAAGCTCTACGAGGTGACCAAAGGCGACGCGTTCGTGACTTCCGACGTCGGCCAGCACCAGATGTGGGCGGCGCAGTTCTACAAATTCATCAAGCCGCGGCGCTGGATCAATTCAGGCGGCCTCGGCACCATGGGTTTCGGGCTGCCGGCCGCGATGGGTGTGCAGCTCGCTCATCCCAAGGCGATGGTCGCGTGCGTGACCGGCGAAGCGAGCATCCAGATGTGCATCCAGGAGCTCTCGACCTGCAAGCAGTATCACCTGCCGATCAAGATTGTGAACCTTAACAATCGTTACATGGGCATGGTGCGGCAGTGGCAGGAGTTTTTCCACGGCAACCGCTATTCGGAATCGTACATGGACGCGCTGCCGGATTTCGTCAGGCTCGCCGAATCGTATGGCCATATTGGCATGCGTGTCGACAAGCCGGGTGATGTCGAGGGCGCGCTGAAGGAAGCGTTCGCGCGCAAGAAAGACCTCGTATTCATGGANNTGTCGCGCGTGGCGGGACTGTTCTCGGCGCGCGGCTACAACATCGAGTCGCTCACCGTAGCGCCAACCGAGGACGCGTCGCTGTCGCGCATGACCATCGTCACCACCGGCTCGGACGAGGTGATCGAGCAGATCACCAAGCAGTTGAACAAGCTGATCGAGGTGGTGAAGGTGGTCGACCTGTCCGATGGCGACCACATCGAGCGCGAGCTGATGCTGGTCAAGGTGCGCGCGGTCGGCAAGGACCGCGAAGAGATGAAGCGCATGGCCGACATCTTCCGCGGCCGCATCATCGGCGTTAGCGACAAGGATTACACCATCGAATTGACCGGCACCGGCTCCAAGCTTGATGCATTCCTGAGCGCGATCGATCGTAGCGCGATCCTGGAAACAGTACGCACCGGCGCGTCCGGCATCGGCCGCGGGGACAGGGTGCTTAAAATCTAGTGAAGGGGGAAGGGTGAATGCGTGAAGGGTAAAACCGTTTTTTCCTTTACCCGTTCCGCCCTTCACCCTTCACCCTTCACCCTTCACCCTTCACGTACCGGAGAGGAAACCATGAAAGTTTATTATGATAAAGATGCCGACCTGTCGCTGATCAAGGGCAGGAAGGTCACCATCGTCGGCTATGGCTCGCAAGGGCACGCGCATGCGCTCAACCTCAGCGAATCCGGCGTCAAGGTGACAGTGGGCCTGCGCAAAGATGGTGCGTCGTGGGGCAAAGCGAAAAAAGCCGGCCTCAACGTCAAGGAAGTGGCGGAAGCGATCAAGGGCGCCGATTTCGTGATGATGCTGATGCCCGACGAACACATCGCGGCGGTCTACCGCAACGACGTGGCTGCCAATATCAAAAAGGGCGCCACGCTCGGGTTTGCGCATGGTTTCAACATTCATTACGGGCAGGTGGCGCCGCGCGGGGATCTCGACGTGGTGATGATCGCGCCCAAGGCGCCCGGCCATACTGTGCGTTCGACTTACGCGCAAGGCGGCGGCGTGCCGATGCTGATCGCCGTGCACCAGAATCCGTCGAAGAAAGCGCGCGACATGGCGTTGTCTTACGCCGCGGCGATCGGCGGCGGCAAGGCCGGCGTGATCGAAACCACGTTCCAGGAAGAAACCGAGACTGACCTGTTCGGCGAGCAGNNGCCTGCACGAGCTGAAGCTGATTGTTGACCTGATGTACGAGGGCGGTATTGCCAACATGCGTTATTCGATCTCGAACAACGCCGAATACGGTGACTTCACGCGCGGTCCGCGCATCATCACCGAAGAAACCAAGAACGAGATGCGCAGGATCCTCAAGGAAATCCAGACCGGCGCCTACGCCCAGGAATTCCTGCTCGAAAACCAGACCGGCGCGACCAAGTTGAACGCGCTGCGCCGCATCGGCCGCCAGCACCCGATCGAGATCGTCGGCGCCAAGCTGCGCGACATGATGCCGTGGATCAAGAAGAACAAGCTTGTCGACCAGTCCAAAAACTAGTGAGCACCTATCCCCATCCGATCATCGCGCGCGAAGGCTGGCCGTTTGTCGCGATGGCGGTCGCGATGGCGGTCGCGGTGACGGTGGCCGCCGGCTGGGGCTGGTCGGTGGCGTTCTGGCTGATTGCGCTGTTCATGTTGCAGTTCTTCCGCGATCCGCAGCGCACTATTCCGTCCGACCCGAAAGCGGTGTTGTCGCCCGCCGACGGCCGCATCGTCATGGTCGAGCGCGCCGAGGATCCCTATCTCAAGCGCGAGGCGCTCAAGTTCAGCGTGTTCATGAACGTGTTCAACGTGCACTCCAACCGCAGCCCGATCGACGGCGAAGTGCGCGAAGTCTGGTATCACGCGGGCAAGTTCATCAATGCCGCGCTGCCGAAAGCGTCGCTGCAAAACGAGCGCAATGCGCTGTGGATCAAAACGGAAAGCGGCGTCGATGTCACCTGCGTGCAGGTCGCCGGGCTGATCGCGCGCCGTATCCTATGCTACGTCAAGGCCGGCGACCGGCTCGCTCGCGGCCAGCGCTACGGTTTCATCCGCTTCGGCTCGCGTGTCGATCTGTATCTGCCGCTGTCGGCGGTGCCCAAAGCGAGTGTCGGCGACAAGGTTTATGCCACCGCCAGCGTGCTCGCCGAGCTCGCGTGACGAACCTAAACGGGAATCGGGGAAAAACAGTCTCCAGCGCGCCTGGAGTAAACTGTTTACCGTTCACTGCCTACCGTTAACTCATTAATGTACGAACCGCGCGACAAGTGGATGGGCAGGGGCGGCAGATTCCGCCGCCGCGGCATTTACTGGCTGCCGAACCTATTTACCACGATTGCGCTGTTCGCGGGATTTTTCTCGATCGTGCAGGCGATGAACGGGCGCTTCGAACAATCTGCGCTCGCGATCTTCATCGCGCTGGTGTTCGACGGCCTCGACGGCCGCGTCGCGCGCTTCACCCATACGCAAAGCGCGTTCGGCGCCGAATACGATAGCCTTGCCGACATGGTGTCATTCGGCGTGGCGCCCGCACTGGTCATCTACGTCTGGGCGCTCAAGGATTTCTCTTCCGCCCAGAACATCCCCCTGCTCGGGGCGTGGCTCACCACCAAGCTCGGTTGGATTGCGGCGTTCATTTACTGCGCGTGCGCCGCGCTGCGGCTCGCACGCTTCAACACCCAGCTCGAGATTGCCGACAAACGCTACTTCCAGGGGCTGCCGAGCCCGGCCGCAGCGTGCGTGGTCGCGGGCATGGTATGGGCGCTCAACGAATACCAGATCCGCGGCGCCGAAGTGACATGGCTGGCATGGTTGGTGACTGTGTTCGCCGGCCTTACCATGGTGAGCAACCTCAAGTATTACAGCGGCAAGGATATCAACCTGCGCAAGAGCGTGTCGTTTCCGGTGGTTGTCGCGATCGCGCTGGCGGTGGTGGCGGTGGTGGCGGTGTCGAGCACGCTGCCCGAGATGCTGTTCATGCTGTTCTTGTGCTACGCGCTGTCCGGTTATGCGATCGCGGCGTGGGACGCCGTCAGGCGCAAGGGCGGCAATGGTCAGCCGCCCACCGCGACGCCGTCGTGAGCGCGGCATCCTAACCCAATCCTGCGCGCTACTTGCCAGCCGCGAAAAAACCCTTTATATTTTGATACTATGAGTTCCATGCATCAGGTCAATGTGCTTTCCCTCCTTGCCAGCCTTCTGCTGACCGGCCTGCTGCTGCGCGTTGCGCGCTAAATACTCCACACTTTTATATTCATTGTTTTTGGTTGCGGCCGGGTCAAATCAGATCCGGGATAGAGTTTGGATCGTGCGCGCCGGGTGCAGCGCGGCGCGCCGTAATTAAGCAGATCGGAGACAGCCATGAAGAAAGAGAAGTTGATCATATTCGATACCACCATGCGCGACGGCGAGCAAAGCCCGGGCGCGTCGATGACCGGGGACGAGAAGCTGCGCATCGCGCGCCAGCTCGAACGCATGCGCGTCGACGTGATCGAGGCCGGGTTTCCGGCGGCGAGCGACGGCGACTTCGAGGCGGTGAAAGCCGTCGCCGGCATCATCAAGGACAGCACGGTGTGCGGACTCGCCCGCGCCAATGAGCAGGACGTACGCCGCTGCGGCGAGGCGGTGCGGAACGCCAGGAGTCCGCGCGTGCACACCTTCATCGCGACCTCGCCGATCCACATGGAGAAAAAGCTGCGCATGGAGCCGTCGCAGGTGATCGACCAGGCGGTGAAAGCGGTGAAGTGGGCGCGCGAGTACACCGACAACGTCGAATTTTCGCCCGAAGACGCGGGACGCTCAGACATCGACTTCCTGTGCCGCATCCTCGAGCAGGTGATCAGGGCTGGCGCCACCACCATCAACGTTCCCGACACTGTCGGCTACACGCTGCCCGAGCATTTTGGCGGCATCATCCGCAGCTTGCGCGAGCGTATCCCGAATTCGGACAAAGTGGTGTGGTCGGTGCACTGCCACAACGACCTCGGGCTCGCGGTCGCCAATTCCCTGGCGGCGGTATTGAGCGGCGCGCGCCAGGTCGAATGCACGATCAACGGGCTCGGCGAACGCGCCGGCAACGCCTCGCTCGAGGAAATCGTGATGGCGGTGCGCACGCGCCAGGACGTGTTTCCATGCGACACCAATATCGACGCCACGCAGATCGTGCCGGCGTCACGACTGGTGTCGGGGATCACCGGCTTCACCGTGCAGCCCAACAAGGCTATCGTCGGCGCCAATGCGTTCGCGCACGAGGCGGGCATCCACCAGGACGGTGTGCTGAAAAGCCGCGACACCTACGAGATCATGCGCGCTCAGGATGTCGGCTGGAACGCGAACAAGCTGGTGTTGGGCAAGCACTCAGGGCGTAATGCGTTCAAGGCGAGGCTCACCGAGCTTGGCATCGAGCTGCCGTCGGATGAGGCGCTCAACGCCGCGTTCAAGCGTTTCAAGGACCTCGCTGACAAGAAGCACGAGATTTTCGATGAGGACCTGCAGGCGCTGATCAGCGAGGAGGCGAGCGAACACATCGCAAACGAGCATTATCACCTGGTGTCGCTGACCGCGCATTCGGAAACCGGCGCACAGCCGTTCGCGAAGATCGTGGTGTCCGAGGACGGCAAGGAGAAACCAGCGCAGGCGCATGGCAGCGGCCCCGTCGATGCCTCGTTCAAGGCGATCGAGAGCATCGTCCAGAGCGGCGCAGAGCTGCTGCTGTATTCGGTCAACAACATCACCAGTGGCACCGACTCTCAGGGCGAAGTGACGGTGCGGTTATCAAAAGGCGGACGCATCGTCAATGGCCTGGGCGCTGACACCGACATTGTGGTGGCCTCGGCCAAGGCTTACATCAGCGCGCTCAACAAGCTGCACTCGAAGCTCGAGCGGCTGAATCCGCAAGTGTGAATCCGCCGGTGGCAAACCGTCTTTGAAGAGGATCTTCAGCGCGGAACGTTGTCATGGAAATCGTCGACCCTCACCAGAGTGCCCTGCGACGGCTTGCTCTCGCGCTGCTGCTTGGAACGGCCCTCGGTACCCTCGACTGGTGGGCGGAAATCGAGCGGATAGACAAAAAGTGGTCGAACTAGCCGTCCAGCGGAGGTATTGCTGCGCGAATACGGTTTCAGCGTCGACAGCGTCTGCGCGCGAGCGAAGACGCTGCTGGCTCGCTGACGCCAGCGGGCAAGAGCATCGATTCCACCAGCATATCGACTCCGGCCTCCGGGTGGATGGCGCGTGCGGGAATGTCGGCGCCCATGCGGCCCAAACCGATCATGCCGAGTTTCATATCATCTCCTTGTTGGTGGTCACCACTTCAACCAGCGCCGCAGCAGCGATTGGATCGTCGGCGTCAGACGCGTGCGGCTGTAGGCGTCAGCCGCCTTCTTGATCGCTTCAGCCTGGGTCGGATAAGCGGGGATGACGCGGGAGAGGGTACGCAGACCGATCCCTGCGACCATCGCCAGGGTGATCTCGTTGATCATCTCGCCGGCATGGCTGGCAACGACCGTTGCGCCAAGAATCCGGTCGGTCCTTTCCTTGACGTGGATTTTTACGAAGCCTACTTCTTCACCGTCGGCGATCGCGCGATCCACGTCGTGCATCGGGATGGTGAAGGTCTTCACCGGGATGTCCCGCTCGCGCGCCTGCCGCACATAGAGGCCGACATGGGCGATCTCCGGATCGGTGTAGGTGCACCAGGGAATCGTCAATGCGCTCAGCCGCTGGCGACCGAGGAACAGCGCGTTCTGAACCACGATGCGCGCCGACGCGACGGCGGTATGCGCGAACTTATGCTCCAGGCAGGCGTCGCCGGCGGCGTAAATTCGCGGATTGCTGGTCTGCAGGAAATCGTTGACCCGCACGCCAGTGGTAGCGTCGCAATCAACACCCGCGGCTTCCAAATTGAGTCCTTCGACGTTCGGTAACCGGCCGGTGCCCGCGAGGATGGCATCGACCGCAACCGTGCTTTTGTAGTCGTCGCTGACCAGATCGACAAGCTTTTGACCGTCTTCCACGCGCACCCTGACGGCCTCGGTATTAAGCCGCACCTCGATGCCATCGCGCGCGAAAGCATCCGACAGGAT
>PLYS01000638.1:9898-14408 GCA_003153455.1 Betaproteobacteria bacterium | reverse complement strand
ACGCTGTTCCGCCAGGAAACGCGGTGGCCGGGATATTACTACCGGGGCGATCATATGAAGCTCGATGATAAAGATTGGCATTGCTTCACCTTGTCCCGCTACGACCGGAATACTGGCAAATGGGCAATGGAGAAGGCGCCGGTCTACCACATCATCGACTGACGGAGCTGAGCTTCGATCCCCATCAGAAAGGTGATGGAAGGCTTCCAACTGCTGAAGAGCTACCGTCCGCGCCGACTGGCGCGTTGGCTCGGCGAACCGGACTTGGCCGGGATTGATTTTCCTATTTGTTGAAAACGATCAACGGAGACGCTGTCGGTAAATCGTCAGTTTGGGAGGCGGTGCTAGATGCCCGCTTTTGGCCGCGAGCACCCATTGAGCACAGCACCGCAAAGCAGACCTACGTCAATGCGCCCGATTTTGCCATTGCTCGCTTTCAGCGAATACGGGGAACCGCCGCTCCCGGCCATCAAGAGACGCTGACGTGGCAAGAAATCTGCCGCACGAAACGTCCGGTCCACGTTCGACAGCCGACGTTCATGATCGAATGCGCTATGACTCGTGATCGGCCTTTGCCGCCGTTGGCTCTGGGCGAATAAGCGGCCGGTGTAGACTCATCACCGGCCATGGCCAACCTCGGTCGAAGGGCAGCTCGTAAATATCTCTCGGGAGAGAATTGTGTTTCACGTTCTTATCGATACAAGCGTATGGCTTGATCTTGCTCAGGACCCCAAACAGGCGCCTTTAATCGTTTCTCTCGAGACTATGATTAAAGAGAAGCTGCTGGTTCTGCTCGTCCCACGAATTGTCCTGACCGAGTTTCAGAAGAACCGTGGCCGCGTAGCTGAACGCGCCAAGAAAAGTCTCGCTTCCCAATTCCAACAAGTAAAAGATGCTATCCGCAAGACCGAGGGTGATGACAAGACGAAAAAGAAGGTGCTGGAGTACCTCGACAACATGGGTCACAAGATTCCGCTCGTCGCGGGGATGGCATCCAGTACCCTTGACAGGATCGAGAAACTTCTCGGCACCGCCACTCCGATTGAGATCAATGACAGGTTGAAAATACGCGCCTCGAATCGCGCCCTAAACAGTAAGGCACCATGCCACCACGAGAATAAGAATTCAATGGCGGATGCTGTTCTCGTTGAGACGTATTTTGAGTGTGTGAAATCCGGCAAGCCCGGCGAGCGCTACGCCTTCGTAACCCACAATAAACATGATTTTAGCGACATGGCGACCGATCACCGGGGCCCACACCCCGACATCGCTTCGGGTTTCTCAAAGATCAAGTCTCTCTATTACATAACCCTCGGAGACTGCCTCCGGCGCATCCACCCTGAGTTGGTCGAGGAAGCCATTTGGGAGAATAACTACGAGCCACCAATACGCTCACTCTCGGAGGTTCTCGCCGCTACGGACGTTCTCACCGATCAGGTCTGGTACAACCGGCACAAGAACCGCGAGTGGGCAATCGCGCATGGCAAACTCAAGATCGTGACATTCAAGGAGTGGGAAAGGGGTCATGAAGAAGGAGGTTTTGAATACAACCAGACGCATATCCAGGACTCCGTCTGGGAAGGCGCAGTGAGAGCGGCTGAGGCTAAGGAAGAGGAACACGGCAAAGCGAACATGGGACCGTGGGATGATTTCGAGTGGGGCATGATTAACGGCAAGCTGTCTGCCCTGCGGTGGTCCTTAGGTGAAGAATGGGACATGCTCGATACGTAAAATAGTAGTCTTCGTATGTCATTGGCCTAGACCGATCACACTACGGGCCGCGCAGCGGGTCGGGCAGGTATTGAAGTATGTTCCGGACGATCAGCCAGTCCAGCCGCGTTATAGCTTCTACATGTGAGCAGATGCCTTACTAGACCTTTAAAACTCGACATACCTCTGCAAGCAGCGTGTCCAGCATGGCGCGAAATTCGACCTGTGTCTGGCTCGGGAGTGATTCGCTCATCCGAATCTGCGAGTGCAGGTAGCCGTCTGCAATCTTTCGAGTGCCGCTTTCGAGATTCATCATGGCCTCCCGAAAAGATCGGCCACCCCCTGCGTAGTTATTCGCCACCTGCGTAAAGGTGGGTTGCTCAAAGACGGGCGGCACGTGATCGATGATCGCTCGAATCAAGTACATACATGCAAGGTAGGCGCCACGCCCGTAGCAAATATTTAACTCCACAAGCATTTGGGTTAGTCGCGCCGTGTCGTACTTCGTCTTCGGCAGGGCGCGAACCTCTTCAAGTCGCTTGGGATTGACGAAAAACTCTTCCGGAGCGGGGGCCTCTGGATAGCTCTTACGGGTCTTAACGCGGAAAGGTCGACCCTGCGCGTCGTAATCTTCCTCCTCGCTGTTCATTGATTCATGGCAGAAGCTGATCGTGCTGCACCCAGCGCATTTAACGATCAAATAGTGGTGCCAGAAATGCACCTGGCCGTCGAACGCCCAGTCTTCATTGTTAATAATGGCCAGAACGGCGTGGGTGGTCTCGCCTCGGCATGTCGGGCAAGCGAACTTGCTGGTCATCCCAGTCGGGTCCTGCGCCGTGGTGTCCTCGTCTTGCCCAGGAATCTCTTTCTTATTGCGATTCTGCAGAACGGCATACACCGGACATTCGGTGTAGTGCATCGGCGTACAAGACGACCAGCTCCATCGCGGGTCGTTGGCCGAAGCATGTTCCTTACCTAACCGCTCGTGTGCCAATCCCGAATCGATCTCGTCGGCGTACCTGGTCAAACCCGATGCGAAATACCCGAATCGATCGAACATCACTTCGGGACAAAAGCGCGAGAAGATGCTGATCTTCTCGTCCGACCCCATGATGCTAGACGCTTGCTCGTCCGTGCGCGGCCACAAATCGGACTTCTCCCACTTCTTCAGTAATCGCTTATCTTCGGCCTCAGGGATCTTTGTGCTGCCGGCGCTGCCCATCAACGACAGACTCTGGTAGTACCTCGGGCAGACCTCGACAGTCGCGAATCGACAGCGAAGCGACCGGTGGGCGCTTCTGGTCGCCGACCCAGGCATAGAGCATTTCTACGGTTCCCATTTACGCATCGGCGGGCGGCCAGCGCAGTTTTCCGCGGCCGACGCGCAAGGCTTCCACGAGCCTGCTCTTTCCCGGCAGCCGGCCCGAGAAGAGGCTGGGCTTGGGATCGACCGCAGGCTTCTTGAAGGCGGCGACCCGCTCGTAGTCTGGGGTTGCCAGCCAGGTCCGTCCGTCCCCCTCGTCGGTGACGATTCGATAGAAGCCGGCGGGCGGGGCGGTCTCGATGTCGAGCAGGCGCTTGTAGCGTTCGACCGACCACTTCTGGATGCCGCCGCTGAGAGCCTCGGTTCGGAAGCGCGCCCATAGCGCGGCGGTGTCGGGCGTCGGCCAGTCGACGGCGTCGGTGTAGGCCGTGATCTCGTCGGATTCGAGCCAAGCCCGCATCTCCGCCGGGGTGACGAAGATCGACTCGGCGTCCTCGATGGCCGCCATAGCCGCTCGCCGTGACGGCAGACCCGCGCGGATCAGCATCGCCATCATGAATCGCGGGACGCCGGTTTCGACTGCCGCCGCCGCGCCGCCCGCCACCGTCTCCGGCGACCAGCCGAGGGACATGCGGCGGGTGCGGACGGCTTCCAGCGCCCAGACCAAGCGATAGGTGAAAGCCTCTTCGACCGCGCGCATGTTCTGCGGTCCGATCTTGGAGACCTCATCGCCGGACACCCAACTGCGCAGGATGGCCTTCCAGTTCGCCGGCAGCGCGTTCGCCTTGTCGGGGATGAACGGCCGCATGAACAGCAGGCGTTCGCCGAGACCGCCGAGCGCGTCGACGAGTTCGTCGATGTCGCCGCTCAGCGCCGCCTCGTCTGCCCGGTCGAGCAGTTCGGCCAGTTCGTCGGCCATGGCGTCGATGGTGATGCCCGCTTCGAGCCCGACGCCCATGGCGAAATGCCCGCGCCGCGCCTGTGCCGTGGTGGTCTTCCAGATGAGGTCGGCGCGCGCTTCGAACACTTTCTTGTGCAGGGGGGCGACATCCTCGTCCTCGCGGGCGATCTGGCGGGCCCAGAGCGATCCCTTGAGCGACTCGTCCAGAAGCTTGGGTAGATCGGCGCGATCGGCGTCCAGCGCTTCGATCAGGCCGAACACGGTCGCGTCGAGGCGTTCGACGAGCTGAGACAGCGGCTCCTCGTCGATGGTTTCCTCCTCGTCGTCTTCATCGTCTTCATCGTCATCAGCGCCGTCAGCGTCGTATTCCACGGCGGCGGCCAGCCGCTCGGCCACCTCGGCTTCTTCGTTGGGTGATCTCCAGGCCTCGCGGGCGTTGGCGAGATATTCCCAGGCGTCGTCGCGATCCAGGACGCCCTCGCGGGACAGGCGCTCAATGATCTCGGCGACGATCTGGATGAGGCCGCTCTTCAGGGTTCGGGCCTTGGCGGAGGCGACGCGAAGGCCTATTTCTTCCTCAACCAGCTCAGTCGCGAGAATCTCGCCGAGATCGCCGGAGCGGCCCTTGGCCGTTT
>PLYS01000638.1:0-9868 GCA_003153455.1 Betaproteobacteria bacterium | reverse complement strand
AATCAGCCCCGATCCTGATAGCGGTCATGTTGCGCTGGCGAACGCATCGTGACGACTTCGATTACCAAGAATGCGCGCCTCGCGCAGTTTCGGACACTATCACGAACCTCGAACGTCCGTTACGGGGCGGTGATCCGGCGCACGGGCTGGCCGCTGCGAGAGTCTGCACCGAGTTGGGTGCGGTAGTAGTCTGATGTGCCAAGCGGTCACTCTGCCAGAATTCGAGGGCTACGACCGTTGGCCGACTGGTTGCGGCCGTTGGTGGCTGAGAACCCCAATGGCCGTTTTGGCCGATGGGCCGCCAGTNNCAGCTCAACCTCTGAAAGCGGACTGTCGTCTGATGAGCGACCGAAGGGCAGCATTGGGTCGGGCATACACTATTCTCGGAAGCGGCCGGTCGCGAACGCCAAAACCGGACGCTCGCCGTGAGATCAAGTTGCAACTATTACATATAAAGAACGCAGAGATTATCTTCTGTTTCCTTTGCGTTCTTGTCGCACCCTTCGCGTCTTCGCGTTGATGATCTTCCTCCACTTCCCTTTGTTCTCCGCGGCCAAAGGCCGTTGCTTCGATCTCCGAGACGATTGTCAGTGACAGTACCGCATTCAGCGTTCCGTCTTAATCCCGGCTGAAGCGACGACCTTTTTCCACTTCAAGAGATCGGTGGCGATGGCCGCGACAAATTCTTCGGGAGTGCTTCCCAGCGGATCGGCGCCCTGGCCCGAAAGCATTTCACGCATTTCCGGGGCTTGTAGTATCCGGTTGATCTCGCCGTTGAGCTTGTCGAGCAGGGGTTTGGGTATCCTCGCCGGACCGATCACGCCATACCAGCCGCTGACTTCGTAGCCTGTAAGGCCGGCCTCGTCAATTGTCGGAATCCCTGGCAGAGCGGAGGCGCGTTGGCTGGGCGTGACGCCCAACGCTATCAACTTCCCGGTCTTGATGTGCGGGATGGACGCCGGAATGGAAGGGAAAGCCAGCTGCAAATGTCCACCGATCAAATCGATCATCGATTGTCCCTGACCCTTGTAGGGCACGTGCGTGAATTCGATCCCGGCAAGCAGCTTGAACAGTTCGCCTGCCAAGTGGCTTGGAGATCCCACCCCGGATGAACCGTACGCCATCTGCCCCGGGTTTTTGCGTACCAAGGCGATCAGAGATTTTACCGACCTCGCCGGTAGCGACGGGTGAATGACTAATACGTTCGGGACGTTCGCGATCAGGCAGATCGGCGTGAAATCGCGCACCGGGTCGAATGGCAATTTCGCATAGATCGCCGGATTGATGGTGAAGCCCGACGGCACCATCTGGATGGTATAGCCGTCGGGTGGCGATTTTGCGGTTATCTCGGCCGCGATCATCTGATTGGCGCCAGGGCGGTTATCGATGACGACCTGCTGGCGCAGGTTGTCCGCAAGCTTCAGCCCGATGGCCCTGGCCAGAAAATCCGTCGCGCCGCCCGGCACGACTCCAACCAGGAAGCGAATCGGCTTGTTGGGATATTCCGTCTGCGCCAATACCGTGCCGCTGCAACACACGGCAGGCATGATAAACGCCAGACGGCAAAACGTTGTTCTCGTGGTCATTTGTCTCCTCCGGTCTGTTTAGTCCTGCGAACCCGGATGCCTCCCGGCACTTTACAACGAAATTGCATGCAGCTTGATAGTTGCTCAGGCGCGTGCGGTGCGCAGCGCGGGCTTCAGCATCAGGCACAGCGGCAGCGTCAGGAATACGAGCACGCCAATCAGCGCGATTGAGGCGCTGATGCCGAGCGCATCGCCGATTGCGCCGAACGCGAGTGGTGACACCAGCCCGCAGATCGAGCCGATCGTGTAGAACAACCCGAACGCGCGCGGCAGCCGGTCCTCGTCGACCAGATCGCCGATCGTCGCGTACAGCACCGACGAGGTGCCGTTCAACGCGACGCCGATCACGGGCAGCAGCAGATACGCGGCGATATCCGGCAGCACCAGCATCAGCAGCACGCCGGCGCCGGTCGCGATCTCGGTGATCACCACGGTGCGGATGATGCCGATGCGCTCGGCGAGAAAGCCGCACGCGAGCTTGCCCGCCATGCCACCGATCGATATCAGCGGCACCGACAGCATCGCCCAGCCGGCGGGCAGGTTTTTCGCGATCATCAGGAACGCGATGAAAGTCAGGAAACCAGTGCGCGTGCTGCTATCGACGATTTCGATCAGGCACAGCGCGGCGAAGCCCCGGCGGTTGCGGATGCCCCAACCCACGGGAGTGCGTTCGCTGCTGGATTGCATTGCTGCAGGCTGCATGCGGGCCGCGGTTTGCTGCATCAACATCAGTATCGCCAGCGCACACGCCAGCGCGAGGCTGCCATAGACTGTGACCGGTATCTGCCACGGCACGCCGGCGACGAACAGCAGGCTCACCGCGCCGCCGAACGCGAATTTGCCGACGTCGCCGAAGAAGTTGTACGTGCCGAGCGCTCCGCGCCGGCCCTCGCCCGGATAGGCATGCGAAATCAACGTCGAACACAGCGGATGCTGGAATGCGGAACCGAAGCCGGCGCAGAACAGCGCGAGCAGGATCGCGGCGAAGCCCGCGGCCTGGCCGAGCGCGATGAACGCGAGCCCGGCGCAGGCGGTGCCGAACGCGAGCAGATTGCGCGCGCCGAGCCGCTCGGCGATCAGCCCCGCCGGCGTCTGGAACAGCGCCATGGCGCCGCGATGCGCGGAGCGGATCATGCCGACCTGCGCCAGCGACAGGTTGAATGCCTGCGCCAGTATCGGCAGCAGCACGTAGCTGATATCGGACAAGCCGTCATGCAGCGTATGTGCCGCGCAGCAGGTGGCAAGCGTGCGCTTCGGCGAGGTGCGTGACACGTGTCCTCCGGTGACTGGAAGCTATCTGTTCTTGACGTTATCGGCGTTTATCTGCAAAACCGGCGCCAGTGGAATTGCGGAAGAAGATAACAGATATGCGAATTTACCCGCGCTTCCCCCCAAATTCTACCGCTTCGAGTGAGTTTATGAATGGTCAGCCGGTTTTGCTGTCAGCAGCCCTTACGGACTGTTAAGTCCGTAAGGGCTGCTAGGCAGTGTAAAATCCGGCCATTAACGGGACCATCGCAATGGAAATCATAATTTACGTATTTTCCGCGTCGTTCATTTTTATGGCGCTTGCGCTGATGACCACCTATAAGCGCACCAAACATTACGGCGTATTCCTGCTGGCGCTCGCTTATGGTGCAGCAGCGGTGCTGGCGGTCGTGCTTACGCATTGGTGGCCGCTGGTCGCGGGCTTCGTGCTGGTGTGGTTGCTGCGCCTGTTCGGGCTCGATCCTGACACGCAGCGCGACGGCCCGCGAGGTTAATTGCGCATATACGCCGGCCGCTGTGACGACCCTGCGCCACTTGGCGATCTCATTGCGGATGTGCGTTGCGAAGGCGATGGGTGTACTTGGGCTCGGCTCAATGCCTTGCGCCACCAGCGCATCCATTACATTCGCTGCGCGCAGGATGGCGGTGACCTCGCGGTTGAGGCGCGAGACGATCGCGGGCGATGTGGCGGCCGGCGCCAGGATGCCCATCCATAGCCAGTAACGCCAGGATTGAGCGCATCATGATGAGAGTGCCCGTGCGAGACCCACGATCAGATCGTTGAAGTCGTTCAACGCATTGAAGCGCGGCTGGGCTGCCGTGTGCGGCGTGAGAATAACGTTATCGAATTTGAGCAACTCGTCGTCGGGCCGGCCCGGCTCCTGGTAGAGCGGGTCGAGCGCAAAGCCGCCGAGATGGCCCGAGGACAAAGCTTCGATCAGTGCATCCCGGTCGACGATCCCGGCGCGCGAGACATTGATGAGGCAGGCGCCGGGTTTCATCCGGGCCAGCCGTGCGCGATTCATGAGATGATGCGTGGACGGACTCTCGGGCAGATGGACGCTGACCCAGTCGCTCTCCGCAAGCAACGCATCGAGCGTCGCATAGTGCGCATTAAACTGTTGTTCTTCGGCTGCAGACAGCCGGTTACGCTGGTAGTAGATTACGCGCATGCCGAACGCCGCGGCGCGCAGCGCAAGCTCGCGCCCGATCTCGCCCAGGCCGATGATTCCGAGGGTGGATTCATATAGCATCTTCAGGCCGCTGATACGCGCCCAGCCCGAATTGGCGGTGTGCCTGCGGTCAAACGTCGTGGGCGAATAGCCGGCGGCGGTGAGCTGCTCGACGCTGATCAGGCCCGTGATGCGGTGCAGTTTCTTGGCAAGCGTCAGCATCATGGCGAGCGCGTGCTCGGCGCATGCGATATTGGCACGCCGCCGCAGCGTCAGGATCTTTACGTTTCTCGCGCTGCAGGCGGCGGTGTCGATGTTGCGGGTGATGGTGCCGTATTTCTGCACCACCGCGAGCCGGTCGGCCACGTCGAGCTCCTCGCGTCCCACCATCAATGACTCGACCACCAGCACGTCTGCGCCAGGCAGGTTCGCACGCAGGTCTTCCTGCGAGGTCACCAAGCGCACCTCGGCGGGGTAGAGCGCAGGCGCATTGCGGCGCACGCGCTCGCACCAGCCTGCGAAATCGGGCAGGTCGTGCGCCATCAGGTCGGCGAATGCGGCGCAGCGTTCAGCGGGCGTTCTCGGGTCGAGTATGACCTGTATCAGGCGCGGAAACGGGTCGTCCTCGACGACGATGACCGGGGAGCTGAGTTGCGGCATAGCTTATTGGCGTTCGGCGTCGATCTCGAGCGCCTGCAGCACGCGGGTGTGCATTTTGTAGATGTTGAGCAGCCTGCCGCCACGGCCGCCGCGGATCATGGCGATGAGCTCGGCGAGCTCGGGATGATCTTTTTCCTCGATCAGGGAGACGCGTGCCATGAATTGCCTTTCGCCTAGCAGCCTGTGCGGACTGTTAAGTCCGCACAGGCTGCTAAAAGCAAAACCGGCTGACCATTCATAATAAACTGATTCGAAGCGGTCGAATTTGGCGAAAAGCGCGGGTAAATTCGCATATCCGTTTTCCTCTTTCGCAATTCCAATCGCGCCGGTTTTGCATTAGGAGTTTGTCGGGGCTGAGTCCGACAAACTCCTAGATTATCGTATACTTCTGACTGACAGAACATACGAGCCTGCACGCCGACCGGCTTCCACCCCAGAAGATGACAATATGAATTTCCTGAGACGACTGCGCGAGCCGCGGCTGGCAGTGCTGCGCTTTGCATTTGCGGCGATTGCCGCATGCGGGGTAGCTCTCGCTGGCTGCGCCGGCGTGCCCGGCGGCGAAAGCCAGGCGCAGGCGCCGAAAAACATCATCATCATGTTCGCGGACGGCGCGGCGCCGACGCAATGGGATTTCGGCCGCTATTCGAGCAAGGTATTGCGCCAGCAGCCGTTTGCGACTACCGATCGGGTTTTCCGGGAAGGAACGGTCGGGTTGCTCGTGACCGGTTCTAATGACGCCTACGTGACGGATTCCGCTGCAGCCGCGTCAGCGATGTCAACCGGCCTCAAGGTCGCAAACGGCGTCGTTGCCATCGCGCCGGACGGCCGGTCGATGCCGACGGTGATGGAGGCGGCCAAGGCGCGAGGCAAGCGCATCGGGCTGGTAACCACCGCGATGGTTTACGACGCGACTCCTGCCGCTTTCAGCATACACGCGATGTCGCGGAACGATTCTCAGGCGCTGGTCGACCAGTATCTTGCGCTCGAACCCGACGTGCTGATGGGAGGTGGCGCGGACTATTTCCTGCCGGAAGGGGTTTCGCACGGCAAGAGAAAGGGCGGCAGGGACATCATCGCCGCATTCCGCGCCAGAGGCTACGAGGTAGTGGGAAACACCGCGCAACTCCGCTCTGCGGCCGGACCGAAGCTGCTTGGCCTGTTCGCGGACGAATTTATGGATTTCGAGATCGATCGCGATCCGGCGAAGGAACCAACCACCGCTGAGATGGCCGCGGCTGCGCTCAAGGTGTTGTCGCAGGGAAGCCCGAACGGCTTTGTACTGTTGGTCGAAAACGAGAACACGGACACGGCTGGACACAGCAACGACGCTGCATCGCTGATGCGCGCATTATGGGCGTTCGACGACGCGGTCAAGGTGGCGCTCGAATTCCAGCGCAGCTCGCCCGACACGCTGGTGATTGTCACCGGCGACCATGAAACCGGCGGATTTTCGCCGACCGAGGTGCCAAAAGACGTTACCTCGACGTCGAGCGCGAACGGTATTCACAAAGGAGATGAGCAATTGCGGATGCTCGATCGCATCAGCACCTCTTTCATCGTCGCATCGGAAAAAATGAGCAAGAATCCATCGGGCGCCTTACTTGACGAACTTCTGGCCACGCACTTTCGTGGCTTCAGGCTTGATCAGGACCTGCGCGAACTGATCCTCAAGCAACCGCCGTACGGACGCACTTACATGTACGGGGTGCAGAATGCACTGGGACGGATGGTAGCGCGGCAGACCGGTTTCAATTGGGGCACTTGGGGNNTAGAACTACTTGATCGAAGGATCAGCCGTCGCGCTCTAACCAACCCGGAACCGCTACGAAGGCATTTGTGATCTCCCGTGAACGAGAGTCGCGATCGAGACCGGCCACCAAGTCCGCCACCTTGGCCATCGCCTGCGTCGACAAAGCATCGGCGACCGTGTCTTCGAACAGCGCCCGGAGTGGGTAGAACTGGGCAAGGCCGCCGGCATAGGCGCCAGCCGCTCCCAGCGCTCCCGCCAGGTCCTTGGGGCTGAAGTTGAGCAGTTTCCCCACCGCCAACGCGGCCCCGAGGGCGCCACACGTCGGCGTCGCCATGAATCCCCGCTGGAACAGTGAGGGCTGCGTAAGCCAACCCGATCCGCAAGGAGGCCTCGTAGCCGCAGATGGCGGCCTCCAGCAGTGCCCGGCCGTCTGCATCCTCTTGCTCGGCCATTGCGAGGACCGCCGGCAGTATGGAAGCGCCGGCGTGATGCATCGAGCCGACGTGGGTGTCGTCCAGATCACAGGCGTGGGCGTAGGCGCCATTGACGAAGGCCGCGCGGGCGGCGTCCAGGTGATCGCCGCACAACAAGACGGTGCTGCTGCCGTTTCCACCCAGTTCCAGGGCGAGCCGTCTCACAGCCCGGCTCCATGGCATTCGCACGCCCACCGCCACGACCCGCAGGAAATCGAGCACGAGCGCCTTGGCGGTTTCACTCCGCCCGACAGCCGTGATCGGCGCACCGATGCGAAGGCACGATGCGCAGATAGCAGGGCGATCGGCGCGGGCTATAGCGGCTTGATTTGCACCTTGCGGAATTTCACGACACCTCCGCCATACTGCAGCGCGATCGGCCCGCTGGCATGCTTGCTGTCCTGAATATTGACGGTCTGGATGCCGTTGAGCACGACGGTCAATTGCGGGCCTTTGGCCGTGATCTCATAGGTGTTCCATTGATTGCCGGCTTTGACGACGGTCGATACCTTGGCGACATTCGGGATGCCCCCCGTGCCGTAAGACGGGTCGGGGCGCGTGTCAAAGATATTCACCTCGTAGCAAGTATCGGCGCCGATTTTCTTGGGATCGGAACAGCGTATGAAGATGCCGCTGTTGGCGACGGTATCGACCCAGAACTCGGCCCGAATCTGAAAGTCTTTGTAGGTGTTCTTCGAGACCAGAAATCCACTGCCCAGTTCGGCCTGAGCAATGCCATCCTGCAGCCGCCAATTGGCGTTGCCGAGGAGGTCCCAGCTATTCAGGTTGGTGCCGTCAAAAAGCGCGACCCATCCTGCCTCGGATTGACCCGGCGGGGTTGCGCAGCCGAAAACGGTGAGCGCGATAACGAGTAGCCCCATGCTGATGGCAGATAAGCGTTTCATTGTGATCTCCTCCTGCGTTGATGACGATTGAGTTTGCCAAGGTTCTGGATTCCGTACTACTTCGCAATGGTGCCAGTAGTCTCGGTTGGCCGGCGTCCTTCGACCGGCAGGCGCTTCCCCCTTTGCTGCGCAAAGCATAGGCCACCCCGTACCTGGCCGTCAAGGCGCTTGATTGCCGGTATCAAGCCCGGCAACAAAATATTGTAATGCGCCGGCGATCATCGCTGAATGCCAAGGCCGAGGCTCTTGATCAGCTTGCCGTATTTTTCGTAGTCCCGGCGTATCCTCGCCGCAAATTGCTCGGGCGTGGTGTCCGCGACGTCGACGCCCTGCGAATTCCAGAGCGTCTTGATCTCGGCGGAGGCCAGGACCTTGCGTATGGCGGCATTCAGCTGCGTGACGATTTCCCTGGGCGTTCCCGCTGGGGCGAGCCAGCCATGCCAGCCGACCGATTCGTATCCCGGCAATCCGCTCTCCGCGATAGCCGGCACGTCCGGCAGCGCAGTCAGTCGCCGCCGCCCGGTGACTCCGATCGCCCGCAGCCTGCCAGCGTCTATCTGCGGCTTCACGACCGCGAGATTATCCTGCATCATATCGACTCTTCCGGCGATGAGATCGGCGATGGCAGCCGAACCGCCGCCGCGATACGGAACGTGCAGCATCCTGATCCCAGCTAGCATCGCAAAATTCTCGACGTTGAGATGAAAGCCGCTGCCGACTCCCGTCGATCCAAAGGTGAGATATCCGGGCTTCGACTTCGCGAGCGCGATCAGCTCGGCGCTGTTTCTGGCGGGTACGGAGGGGTGCACGACGAACACGCTGTAAAACTCGTTGATCTGCGCGATCGGCGCAAAATCGCGCAGCGTATCGTAGGACAGCTTCTGCAGATGCGGCGTGCTGCCCAGGGCGGAAGAGGGCGCAGCGAGCAGCGTGTATCCGTCCGGCGGGCTCCTGGCGACGATTTCGCTGCCGATCGTTCCCGTCGCGCCCGGCCGGGCGTCGACCACGAACTGCTGGCCCAGCGCTTCCGACAGTTTTTGCGCGAGTGGCCGCGAGAAAACGTCGATCGCACTGCCGACCGCATAGCCATGCACGACCCGGACCGACTTGGCAGGATACGACTGCGCGTAACCCGAGCCGGGAAGCTGCATGATGCCGACCGCAAGCATAAGAAAAAGGATCAGCAGCCGCCAGGCGGCGGCGCGCAATGCTAAAGCCGGTTTCGCCAACTCACGCCTATGCAATCCGGACGCGTCAGACCCGGGTCCAAAGAAGTCGCAAAGCGATTGCGTTGCCATACGGTTGCCTTTCATTCCTGTAGTTTCAGTCCCAACTGCCTGACGAGCTTGCTCCACTGGTTGAGCTCCGTGCGGATCTGTTTGGCGAATGCTTCGGGAGTGCTTGCGACCGGGTCGTTGCCCTGTGCGATGAGGCTTTCGCGCAATTCCGGCACGGCGACGAGGCGCACGACCTCACGCTGGATCTTGTCGATGATGGGTCTGGGTGTTCCTGCCGGTGCGAGCAGTCCATACCAGGCGATCGCTTCGAACTCGGGCAAGCCCGACTCGTCCAGCGTCGGAACATCAGGCATCGAGGGTGCACGTTTCAGGCTCGTCACTGCGAGCGCTCGCAGCCGGCCCGACTTGAAATGTGCGGCACCGGAGAACAGCGTGGGAAAACTCAGCTGGACTTCGCCCGAGAGCTGCGCCGTCATCGATGGTGCGATGCCTTTGTACGGGATGTGCGTGATATCGATGCCAGCCGCCAGCTTCAATAGTTCGCCGGTGAGGTGCGGCAGCGAACCGGTGCCTGAAGAAGCGAAGTTGATTTTTCCGGGCTGGGATTTGGCGAGCTGGATCAGCTCCCGCACGCTCTTGACGCCAAGGCTCGGCAGCACGGCGACCGCGCTTGGAGCATTAGTGATCAGCGTGATCGGTGCGAAATCCTTGATTGGATCGTACGGGAGCTTGGGGTAAAAGGGCGGGGTCGTCGTGAAGCTGGCGAATCGCATGAGCAGCGTGTAGCCATCGGGCGGCGATTTCGCGACGAT
>PLYS01000022.1 GCA_003153455.1 Betaproteobacteria bacterium | reverse complement strand
GGTCTCACCATCCCGCAGTCGCTCCTGATAAGCGCCGACAAGGTGATCGAGTAACCACATCAATGTCTGCTTTCGGGAAACGCGACCGTCAGCAATGGGTCTATTCTGTTGAAAAAGTCCCAACGCCAAATTTTCGGTTATTTTCGATCGATTCCAGGGGTCCTCTACCCATTACCCAAGTGACGATCGTCGTTTGTAAGGCGATTTGAGAGGTCGGTTTTCAGCGATGAGCGCTGTTAGACGCTTGTAGGCCTTTTGAGTAACATCCTTTGACCCGAATAGTCCAAACATTCAGATGACCTGGCGCGAATAACGTTCCGTGTCGAAGCGGGGGGGTTGGGCGTCGCCTGATGCATAGCACGTGTCTACGCAATGCTACTGCAACTGTGAGATGAGCATGGACCAGTAACGCTCAGCGCCACCCTCAGGACTGAGTATTTCGTCACGGTTCCTGCGATGGATTTCCTCGACACAGCCCTCACCATTTAATCGCAGTATCATACGCTCCGAGTGTGTAGGATATAACCATGTGTGACCTAATCAAGGCTGGGCTTGTAGCCCTTGTTCTGTTCCTGAGCGTTCCCGCTCCGGTGACTGCCGGGCCGCTTGAGAACGGGATAGCCGCTTATAGTCGCAAGGATTACCCGACCGCGCTGCGGCTCCTGCGTCCGCTGGCCAATCAGGGTAATGCTACTGCCCAGAACAACCTTGGTGCCATGTACGGGAAAGGCGAAGGTGTGCCACAGGACTACGCTGAGGCCATGAAATGGTATCGCAAGGCCGCTGAGCAGGGTAACGCCGACGCACAGCTTAACCTCGGGAACATGTACGCGAAAGGCGAAGGTGTGCCACAGGATTATGTGCAGGCGGCGACGTGGTTTCGCAAGGCCGCTGAGCAGGGTAACGCCGTGGCCCAGTCCTACCTCGGTTTCATGTACGCGAAAGGCCAAGGCGTGCCGCAGGACTACGTGGAAGTGATGAAGTGGTATCGAAAAGCTGCTGAGCAGGGCAACGCCGCTGCCCAGAACGACCTCGGGAACATGTACACCGAAGGCCAAGGTGTACCGCAGGACTACGTGGAAGCGATGAAATGGCTTCGCAAAGCCGCTGAGCAGGGCAACGCTGCTGCTCAGAACAACCTCGGGAACATGTACACCGAAGGCCAAGGCGTGCCGCAGGACTACGTGCAGGCGCACAAGTGGTTCAACCTAGCTGCCGCACGCATTCCAGCGTCGGAGACCGAATCCCGAGCAATCCCCATCAAGAGCCGCGACCGCGTCGCCTCGAAAATGACACCGGCGCAGGTAGCCGAGGCACAGAAGCTTGCGAGCGAGTGGAAGGCGACGCCGGTTGGGGGCGGCTTCTCGCCGGGCGGCGGTTTTGGTGCGATAAGCCGCGATATAGCGTGCGGAGACGGCCGCCAAGCTTGCGACATCGGGGAAGTGATGGCGCCGCCAGACCTTGCTTTGCCACAGGCCGTTGAAGCCTTCGATGGCATTCTGGAAGCCCAGCTCGCGTGGTGGTGCAAACACCGGAATGACTTGCAGCGCCAGACACAGGCGACTGATACGTCCGATACTGTCGGCAAATCGGTGCCCTCCCTGGAAGATCGTGTCGTTGTCGAACTGCGCATACGTGGGCAGCCCTTCGCAGCGCCAGCGCTCAAGCAGAACTGGGAGGGTAGCGCGTGCGCTGGGCCGCTCCATCGGCCAGGCGTCGCCCAGCGCACCGTGCAGGCTGGTGCCGGTGAGCACCGAGACGAGCGGCCCGTCGGCGATCTTCAGATCCTCGATGAAGTCAAAAGTGTCGAGTTCGGCCTGGGCGTCGGCCAGATCCGGCAGATACCAGCCCTTGGGCGGCGCAGGCCGGCGTTGTCGATGCGCGCCATCGAGCACCCCGTGACGCGCAAGCACCCGGTAGATCGTCGTGCGCTCAGGGACTCGCTGAACAGATCCGCCCTCATGCAACGCCAAACCGATTGCATCAAGTCCGTACTCGCCCAGCACGCTGTGCTCGCGCAGGGCAGTTCGCACGCTCAGGATGTGCTTGTTCCAGGGCCGCAGGCGTGCGGTTCCAGGCCCGGCCGGGTTTACGGTTTGCGAAGCCTACACGGTCAATGTTTGCCGCGAGCATGCGCGACCTAGTAGACAGCGGTGCCCACACTGACCCCGAACTGCACGGCTACCGCTCGCAAGCTTTGCCCCCCACGTACCGCACGAACCAGTTGGCGGCGGCGTTGTTCAAGCGAAGATTTTTAGCCATGACTAACCCATCCAAAATGCAAGAACGCTATACCAAATGTCGCCAGTGCCGGCCGGCAGCGCCGTTCTGTCACGCGTGCCAACACCGCAGGCCACTGCAACACCAGCATCTGGCCCTCTCGGACACTTCTTTCACGCAAAAAGTGTTCAACTAACGCTGCAACTCGAGTGTTCAATTAACGCTGCAACTCCGCCCATTAAGAGTAGCAGTCACCCGCACCGTGATGGTTAGCAAGTTAAAGATTCCGAAATAATTTTTTTCTGGTCGCTGTGCTGCGAGTTCGGAACCGAACCTGCCCCGAACCCTCCCTCAGGAACAAACGCAGATTTGATTCTGCAACTCCAACGAAAACATCTCGTTACCCCAATTTTTCTGCCGAACCAGCACCGAACGTCGCAGCTGGGGTGCCGACCGAGGGTGCCACCGGGCCGGGACCGAACGGGGGGAGTGCCGCCGGGGGCCCCGAGGTGCCACGAGGTGGTACAGAGCCGCGCGCGCGGGGGCCCCGGATGGCTTACCCCCCATCGCCGCGTCGAAACTGCCCCGGGGGAGCACTACGGCCGGAGGTGAGCCTGGTTCGGCGGACTGTCGGTTACCGCCAGAAGCGTATGTTCGGCAAGGCATTAGTTGCCTGCCGATATTGTTTTGTTCCGGACTATCAAAATCGTAGCTCCCACGGCGTACTATCTTCTGCCAGGCGAATTCATAAAATCATGGACTTATGCGTGTCAACCGACTGCAGGATCAAGACGTTAAACCCGGATGACCATAAGTCCGGTCATGGTTTGCCCATTTCCATTTACTCTCTTAATTAGGAACGAAGATGAACAAATTATTTGCAGTTCTTGTGGCTGTTATGTTTGGTCTCGGTTCGGTTGCGGTTTTTGCAGCCGATCCCGCGAGTACAGATGCGGCGAAAACAGAAGTAAAAGCTGATGCCAAAGCTGATAAGGCAAAAGCGGCAGCTGATGCGAAGGCTGATAAGGCGAAAGCGGCAGCTGATGCGAAGGCAGCAAAAGCCAAAGCAAGGGCTGATGCCAAAGCAGCAAAGGCAGAAAAGGCAAAAGCGGCAGCTGATGCCAAAGCAGAAAAAGCTAAAGCCGCGGCTGACGCAAAAGCAGAAAAAG
>PLYS01000079.1 GCA_003153455.1 Betaproteobacteria bacterium | reverse complement strand
CTGATAAGCGCCGACAAGGTGATCGAGTAACCACACCAATATCTGCTTTCGGGAAACGCGACCGTCAGCAATGGGCCGAAAGCGGCCATCGGCTGTCAAATCGAGTCGCGACTACTGCAAATTAAGTGCTTTCGATTGTTATCTTGTTTTTCCTTTGCGTCCTTTGCGGTTTAAGATTGTTCTTTGTTAGCGTGCTCAGCGGTTCAAGATTGAGGGTTTAATGAAATTCAAAGCGAGAGTCTGGAAGTTTCCCGACAACATCAACACCGACCTGATCCTGCCGAACCGCGCGTTTTATCTGACGCCCGCGGAGCAGGTGAAGTTCGTGTTCTCGGCCAACCGGCCGGGCTGGGTCGATCAGGTAGCGCCCGGCGACATCCTGGTCGGCGGGCGCAATTTCGGCATGGGGTCGAGCCGCCCCGCCGCGCGCTCGCTGCGGAATCTGAAGCTCGCGTGCCTGATTGCGGAGTCGATCAACGGTTTGTTTCTGCGCAACAGCGTGAACTTCGGTTTCCCGGCGCTCGAGTGTCGCGGCATCGGCGCGGCGTTCGAAGAGGGCGACGTAGCGGAAGTGTCATTCGATGATTATAAGGTGCGCAATCAGCGCACCGGGGCGGTACTCGACGCGGAGCCGCTGCCCGAGACGCTCAGGCGCCTGATGCAGGCCGGCGGGCTGTTTCCGCTGCTCGAGTCGGAAGGCTACCTCGCGCCGAGGGCGGCAGAAGTTTCTCGGGGCTAAGCCCGACAAACTAATAGAAGTCGGCAACAGAGTGGCCGCGCGGTAGACTCTATGCCACATCCCTATCTACTGCAGCTCGAAAATCCTTTTTCTTTCAGCGTTTACATCGATGGCGCCAGTGGAGCATAATTTTGTGACGCAATACCCTTCCAGCAGCGGGCACAGAAATTGAGGAATCAAGTATGAAGATCGTTGACGTCAAGACTTACTCGGTGGTCTATCCGGTTCAGGATCCATTCTCAAACGGGATGCGCTGGACCCGACAGCGGCCTTTTGCGATCGTCGAAGTCATCACCGACAACGGGATTTCCGGATGGGGGGAAGGCACTACCGTACCGGCGCGCCGCGCGATCGACTTGAACGTCATTGGCCGCAGTCCCTTCGAGCACGAGGTCATCTGGGAAGGTCTGCACAGTCAGGGCACCGATACTGGAGCGATCAGCGCCATCGACATCGCCCTGTGGGACATCATGGGCAAGGCCCTCGATCAACCTATTTGCAATTTGCTCGGCGGTGCTTTTCGCGATCGTGTCCAAGCCTACGCCACTGGACTTTTTCGTAGAGAACGCAAGGATCCAACCGCCGCCCTGGTAGAAGAAGCTCGGAGCTACGCTGACCAAGGCTTCAAGGCGATGAAGATGAAGGTTGGCTTCGGCCCGGAATATGACATCAGGAACGTTGCGGCAGTGCGCCGCGCCATCGGTGACGACATACTGCTCGCGGTAGACGCCAATTGCGCCTATGACCGCGGCTCCGCCATAGCGGTAGGCCAGAAGCTCGCGGAAAACGATCTCCTGTGGTTTGAGGAGCCCATCAGCTCCGACGATGTCGAAGGGTATATTGAGATTCGCCGCGCTTTGAAGGTGAGGATTTCTGGCGCGGAGCAGTTGCGTGGTCACCGGGCCTTCCGGCGCATGCTTCAGGAGCGCGCACTGGACATCGTGCAGCCGGACGTCAGTATCTGCGGCGGTTTCACCGAGTTCAGGAAAATCGCCGCGATGGCCAGTGCCAACCACGTCAGAGTAATCCCCCACATGTTCGGGACTGCGATTCGGCTTGCCGCGACGCTCCATTTGCTCGCAAACTTGCCAGACTCGCCGCGTGCGAATGTGCCATTCCCGGCGTTGCTTGAGTACGACATGAGCGAGAACGCCTTACGCACGGAACTGGCAAAGGAACCGATTCGCCATACCGAAGGGATAGTGACTGTGCCCCAAGGACCGGGCCTCGGAATCGAGATCAACCGCGATCTGCTGACCAAATACGGGTAGCCCAGCAGTTACAGCCATCGTTAATGGACTTATACGGGCATTTTTGGAATGCCACCGCACGTAAGGAGCAAAACCCATGAATCCCGGTCCCGGCATACTCCAAGTCCTTTTAGCGGGAGCTTTGCTTTTGCTACCCGTGCATGGTGCGAGCGCAACCGAAGCCGCTTATCCCGCACGCCCCATCCGCCTGATCGTGCCGTTCGTAGCAGGCGGCGGCACCGACCTGCTGGCCCGACTGATATCACCACGTCTTAGCGAGGCCTTGGGACAGCAGATTGTGGTGGATAATCGCGGTGGTGCCGGCAGCGCGCTCGGCACACAGATACTCGCCAAGTCACTGCCTGACGGCTACACGCTCGGGATGATGGATACTGCATTTGCGATCAATCCGGCTCTCGTAGACAAACTGCCCTATGACGCCGCGCGCGATTTTACATTCGTCGCGATCATCGCGACCTCGCCATCGATGCTTGTAACCCATCCCGGTCTCAAGGTTCGCACCATTCAGGAACTCATCGCGGCGGCAAAAAAGAATCCCGGGAAGATCACGTTCGCATCCGCTGGCGTAGGATCGTCCAACCATCTGTCTTCCGAGATGTTTAAGTCGGCGGCGAAGATCGATATCTTGCATGTGCCGTTCAAGGGCGCGGGCGCTGCAATCATCGATGTCCTCGGCGGGCACTCCGACCTCACGATCGTGGTTCCTGGTGCGGTACTGCAACACATTCAGGCTGGAACCCTGATTCCGCTAGCCGTCACCGGCAAGAAATCACCTGCCATTCTGCCTAACGTGCCTACGTTCGCAGACTCCGGTCTGCCCAGTGTTAATCCCGAATCATTCCGGTTCATCGCTGCTCCGGCCGGTCTTCCAGCATCAGTTCAAACGAAGCTTGGGAAAGCGCTTGGCACCGCCATGGCCGCACCTGACCTGCAAGCTCGCCTGTTGGAAAATAGTTTCGAACCGGCATTACTGACAGACCGCGAGGCCCACGCCTTTGTCGGTAAAGAGATGCAGAGGTGGCGCAAGGCCGTGAAGGACGTGGGCGCAAAGGCAAACTGAGCGATTGGTTTGAGGCACTGTTTGCAGGCCTGCCCATAAACAAACGGGTTGGTTCGGCGAAGCCGGGAACTACCCCACCTTCCTCTCCCCTGTTCCCCTGTTGTGCTTCTTTTAATCCGCAGGTCCCAGGTTCGAGCCCTGGTCGGGGAGCCGGGCGGGGCTCGAACCTTTAAGGCTGTCCTATTGTTCTACCCTCTCGCGAACGACAGCATCCAACTTCTAGGATGATCGCAGGCTGGGGTAGAGGGAGAGTGCGGTTTCTCCGAAAATCCACGCCTGGTCCGCTTTACTCAGGAACGCGAGCTCCTGCTTCGCGATGTCCAGCCGCTCCTTCACTCCGCCGAACTTCGGATGCGCCGGATAATTCGAACTCCACATGATCCGCCTGGCGCCGAATACCTCTACGAGTTTGGTATAGAGCTGCTGGGGCGTGCCGCCTTCTTCACGCGCGGCCGCAATGTTGTTGATGGCCGTCTTCACGTAGACGTTCGGGTTATCCGCCAACGCGAAGAGAGGGTCGAGCAGGCTGTAGGCGGGCGGCGCTCCCACTTTGTGTCCCCAGGAGTGTTCGAATGCCACCTTGACGCCCGGGTAGCGATCCATGGCTCTCTTGATTTTCGAGATGTCCCCGATACGATCATTGACCGCCAACGGAATTCCAAGCGACTGCATTCGTTCCCACAGCGGAAACGTTGCCGGGTCGCCAAGCGAGCTGGCCGGAAGCCGGCCGCGCATGAAGCGTAAGCCGGTCACGCTCTCCTCGTCCACCAGCCGGCTCAACTCATCCGGCGAATTCTTGTCCATGGGATCGAGGACGACGATGCTGGCAAAACGCTCCGGATGCGCCAGCGCCGAATCGACCGTGTAGCGGTTGTCGTACTCGTACACGAAGTAGGCCTGGACGAGGGTCGCCTTGTCGATGCCCGCTTCATCCATCAACAAGATGAGCTTCTCGGCCGTCGTCAGCGGCCATTCCGTTTGCCCGATCTCGGTAATTGTCGGAATGGAGCCGGCGCGCGAGGTGTCCCTGATCTGCGGATATTTCTTCCTGTCGTCCGTGAAGACATGCACGTGGGTGTCAACGATCACAATTTTCACCTTTCATGGATTGACAACGTTAACGGCGCTGCCGCGCTCGAACGCAAACACCCGCTCGAACTGATCGTTGAAGTACCGATCCAGCTGATCACGCTCGACGTAACCAAGGTGCGGCGTGCAAACCACATTATCCATGTTCAGCAAGGCAAGGGTGGTATCAACGACCGGCTCCTGCTCGAACACGTCGACCGCGGCGGCACCTGGACATCCGGAGCGCAATGCGTTGACGAGCGCGTCCGGCTCCACCAGCTCAGCGCGGCTGGTATTCACGAACAGAGAGGTCGGTTTCATGCTCGCAAGATCGGCTGCAGCGACAGTGCCGCGCGTTTCAGGCAGGAGCCTTACATGCACGCAAAGCACATCAGCCTCTTCAAATAGCGCCTGTTTGCTCGGCGCGGCGGTATAACCGTCGGCACGCGCAGCGGCAAGGCTGTTTACCCGCGACCATACAAGCACGCGCATGCCGAATGCCTTGCCAAACCCGGCGAC
>PLYS01000546.1 GCA_003153455.1 Betaproteobacteria bacterium | reverse complement strand
ACGAAGCAGCGTCACAATCTGCTCCTCACTGGACCTCTTCTTCGGCATGGCCAGCTCCTTTCCAAGCCATTCTCTCACATCGCTTGGTTCAAAAAAGGCCAGGTCGGGTCAGTCGCAAGCAGACGGCGCGGTTCGGAGCAACTGATCCGCGCCGCGTCGTTTGCGTCCTGGGTGCTGTCCGTCTTAACGCGTGTTCAACTGCTGCACGATCGGAGTCCAAGTCGCGGACTCCCTTTCCAGGAAGGCCTTGAAATCGTCGGGTGGCATCGTGCCGACTTCCGCACCCAGTTGCTCGATGTTGCGGCGCACTTTCTCATCCTTAAGCACCGTCACCAAGCTGGCATGCAGCTTCGCGACTATATTCTTCGACGTGCCGATGGGAGCCATTACAGCGGTGAAGGTGTACCCGACCAGGCTGGGGTAGCCAAGCTCGATCAACGTCGGCACGTCCGGTAGCACCGGCGAGCGATGTTCGCTGGTCACCGCCAGCGCCTTCAGGTTGCCTTGCTTGACGAAGTGTTCGGCGCTCGACACCTGATCGATGCTGAATTGCACATGGCCACCGATCAGGTCGGTCATGGCCGGTGCTGTGCCCTTGTACTGCACTGTGGTCCATTTCAGCTTCAGGCGGTTCTGCATTAACTCGCTGAAAAGATGGTTGATCGTGCCCAGGCCGCCGGCGCCGAAGGTGAGGGCGTCGCCTTTCGTTTGGGCGAACGCGAGGAAGTCCTTGAAGTCCTGCGCGGGAAACGTCGGGCTCACCAGCACGACGAGCGGTGTCAGCGATACGGTCGAAACGGGGGTGAAGACCTTGTCCCAAACATAGGGGCGCGGATCGACCAGTTCCGGCGCAAACAAGATCGGGCCATTGGCGGAAACGAGCAGGGTGTAGCCGTCCGGCGCCGAGCGGATCACCGCGTTGGCGCCGATGACGCCGCCTGCGCCGGCCTTGTTCTCAACGATAAACGGCTGGTGCAGTTCTTCCTGCAGCCCCTGTGCCACAATGCGCGCGATCACGTCGGCATTGCCGCCGGCCGGATAGGGCACGATGAGCCGCACCGGGCGTGTCGGCCAATCCTCGGCCTGTCCCAGCGTCGGCGTGGCGAGCGTACACAGCGCCACGAGCAGCGATATAACAACTTTCAAAGTGGAACCTCCCGGTGCCGGTCTTCGCGTGCGTTTACGGCTGGCAACGACGAATGAACGACTGCCGCACCGGTTCATGAGCAGACATCGAAACGAGGGAGCGGCATGGTTGCCTTAGACGTGTCATGAATGGCCGCGCGCGTGCAATGTCAATGAATGTGACGCCCAAATTCCGTATAGCAGAATTAACAGAGGGTACCTTAGCCGCGTTCGTGCTATTGCAATTCGGAATAAGAACTCGCGCGGCCGAAGCTGCGGCGCGCAGCGGCACCGATCAAATTCCGCTGGCTAGAATTTCGTTCGATCTGAATTGACGCTGCCTTTTAGCTGGCGCAATAACTTCACAGAAACGGCGCCGGCTGTCCGTGCGGCATCCGGGGTCGTTCGTGCAGGCCAGCTATCAATTTCGCGGCGCGCCCATTTCGCCATATGAGTAAGCATGCAGATCAAGAACAGCTTCGACGTAGCGCGGCCGCCTGCGCAGGCTTGGTCGATCCTGCTCGACATCCCTAAAAGCGTTACCTGCATGCCCGGCGTCGAACTCACCTCGGTCGAGCCCGACGGGAGTTACAAAGGCAAATTGTCGGTCAAACTTGGGCCCGTTGCGTTGAAGTTTAACGGTGTCGCCGCGCTTGAAGATGTCGATGAAGCGGCGCACAGCGCCACGATCCGTGCCAAAGGCAACGATCTGCAAGGCCGCGGCGGTGCCGGCGCCACCGCGCGCTTGCGCGTGGTGCCGAACGGCAATGACTCTACCGTCTTGATCGAGACCGATCTGCAGCTTTCCGGGCTGGTAGCGCAATATGGCCGTGCCAGTGGCGTCATTTCTGCCATGGCAGGGGAGATGGTGTCGGCCTTTGCCACCAATCTGCGCAACCGAGTGCTGGACTCGGAAGCAAGCGGCGCCGCGGGTATCACCGATACCAGCGCTACGACTGCCGTCGGTGTGCCGGTTGCGGGCAACAACGCCATCGGCTCAGGTCTGATCTGGCGGGCGCTGTGGGTCTGGGTCCGCGCCTTGTTCGAAGCCAAAAGCTAGTGGGTAATCGCGCGACTCGCGGTCCAGCGCCGCACGCACAGGTATTGAACCGGATTTGATGACACTCACATGAAACCCGCACCCTTCACCTACCATGACCCGGCTGCCATCGCCGACGTGCTGGCGCTGCTTGCCGAGCATGAGGAGTCGCGGCTGCTCGCCGGTGGGCAGTCGCTGATGCCGATGATGAACTTCCGCTTCGTGCAGCCAGCGCATCTGATCGATCTCAACCGGGTGGAGGAACTCGGCTTTATCCGCGCCGACGCCGACACCCTGGCATTCGGCGCGATGACGCGGCAGCGGCAGATCCAGCGCGATACGAATGTGCAACAGGCCTGCCCGATCATGATTGAGGCGCTATCGCATGTCGGACACCGGCAGACGCGGGCGAGGGGAACCATCGGTGGTTCGATTTCGCATTTCGATCCGTCGGCGGAGTTATGCAACATGGCAGCGCTTCACGACGCGCAATTGGTGCTGGCGCGCAAAGGCAGTCAGCGCACACTCGGATTCGATCAATTCGCGCGCGGCTATCTGACCACGGCCATCGAACCTGACGAGATGCTGCAGGAGATTCATCTCCATCGTTGGGCGAAGCCGCAGGGCTTTGCCTTCGAGGAATTCGCCATGCGCCGCGGCGATTTCGCCATCTGCGCGGTGTCGTGCCTGGTAACGCTGACAGGCAGCGGCGCCATTGACGCGGTTGCCATCGCCGTCTCCGGTGTGTCGCCGACCCCGCAACGCCTGCGTAGTTTCGAGGCAGCGGCACGCGGTCAGACGCCGGGGCATTCGCTCTACCGCGAAGCGGCTCTGCAGGCGGCGACGATCGAGGCCATGAGTGATGCTTATACGACGGCTGATTACCGGAGCCATCTGGCGAGGGTGCTCACCTACCGGGCAGTGGAAAAGGCCGTCGCGCGCTTCAAATCGCAGGACATGATATGAGTGATACGCGAAACATCGCGGTCGTGGTGAATGGCAAGAGCTACGAACGCA
>PLYS01000579.1:786-2671 GCA_003153455.1 Betaproteobacteria bacterium | reverse complement strand
CCGGTGTTAGCCAAATATCGGTCCGCGGAAATCCAGGCTAGTAGCTTCTTCAGCTTCTCCTCGTCGCCGTTGATCTCATTGAAAAAGAGGAACGTAAAAGCGTTTTCCCCATAGAGCTTCATTTGCGTCATGCCTTCTCCTTAGCAATGCAATGGTCCTTGACGAGAACGTCCACCTGCACGACGCGGACCGCAGCCCGCGAGCTCTTCCGCCAATCGTGTTTAGTGCAATACTGCGTTCAGACGCTATGGGGTTTCGAGTCTGACCGCAAATATTCTGCGGTGCGCTATCAGATGATACTAGATGCTATGATGCTATAGTATTCGCTTCACAGACGGGGCGGCGGCGGGAAATCGCATTGTGAGGCGCACTGCGTGAGGTGATCCATGCACGACCCGAATCGCTTGTTGAGGTGGGTGTGATCGACTCACAACGTGTTTAAAGAATCAGGTGCGTCATGCGCAGCCAATGGCAAAGCATAAGACTGTTGTCCACGGGATTTTTCGCGTGCGCCAGCCTGGCGCTATCGAATTCAATCGCACAAACCTATCCTGCCAAGCCGATTCGCTTAATTGTTGGATACACGACCGGCGGTCCAACCGACACCACAGCGCGCATGGTCGCGCAGAAATTATCCGAACATTTGGGCCAGCCCGTGATTGTCGAGAACCGCGCCGGCGCCAGCGGTACTCTCGGAAAAGATCGGGTCGCCGCATCGCCCCCGGACGGATACACGCTGCTGGTCATGTCGAGCGGCGACGCCATCGTGCAAGCGCTGCTCGCCAAGGTTCCGCGCGACCTCGAGCTTGGTTTCGCGCCGGTGTCGCTGGCGGCGACCGGAACGTACGTACTTGTGGTTCATCCGTCGGTGCCTGCGCGCAACGTCAAGGAGCTGATAGCGCTGGCCCGGTCGAATCCCGGCAAGCTCACTTATGGCTCTTCCGGAGTCGGCAGTTCGGTGCATCTTGCCGGCGAGCTCCTGAAGGCAAAGGCTAACTTGAGCATGGTCCACGTTCCGTACAAGAGCTCGGCGGACAGTGCCCGCGCGACGGCGTCTGGCGAGGTCGAGTTGAGTTTTCCGGGTATTCCGGGGGCGCTGCCTTTTCTATATTCAAAAAGGATCAGGGCGCTTGCAGTGACCAGCAAGAAGCGGGTCGCGATGATGGCGTCGACACCCACGCTGAACGAGTCCGGCGTCCCCGGCTACGACCGCTACGGCTGGTATGGCGTGCTGGCGCCGCTGGGCGTGCCAAAAGATGTCGTTGCGCGGCTTAACGCCGCGATCAGCGAGGTCGTCAACGTTCCGGAGATGAAGGTAGCGCTTAACGTGCAAGGTCTCGAGCCGCAGACCAACACGCCGGAGCAATTTGCGGCATTTATTCAGGGCGAAATCGCAGAGAATGCCAAGCTGATCAAACTGATCGGCTTGAAAGCCGAATAGCGCAAGTGCAACTTTTGCTCAGGCGCGCGTTAGCAATCTGACACTGACCCAAACGGCAGCCATCATGAAACACCGTGCATTCGGCCGCAGCGGCATCAAGGTCTCTGAAGTCATTTTCGGCGCCGGCGCTGTCGGCGGCATCCTCATCCACCAGGACGATGCGACGAAGCGCGAAGCGATCCGCCGGGCGATCGCCGGCGGGATCAACTGGATCGATACGGCTGCGCAGTATGGCAACGGCAAGTCGGAAGAAGCACTCGGCTGGCTGCTGCCCGAAGCCGGTGCGACGCCCTATCTCTCGACCAAGTTCGGTCTCGATGTGGAGAATCTGCAGGACATCCCGGCGCAGATCGAGGAGCGCCTGATGGCAAGCCTCGCCCGGCTCAAGCGTTCATCGGTCGACGTACTGCAGCTTCACAATCGGATCGGATCGAAGCCCGGCGG
>PLYS01000579.1:0-762 GCA_003153455.1 Betaproteobacteria bacterium | reverse complement strand
CCCAGCGCGGGCCGGAGCATGCCCAAGGCGTGGACCGGGCAGAACATGGGCGGCATTATCGAGGCCTGTCGCGCCAACAATGTCGCGGTGATGGCGATTCGTATTTTTGCCGCCGGAATCATTGCCACGGATCAGCGGACGGGGCGCGAGAGCGTTCTCATCACGGACACGAGCGTCGCCGGGGACGAACGCAAGGCGAAGGCCGTGTTCGACGCGATCGGGACCGACCAGGGCACCCGCGCGCAGATCGCGCTGCGCTTTGTGCTGGCGAATCCGGATGTATCCTGTGCAGTGATCGGCAGTGCGGAACTGCATCATATCGACGAGGCGCTGCAGGCGGCCGAGATGGGGGCGCTTTTGCCGCATGTGCTGGCACGTCTCGATGCGCTGTATGAGAGCGATTTCGGCCGCGTGTAAGGGGTTTCGAGTCTGACCCCAAAGGTTCAATAGAAAATCCGAAACCGCGCTGGTCGTAGCGCAGAACCCGGAATTCCTTTTCCAGTCCGGGCAGTGCGTCCTCATAACTCTCGAGGCACCCGCCGGCTTCATAAACCAATACCAGCGTTTCTTTTCCCGATCCACTCAGTTCATACCGCAGGCTAGCGTCGTTCGCTTCGATCCATGGCATCGCACTCCTCCTATCAAAAGCGGAGAACCAAGTTACAGCTTCTTGCGAAATGTCTTGCCGATCAGCGCCAGGGATTCCGCACTGTCCCACTCCTTGGCTCCATGGATCCTCATGAGCACGCGGCCATGGGCGTC
>PLYS01000052.1 GCA_003153455.1 Betaproteobacteria bacterium | reverse complement strand
CCGGCTTGTCCTTGTAGTTAAGCCCATATACCGGCACTATATTGGTGCGCGCAAATTCCACCAGCAGCGGATGCTCCTCGCGACAGGACACGCACCACGACGCCCAGACGTTGAGCAGCCACACCCTGCCCTTCATTTCCTGTTGCGACAAAGTCTGGTCTGGGCGATGCAACTGCGGCAGTTGAAACGCCGGCGCGGGCTTGTTGATGAGCGGCGATGGCACCTCGCGCGGATTAAGACCGAGCCCGATGCCGAGGAATGCCACCAGCACGATAAAAATGGCGAGGGGAACGAGAAAACGGGTCATGGGATGGCAGGCTCGGAACCTAACCGACAGCCGCTTCGCCCACGCCCGGAATTTTTTTGCCCCCGGTGGCGACGGCCGCTTCGTTGCGCCGCGCCGCGGTACGGTAGCGGCGGTCGCAGAGCGCGAGGAAACCGCCGAGCGCCATGATGATGCAACCACCCCAGATCCAGACCACGAACGGCTTGTGATAAACGCGCACGCTCCAGGCGCCGCCGGACACCGGCTCGCCGAGCGACACGTAGAGATCGCCGAAGATACCGGTGTCAATCGCGGCCTCGGTCATCGTCATTTGCTGTGCATTGTAGACACGCTTTTCGGGATGCAGCACCTCGACATGCCTGCCGTCGCGGCTGATGTCAATCGCGCCGCGCGCGCCACGGTAATTCGGGCCGGTAACTTCCTGCACGCCATCGAAGCGGAAGGCATAGCCCCCGGCCGTGACGCTGTCCCCGACCGCCATGCGCACGTCGCGCTCGGTTTCATAGCCTTTGACCAGCGTGACGCCGATGATGAACACCGCCACCCCGCAGTGTGCGAGCAGCATACCGTAGTAGGAACGCGGCTGGACGGCCAGCCGCGTCCACAGGCTGCCCGCGCTGCGCGACAGGCGATATTTCAGCGTCACCACCGTCGTTGCAATTATCCACGCGGCAAGCAACAGGCCAAACGCAATCAAGGGGGTCCATTTGCCAAGCACAAAAGGCAGCAGCACTGCAGTAATCAAGCTCACACCCAGCGCCCATTTGAGCCGCACCGCGAGCTCGGGCAAGCTCGCCTCCTTCCAGCGCGCGAGCGGGCCGATACCCATCAGGAACACCGCGGGCGCCATCAGCGGCACGAACACGGCATCGAAGTACGGTGGGCCGACTGAAATCTTGCCGAGGTTCAACGCGTCGAGGAACAGCGGATAAAGCGTGCCGATCAGCACCGAACCGGCAGCCACGGCGAGCATTACATTGTTGGCGAGCAGCATCGATTCACGCGACACCAGCTCGAACTTGCCGCCGAGCCCTACCCGCGGCGCACGCCACGCGAACAGCGCCAGCGAGCCGCCGATCACTAGGGTGAGGAACGCCAGGATGAAAATGCCGCGCTTGGGGTCGGTGGCGAAAGCATGCACCGAGGTCAGCACGCCCGAGCGCACCAGAAACGTTCCCAGCAGGCTCAGGCTGAACGCGCAGATCGCGAGCAATACGGTCCAGCTCTTGAAGCTGCCGCGTTTCTCGGTAACGGCGAGCGAATGTATCAGCGCAGTGCCGAACAGCCACGGCATGAACGAAGCATTTTCGACCGGATCCCAGAACCANNAACCACCAGCCGCCCCAGCCGAGTTCGTAGTACGCCCACCAGCTGCCCATCATGATGCCGAGCGTCAGAAAACACCATGCGAGCGTAGTCCACGGCCGCGACCAGCGTGCCCAGGTCGCATCGAGTCTGCCGCCCAGCAGCGCGGCAATCGCGAACGCGAAGGCGACCGAAAATCCGACATAGCCCATGTAGAGCATCGGCGGGTGAACTACCATGCCCGGATCCTGCAGCAGCGGGTTCAGATCGCGGCCGTCGGCGGCGGCGGGGAACAGGCGCTCGAACGGGTTGGAGGTGAGCAGCATGAACAGCAGAAAACCGACGCTCACCAGCCCCATCACGCCCAGTACGCGCGCCACCGTTTCCTCTGGCAAATGGCGGCTGAACACGGTGACCGCAACCGTCCATACGTTGAGCATCAGTACCCACAGCAGCAGCGAGCCCTCATGCGAGCCCCAGGTCGCGGCGAACCGGTAGTGCAGCGGCAGTTGCGAATTGGAATTGGTGGCGACGTTAAGCACCGAGAAATCATTGTTCACGAACGACCAAGCGAGACAACCGAACGCGATCGCCACGAACACGAACTGGCCTTGCGCGGCCGGACGCGCCACTCTGATCCACGCCGGAATCGCGCGCGCCGCGCCGAAAATCGGCAGCACGCCTTGCGTCAACGCCAGCAGTAGCGCGAGAATTAATGCGAATTGACCGATTTCCGGAATCATGCGCTTTGCATCCTATTGGGTGATTACGCTCTTTTGCGCTTTTTGCGCCTGCTCGATCGCATGTGCTGCGTCGGGCGGCATGTAGTTTTCGTCGTGCTTGGCAAGCACCTCGGTTGCCGTGAATACGCCGTCCGCACCAAGACGGCCTTGCGCGACCATGCCCTTGCCTTCCTTGAACAGGTCGGGAAGTATCCCGGTATACACGACCACGACAGTGTGGGCAGTATCGGTCACCCTGAAGCGCACCGTCAGGCCGTCATCTGCGCGCTTGACGCTGCCCGTCTCGACCAACCCGCCGATGCGGAACGCCTTGCCGCGCGGCGCCTCGTTCGCCATCACCTGGCTCGGACTGAAAAAGAACACCAGATTGCTGCGGAACGCGTTCAGCACCAGCACGCTGGCAAGCGCGAGCACGCCAAGGCCGGCGGCGATGATTGCAATGCGCTTATGCCGTGGTTTCATTGATTGGGATGAGAATTGGACGGTGCGGCAGTGTAACTGTAGTCGCAACTAACCAAAGACCCTGGCATGCTGCGGAAGTTCCTGTTCGGGTTCATGAACCAGCGCCGTATTCTAACGGATTCACGACCACGGCAGCCAAGAAAAAAGCTGGCCGCAGCCAGCTTTTTTTCTTGCACCGACCGGCTATTTTGCCGCCAGCGACCACTGAACCAGTGTTTTGAGTTCCGCATCCGAAGCTGCGACCTTCATGTGGCCCTTGCCGTCCTTGAGCTTGGCGGTCAGCGTCGCCTCGGCGTCCTTGTTGTCCTTGTACTTGGCGGCGACGTCCTTCATCGCAGGACCGACTTTCTTTTCGGCAACCGCGTGGCAGCCCAGGCAGCCCTTTGCTTTCGCGAGGTCGGCGCCCGCCTGCGCGTTCGCGGCGCCTGCCATTACCATGCTGCCTGCGGCAGCCAACACCAATAACATCGATTTCATACGCTCTCCTGTTTAACGGTTTTATCTTCCCTACCCACCCGCTCCCATCAATCCTCGCCTGCCACGGCTACCAATTGAATTACGCACGGTTGCGCCAGCAGGGGGTTGACGCAATCCAGAACACCTTGACGGACGGCTGCGGAGCCATTTATGGCATAGCCGCATTTACTTCGCAAGATAGATTAAGAGAATTTGCCGGGCGAGCAGTTGACAAAAATCAAGTTATGCCGGGTTTGCGCCCCGCTCGCCCAAGCTATACAGAGCGGAGTTACGTTGGCGGAGGCCAGGTAATCCTTGACCGTCAAATCGTACCAAGCAGTATGGCTATTCAGGTTTGATCCAGATCAATATCCCGGGCTCGCCGCCAGCTTACATTGACGGAAGGAAATGCAAAACAGCTTATGCGTGCAGCAAGAGTCAGCCTATGTTTGCGCTTGCCAACGGAATAAAATGCTATCGAACTGTGGCGCAAGACATTTGGCTGGAATCGATTAAACGTTGGCAGGTCCACTAATCTACGAGGTTTGCAATGAACCATCTCATGCTGGGTATTCTATTGTCGGTGGCGTTGATTGGCTGCACGAATAAGGAGACATCAACCGCCAAAAACACAACCGAAAAGCAAACCACGGCGGATGTTCGTGCGGGCAAAGCCATCACGGAGCGGGAATGCAAGGGATGTCACGGGCTGAATGGCGGAGGCTCCGCTCCGGCTATTCCACACGTCGCAGCGCAACGGGAGAGTTATCTGCTTGCGTCACTAAAAGCGTACAAAGACGGCAAGCGTTCTCATGCCGCCCTGAGGGACATGGCTGAACACATGAGTGAAGCGGACTTGCGTAACGTGGCCGCGTACTACGCCAGTCTAGCGCCAATCGCGAACGCCTCGGGAAAGGATGTTCAACTCGTGTTTCCCTATGAGAAAGGCAAGACGCTCGCCGCCGACTGCGCAAAGTGTCACAGCGATGATGGGAACAGTAAGATTCCCGGCACGCCCAGTCTGGCCGGCCAGCAGCCCCTCTACTTTGTTGCTGCCATCCAGGAGTATCTGCACGCAGAACGCAAGACAGCTCCCATGCACGCGATGTTGCGTCGTTTGAACAAGCTGGACAGGGAAAGCGTGGCACTGTATTTCGCATCCCAGACCCCTGCTCAACGCGCCGCGCCGTCCGTGGGTGATGCAGCGGCGGGCGAACCGCTAAGCGCCGTGTGTGGTGGTTGTCACGGTCCTAACGGTGTGAGCACCGATGCAACCACGCCAGGTCTTGCGGGCCAGGATCCCAAGTATTTGGTGGACGCAATCAAAGCCTACCGCAACACCCGCAAGCATGAAGGGATGCGGCATTCCATCGCCGATCTTAGCGATAGAGACATTGAGAACATTGCCGCGTTCTATGCGGTCCAGAAGTCCAAGGCCGCTGAAAAAGGGCAGACTTTTATTCAGGATCTGGCCGAAAAATGCAATCGTTGCCATGGTACTGATGCGGACAATCCCGCGCTGGCGGTTCCCAAAATCAGCGGGCAGGACAAGGACTATCTCATTATGGCGCTAAGGGCGTATCGCGACGATAGGCGCGAAAGTTCCACGATGCACAGGATGAGCTTGCCTTACAGCGACTCCATCATAGAAAGTATCGCGTCTTTGTATGCCAGTCAGCCGGCGAAATGAGTGCCAATTATTGTCGATCCGCTACCAGCCCTGTCAACCCCTTTGCCGACAAGGCGTTAGTACAACTGACCGCAGACGGGTCACTACTTCAATAATCTAATCCCCGAGAGTTACTCCCTTGAACCCAGAAAGGAGCTTTGTCATGAAAACAGCTAAATTGGCATTTGCCGTCGGGCTCGCATTCCTAGTTAGTGGAACTGCTTACGCAAGACCAGATGCCGTTCCCGGTGCCGCCTGCACTGCGTGCCATGAAAAGGGCGCGCCGACCAAGGCGAACGTTTCCGAGAAGGCAGCCGGGATGTTGAAAACGTACAAAGAACTCGCCAAGTGCAAGGATTGCCATTCGAAGGGCGCTGACGGCAAACTGGCGAACAAAGCGCCGGACAAGAAATAGTCTCCCTCTGCAGTATCAAGAAACGGGCGGTTTCCGCAAGGATACCGCCCTTTAGTGTTTCCAGTGCCGCCCGCCGTCCCGCGACCAGCCTGAAATTCCGGCCGTGGAAGATACTGTTTCGAGTTTGTAAGCGCAGAACTTTTTGCTATCCTCTCAAGAATCAACCGATCACAATCGCTCAGGAGCAACGCTCCGCCCCGGGTAATGGTTTGAGGACCCCCGAGAAACCCGAGCTAACAGTACTGGCAAGATAACCAACCGGTCCACCACAAGAAAACCGGCCACAGCCGGCTTTTCTTTGATCTTTGTATTCTCGACCCACTAGAACCGAGCAAAGCCACAGCCTCACTGCAACAACGCGAAGTCCGACGCCAAGGGGGCCACAGCTGGCGCCGGCCGTCGCGCATGTAGGCGCTGACCTGGCGAAAGCCGAGGGTTGCCTGGGCTGCCACGCGGTGGCGGAAAAGAAAATCGGACCGGCGTACAAGGATGTTGCCGCCAAAAACAAGGGCAACAAGGACGCCGAAGCGACGCTGATTGCCAAGCTCAAGGACGGCAAAGGGTACATGAAGGTCGTGGGTTCGGATGCGGAACTCAAGACCATGGTTCAGTGGACGCTATCGGCAAAATAGCCGCTCGCTGCACGACAAAAAAAGCTGGCTGCGGCCGGCTTTTTTTTTAGCCGGCGCAGTCGAGATAGCGCCTGATGCCGGTTCGCGCCTCGGTGTTCAACGCGGCGCGATCCAAGCTCGGCTATATCCGACCTCCCGTCAGTCGACGGGAGGAGTAGCGCTGTCCCGTCTGAGGGTGACTGGAGAAGGTATGCTGGAGAACCACAGCTGATACATGGATACCACCCACATGTAGCTGAAGGACAAAGCCATAACACCACCGGCAACGATCACCACCCCGGCGAACGGATGATACAGCTTGGTGAAATACCACGAAGCGATATCCAGCGTGAGGCACACGAATGGAAGTACGACGGCGGAAACCTTGAACCACACGGGCCGCACGTAGGCATGGCTGAAAATGAGGCCCATGGCGAAGAAGACGAAGGTGATCCCGAAGAGATGGATGTGCGACACGCGAACCAGCGTGAAGATTCCGGTGCCGGTGTCCGTCTCGGTCACTTTCTGCAGGTTATCGTAGCCGACCAGATTAGGCAGGTGCGGGTTGCTGCCATCGTGACAGGTCGCGCAGCGCTTTTCTATCGTCGGTTTAATCACCTGCTCGTATTTGGCGCGGTCGGCGCCTTCCTGTACCCAGGTGATGACGGGGGTAATTTCGTCAGCCGGCAGCATGCTCCTCATCGGTCCGCGCAGGGCCGATTCGAGGCGCGAACCCTTGCCGCTGCCACTATAGGCGATGACGATGTCCTCGTACGTCAATGTTATGGGATTGCCGTCTTTCCCCGAGTAGGTGTGATACAGGTAGATCCCGGCGAACAGATAGGCCAAACCCAGCACGAGGAGCGTCGCCGTATACAAGGCGCGCAAGCTGTATGGCAGCTCTGAATAATGAAGATAAAGGCGGTGCAGCGGTACGTCACTCACGTTCGGTTCCTTTAGTCTTGCCGGCCGGAACACCCGGGCACGGCACAAGCCGCATCAGGATGCTCCAGCCTCGGCTTTGACGCCGTTATATTGTACGCTACCACGAATGCGCGCTGCGGGATGTCATTTTCCCTTGAGCGACGCGTAGTATGCAGCTACATTCGCCATGTCCTGGTCGCTAAGCGGGCCCGCAAATGACTTCATCATCGCGTTGTCGCGTTTGCCCGATTTGTAGTCCTTTAGGGCTTGAATCACCTGATCCTCTTTTTTGCCTGCCAACGCGGGGAACGGTGCTTTCCCCTCACCGTTCGCTCCGTGGCATCCTGCGCAGCTAGCGGCTTTGGTCTTGCCTGCCTGGGCGTCTCCACCCGCCTGTGCGGCACCGACAACTCCGAACAATGCGACAACCCCTGCGATCAGCAACGTGCGTTTCATTGTCTATCTCCTATTTGAAGTTAAGTGATTTGTCGAAGCGCGGAAACCTGCGCGGCGTCATGCTCCGCCAAGCTTTCTTTACCTCGACAAGCGAAACTCTGGTTCGTGCACTTTACTTGCTCGGCAACGTCATGTACACGACGGCACGTGCCTTCTGGCGCGAATAGTGGGCCGCGAGGTTCTCGACATCGGCCTCGGTCAGCATATCGGACATGGCGGCCATCTCCGGACTCTTGCGGGTACCTTTCCGATAGGCATGCAGCACCTTTTCCATATAGTCAGCTCGCTGTGCCGCCAGGGCCGGTAAGCGCGGGTCGGTGCTGTTGCCATTGATGCCGTGACAGCGGTCGCATCTCTGTGTCCACTCGGCGGTAGTCAGAGGCTTGCGTATTCTCGGTGGCTGCGGCTGCAGAGTCGCGTAATAGGCTCCCAGATCCTTGATCACACTGTCATCCAGCGCCGCCGCCGAGGCTTTCATCGTTTCATCTTTGCGCGATCCGTCTTTGTAGGCCCGAAGTGCGGCCGCGAGGTATTGTGCATCCTGGCCGGCGAGGCTCGGAGTTGCGGGATTCCCGCTGACACCCTGGTCGCCGTGGCATCCTGCGCAGCCAGCAGCCGCGGCCTTGCCCGCTTTCTGGTTACCCGGGGCCGGGGTTTGCGCCCGGGCGGGTTTTTGCAGAGCGTAGTAGATCGCGATATTGTTCAGGTCTGCTTCGCGGACGGCCGCAATCATTGACTTCATCATGTCGTGCTTGCGTTGACCGTTCTTGTACGCGTTGACGGCCGCGACGAAGTATTTCGGATCCAGCCCGACGAGGCTCGGCGTAACGGGCGTCTTGCTGATGCCGGCCTCGCCGTGGCATCCCGCGCAGCCGGCAGCAGCGGCTTTGCCGGCCTGGACCGGGTCGGGCTTGGCGGAAGCGGCTTTCGCACCGTCCGTTGCACTGGGTTGTGCGGGTTCGAGGCTGGCATAATAGGCAGCCACTTTGAACAGTGCATCGTCGCTCAGAAACTTGACTGCGCCGTCCATGGCGTTATCGCCGCGGGCACCCGATTGATAGGCCCGCAACTCAAGGTGGAGGTATGCCGGGCGCTGGCCAGCGAGATGGGGCACGCCCTTGGTGGTGCTGACACCGTTCGCGCCGTGACACCGTGTGCACGAGGCCTCCGCGACGCGCTTGCCTTCCGCAACTTCCAGGGCAGTGGCGTATGCAGCCCGGAGGTCGTCACCTGCGCCAGGCTTGATCGTAGCGGGTTGAGCTGCCTCGCTTGGCGTATAACCCACGCTCGTCATTCCCCAAACGAGCATGCCTGCCACAAGCAGTAGAGTCCGCGCACTTCGTTTCATCGACGTTTCCTCGAAGGGTTACAGTAACCTTCAAATTCTATACCTCCTTATCCGCTGCTACCTCATTAGCAGCAATGCAGGGACACCAGCGCGAGAAATTACCGCGCAATGGCGTCAGGCGACGGTGACGATGTCGCGTTTTGTACCCAGGGCGGCAGCAGCCGGACCATCACCGCCAGCAAAATCAGCGGCGCAATGACCGCCGCGGCGGCAGTCACCAGGCCCTCCCTATGGAAAATGAGCATGTGATAGTCAAGCAGTCCCTGACCGGTCTTCGAAATTTCCTGTCCGCCGATGACCACGTTCCAGCGCATCATCATCACCGAAAACAATACCAACAACGCACTGACGGTGACTCCAGCGATCAGCGCCTTACCGGTGGTGCCGCGCCAGATCAGGTACGAGATCACGATGATTGGCGTTACCGCCCCGAGGCCGAGTTGGAGAACGAAGAAAGGAACGACCAGCGGGCCTGTCACGTATTCCATGATCATCTCGATCCCTTCGCGGGCCTTATATACGATGTTGGCGAATTCCAGGGCCTCCAATAGCAGGGTAAACATCATGAAGCCCCACAGCACATAGGCCAACCCCTTCAAGCACGCCAGGTCAACCGGGGTCTTGCGCAGCCGGCAGGACAGTACATAAAGCACAATCAACAATGCAACGCCGGAGATGATGGCGGAAAACAGGAACACGACCGGCATCAAATCGGAGGACCACCATTCGCGCGACTTCAGCGAGCCGAAAATGAACCCCACATAACCGTGCAAGCCATGCGCGCCGGGTATGCCGACGACAGCCAACGCGAAGAGCCATTTGTGGTCGTAGCTCATCGCCTTTTCGGAAAGATCGTAGGAGCCGAGGCACAGGACACGACACAGCGTCCCCACCGGCCCAGTCCTCCGCTGCGCCTGCTGCACGAAATACGGCCGATATACGAACCAGATTTCCAACGTCAGCAGAATGACGTAGAAGCCGGCGAAATAACCAAATGCGGCCATGGCCGAGGTCCAATGCGGCGTGAGCACAGCATTCATTGCGCGCTCCGGATGACCAAGGTGCAGCAGCAACGGCACGGGCACGAACAACATCATGCACAGCGCGGTAAGCAAAGCAAAGCGCGCTACGGGCTTGAATCGCTCCATGCCAAACACGTGGTACATGCTCGACACGGTAAATGCGCCGGCCACCAGCCCGGTGAGATAGGGATAGACCGCGATGAGGACGGTCCAAGGGATAACCGTCTCGTTCGGATACACGGTGCCGGAGTACGTGGCGATATCAAAAAGGGGTTCCATCAGACCACGTCCTTATCGAGGCCGACATAATATACGTTCGGCACAGTGCCCATTTCGGGTTTTAGCACCCGCACGCGATTGTTGCGGATGAACTGGCTGATCGGACTTTGTTTGTCTTTGACATCACCGAACACGCGCGCGCCGACCGGGCAGATCTCGACGCAAGCCGGCTGCAATCCCTTGGTAATGCGGTGATAACACCACGTGCATTTGTCGGCTACCTGTTTTTCCGGATCGAAGTGGCGTGCAGCGTAGGGGCAGGCCTGTATACAGTACTGGCAACCGATGCAATACTTCTTGTCGACGAGCACCACACCGTCCTTGGTCTTGTATGCCGCCCCGGTAGGACACACCTGAACGCAGGGCGAATTCGAGCAGTGGTTGCACAGCTTGGGCACGAAGAAAGCCTTTTCCACCTTCGCATCCTTGTAGCGATTGGCGAATCGATATTCCTTTTCCGAACCGGAAGCCTCGATGTTCACGGGGTNNAGCCGATACATTTTGTGGCATCGACACCGAAGGCCCAGCGATGCTTGGTCCAATCATAATCCGGGGTAGGAAACGAGTTCCCGCTAGAGGCGGATTCGCTCTTTGCCGCCACGTTCTGCAATACGCCCAGCGCCCCGCCGCCTACGGCGGCGCCCGTACAGGTTGCAGCGCCAGCGAGCTTGCGCAGAAATCCGCGCCGCGCAGCCAGTGAAGTTTTGATTTCATGCGTCATGGTTTCGTCTTTCCTTCCGTAGTGGACTGACAGTTCTGCCCGGTGAAGTAGGCGGCGAGGTTGGCGATATCCGTGTCGCTCAGTCCCCTGGTAACGCCTGCCATCATTGGGTCTTTGCGCAGGCCGGCCCTGAAAGCCTTGAGCGCGTTTACCAGGTAGCTGGGTTTTTGACCTGCTAGCTTCGGCCAGGCCGGATTGACCCCGGCGCCCGNNCCGATACGCGTTGCGCTTGGCGCTGCCGTGCAACTCAAGCTGCCGAAGTACGCCGCGAGGTTCTGGATATCCGCAGCGCTGAGCGGTTGCGCGATCGGGGTCATCGCCACGTCCTTCTGGTCGCCGGACTTGTATGCCGCAAGTATGCGGGCAAGGTAAGCGGCATTTTGCCCGGCCAGATTCGG
>PLYS01000170.1 GCA_003153455.1 Betaproteobacteria bacterium | reverse complement strand
GCGAGTTTTGATTATCGGAAAGTGCAACGCCCTGGTTCGTGGTGAGCGCGGGATGCTCTCCACCAGCGATCTGGTGCAGCTCGCCGCCGGTGGCCAGATGTGTGGCTGCATTCGAGACCGCGCCCTTTTTCTCTTTTCGCTTTCCAGAATTACTCATTTTCTTTTCTTTGCTCATAATCTATCTCCATGACAAATTGCGCCGGCCTGCCGGCTATTGACCAATGACTGCCTTAGCCTTGCGGACTTTCGGTCATATGCTGGCAGTACTTCTCAAGATTCTCAGGCAGGTCGCACGGACAAACGCCGCACTGCTTGTTGCCGGGCACCGCGTAATCAATGAACTTTGGATAGGGCAAGTTCAGGTTCGCCATAATGTTCTTGAACTCCTCCAAGGTCCGTTCTTCCCCAAGCCGNNCTTGTAGTCGTGCGCCGGGTACACCAGAACCTCATCCGGCAACGAAAACAACTTCTCTCTGACGCTTTTGTACAAAGCGTCGGCATCGCCGTTCTGGAAGTCGGTACGGCCACACCCCTCGATGAGAAGCGCATCTCCGGTAAACACCCTGTCACCAAACAGATACGCGAAATGCCCGTCAGTGTGACCTGGCGTGTGTAATGGCTGAAGCGTCATGCCACCAACCTGAAACGAGTTGCCTTCTTCAATGCCGAAGTCGGTGCACGGCAGCTGGTCGTACGCCGGCGCGGCAATTTTGCTTCCCACCTTCTTCTTCAGTTCCAGCCCCGCAGTGATGTGGTCTGCGTGGATGTGGGTATCCAGGGTATAGGCTAATGTGAGTCCAAGCCGGTTGACCTCAGCCAAATCGCGGTCTATTGCGACGATGACCGGGTCAATCAATACGGCCTGGCCGGTTTCCTCGCACCCGAGCAGATAGGTATAGGTGCTGGATAGCGGCTCAAACAGCTGGCGGAATATCATCAAGACTCCTCGTTCAAATCAGTGATGGACACCCCCCTTTGCGAGGGAGGACAGGATGGGATGAACTCAGACTCAGCTGGCTTTGCGCCTGCGCGGCTGCGTACTGCGGCTTTTGCCAGCCTTGGCCAATGCGATGGCAACGGCCTGCTTGATCGCTTTTTTCTTTGTCGGCGGATGGCTGGTGCCAATCGATCCATCCTTTTTCCAGTCATCCACCAGTGTCTTGATATTGCTGCTGACGACCGACTGGCCGGATCCTTTTCTGAGCGGCATGATTTTCCCCCTGTCTGCAGAATCAATTGGACGCGTTTTCCACCAGTCTGCGCGCTGCAACCGGACCGAAATCCGCCCAGTCTTCATCGCGCTATTCGCCATGCGCCTGTTCGATATCCGCCGCGCCTTCCGCGCGTATGTGGCGATCACGCGCCTTTCATTCACTGGGTTCGCAATGGGCAGCAACAGCTTGACGCCGCGGCAAGCGCGACCAACCGGCCCGCTCAATGCGCCGCTCGCGCCCGCGGTAACGTACCCACTCCGGCAGGTTGCTCCGACGCTGACACTCATGCCCCCAAATTGACATCCATCACTGTTGCACTGCGAGGGACTAGCCGAGATTATCGGCGGCAAAGCCCCAATTGATCAGTTTGTCAAGCACCGCATTCACGTAGTCCGCGCGGCGATTCTGATAATCCAAATAGTAGGCGTGTTCCCACACGTCGATGGTCAATAGCGGCTTCACACCCTTGGTCAGCGGCGTATCCGCATTACCGGTCTTGACCACCTTCAGTTTGCCTGCTTCCAGCACGAGCCAAGCCCAGCCGCTGCCGAACTGGGTCGTCGCCGCCGTCGCCAGCTCCTTCTTACATGCATCGAGATTGCCGAATGAAGCCTCGATCCTTTGTTTCAATGCCGCGGGAGGCTCACTGCCGCCCTTCGGTCGCAAACTGCGCCAGTAGAAGGTGTGGTTCCACGTTTGCGCTGCATTGTTGAAGATTGCGACGTTGTCGGCTTTGCCGGAAGTCTCGGCGATGAGTTTCTCCAACGAAAGGTCCGCAAGCTGCGTGCCGGCTATCAACTTGTTCAAGGTATCGACGTACCCCTTGTGGTGCTTGCCATAGTGGAACCCGATCGTGTTGGCGGAGATTACGGGATCCAGCGCGTTTTCGGCGTATGGAAGGGGCGGTAGAACATGCAGAGCTGCTTTTTCGATCGTGTCAATGCTGGTCATTTGATTTTCCTTTAAGGTTTCAGGGATCGGCCCGCGCCAGTTCGCAACGCCGGTCGGACTTGCTCGACCAAAACCCGATGTCAGGGCTTCAGTTGTCCGCGTATTTCGCCGCCCGGATTGGCCGCGGTGTGGACGTTGACGTATAGATTTCCCGCCTGGAAGCTTGCAAACTGCGCATCCGTGAACTTTGCGCCCGCGGGAACCGCATATGTGTCTCCATTCTTCGTGAGCGGGATGATCACAGTCCCGTTCTTGCCGGTTGCCGCTTCGTGGATGTGCGCCACCGTCCCGGCGATGCCGGTGGTCGTCACGCTTCCGCTAACCGATCTGTCGGCACCGATGATAATCGTTCCGGTGCCGGTGCCCGCACTCTTGACCGGCGGCACTTCCTGATCGCCGGCCAGTGTCACCTTGATGTCCGCTGCTGCGGCGATGCTCGAATACGAACCGAATGCAGATATTGCAAAGATCAACGCCGCGCCGAGCGGCAACCACGCCTGTCTGGAAATCCTGTCGATATACATTGAGAACTCCTTCTTATATGTAGTTGTACGGATGAACGGAAAAATCGCGGATGTGCCCACCAGTCAATCGGAGCATTGGGAGCCGACGCTCGCAACAGCCGACAGAACTCGGGAACAAATGACCGATAAATCCGTGATTCCTAGGTTAGCCCCCGCGATGCGGACAGTCTGTACGCTGCCGCACATACTCTGCGGTTGTGGTGTTCGGCAGCCCCGACATTCAATTCAACGAACCGTCAGAAGATCGCGTTCACCAACGCTTCCAATCGACATCCTTCCTGGAGACTCTCGGTGTCGCGGAATCAGGCCATGCCGCCAGCGCCAGAACGAGTTCGTTCTGCATACGCTTGCACGAGATACGGAAATACGCCTTTAAAATATGGGTTATCGGGAGCTTCTTGCCTGGCCGGGTCGGGTCAAGAGCGGACGTTAAATCGAGGCTAGGTATGCAGCTTGGGCGGCTGCCGTTTTGCCATTGAATTACAGCCGTCTTCCCTCATGGCCGCCTCGCGCCGCATCGTGCGAAGCAACCTGAAGTCAGCCTCGGCGCATTTGATCGCTTCGGCGATTGGCGACGTGCCTCTAAACTAGCTCTTATTGAAATTCTCAACAGCCTGCTTGACGTCGCCGACGCCCTTNNTGCACCTTCCCGGAAATCTGTTTTGAAAGCCCCTTGATCTGTTGTTCCTTGCTTCCAACCAGCTTGCCCGATTGTTCTTGGACTTTGCCGGCAACGTCCTTCGCCACGCCCTTCACTTGGTCTTTGTTCATGTTCAATTGTTCCTGTTGTAAGCGCCACACTCAGCGCGATGAAAAATAACGGCTATAAATTGCTCTCGATGATTCGACTACAAGGGACACGGTGCGCCCGCGTCCATCCATGTCTTGAATGCCACGACGGTCTCCGCGCGCGTTGCGGGAGGCAAAGAACGCTGTCCGCCGGGCGCCCAGCCCCACGCGACGAGCTTGTCGTCGCGGATGTGCGCCAGCATGGCGGCGAGATCCTTTCCTCCCGTTGCGCGGCGGTCCTTGATGGCTCCGCAGAGATCGCGCGGGCTCAAGCCGATGAAGACCATTTTGGTGTCCGGCGGCGGCAGACGCCAATTCGGCGCACCCGGTGGCGCGTTATTGCCGAAGCTAATGGGCAAATTCTGCTCTTGGTGGCAC
>PLYS01000641.1 GCA_003153455.1 Betaproteobacteria bacterium | reverse complement strand
GACAAGACAACGACGGTAACGGTGATGGTGAGTAGGTGACTAGAAATTGACGCGGCGCGCGCCGTTGTAGTGCTTCTGCCAGTAGCGGCTGTGCAGGTCCGAAACCTCGACTTCGCCGCCGCGGCTTGCTGCATGAACGAAGCGCTGCTCGCCAATGTAGATGCCGACGTGTGAGAACGGTCGCCTGAGCGTATTGAAGAACACCAGATCGCCGGGCTGCAGGTCAGATTTTCCGACTTTCTCTCCGACCTTACTCATGGCCCGCGAGTCGCGCGGCAGCACGATGCCGGCGACTTCACGGAACACGTGGCTCACCAGTCCGCTGCAATCGAGCCCGTCGTCCGGTGTGTTACCACCCCACTTGTAATTGACGCCGATCAGCGCGAGCGCCCGGATCACCAGTTCACGTGCGCTGTCGAGATAGTTGCCGCCGGCGGCGGACGCAGCCGGCGCCGCAGTTATGGTCTCGGCAGGTTCCTCGGCGGCAAGCGCGGGCGGGACGGCGAATGCGATCAAACCGGCGAGAATCGTTACTTTCCACAGTCCATTGACGTTCATCTTCATTGCCGCGTCCCTTATCTATGGTCAAAGCGCGTGCAGTTTAGCATGGACCTTGCCCTGAGAGATTTCGAGAAAACCTAATGATTGTGGGTATCGGAGATCAGGCCGATTTTGAAAAGGCGATTGGACACGGCCGCATGTTACCAGCATTTGAATGCTCCCCTTTATGCGGGCTGGTTCGATCGGTTGAGGATCAATGCCCGCATCGACAGATAGAGGACGACGCCATTCAGGATGTGCCACAGAAAGTGCGTGCCGACCGGAACAAAAGAGCATACGGCGTCATCGATCGAGCGGAAGGTGAGCGAGGCCAGGAAGACTCCAAGCGTCGCGAGCAGCAGAAAACGTTCACGTTTGTTTTGCAGAAAATGGTACAGCCCCAGATACAGCATGAGGATCAAAGCCGGAGCGTAGACGAGCGAGCCGTTCAGGAGGTGCGGGAATCGTCTGCAGAATATGGCCGCGACCATGTAGCCGGCAATCGACGCGGCAGCGAACCGCACCCGCAGCGTCATGATCCGCCGGGTATACATCCATAGATACCAGAGCTGAAACAGCAGGATAGGGACCTCATCCAGGATTCTTGCCCAGCCCACGGCGAAAACGTGAAACAGCCCGCTGCCGACTCCGATCATGATCGACAACGCGGCCAGCGCATGGATATCGGTCGAGAGCGCATTCGAGCGGCGGGCGAGGGACCAGGCCGCCCACGCCGCAACGAAAAACGCTGCGTTGGTGATTACGTTGACCGGCTCGGCAAGTAATCCTGCTCCAATGCGCTCGCAATACAGGTCGATCATCGAAGTTTTCCATTCTTCTACAATGCCCCGATCGTGGCCAGCGCACGCCTTACTTCCTCGATGCCTTCAGGCGGCAGCGGTGCCTGTGGTGGCAGCGGTGCCCCGACCGGATAACCCTGGAGCTGTAGCCCGCCCTTGATGCACGCGGCGAGGTTGTACTTGGCAAACGCCTGATTCAGATTCCAGAGCGGGCGCTGACGTTCCATCGCCGCCGCCCAGTCGCCGCGTCGGCAAAGCTCGTAGAGCTCGACGCTTTGTTTCGGCGCCACGCAAGCAGGNNTCCAGCCGACGCCGCCGATCAGCATCACGCAGGTTGGAATATGCGACGAGGCCGCGAACACCTGCATGCGTCCCTGCACCCGGTTGATGATCGATAGCAAGCGACCGGTATTGAAGGACGCGTCCTTGATGTAACGAATGTTGGAGATGCGGCTCAGCCGGTCTATGACGGGCAGGCTCAAGTCGGATCGCTGGAAGTTCGGGTTCGTGTAGAGCACGACAGGAATGGAGACCGCCTCCGCGATCGCCTTGAAGTAGGCGAACACGCCCTCGTCGGAAAGGGGGAAGTAGGCCTCGAGGATGGCGAGTATGCCGCTGCAGCGCAGCCGTTCGAACTCGCGCGCCTGGGACACTGCGTCGGCGATCGTAGTTGAGGCTACGCCCGCTACGACGGGAACGCGGCCTTTCGCCGCCTCGATGACGACTTCAACCACTCGCCGCCGTTGCGGCCACGTCAGATAGGCGAACTCGCCGGTTGAGCCTAGGGGCGTCAGCCCGTGGACACCAGCCTTGACAAGGTCGTCGCACAGCCGCGCCAGAACGTCCGCGTTCACCTCGCCCGACTCATGGACCGGCGAAACAACGTAGGGGAAAACACCGTGAAAGCGCGCTTCACTCATCGCAATCCTCCCGTGGGCCGTTGAGAGCCTGACGCCGAACGCAAAGTTAAAGGGCGCGCCGCTTTTGGCGCGTCCCGCTTGAACGACGGGTTGGACGAAGCCGCTACGCGGAGGATACGGCGCTGTCGGATTGAATTCAAAATGTAACCTCATCCCCTCTCACGAGGGGTTGTCCCACGACAACCTATGAGGTTACACCAAGATGGAATCATCGACCGAAGCAATATTCAAACAGAACTACCAGTTGCATCTGAAGCACCTGAAGCTCAAAGGACTGCAACCCAAGACGATTGAGGCTTACTCTCGTGCCATCCGCCGAATCGGGGACCGTTTTTATCATCAGATTGACAGTCTAACCGAGCATCAGTTGACTGACTACTTTACCGAGCTCGTAGCGTCGCACTCCTGGAGTACGGTCAAGCTTGATTTGTATGGGTTGCAGTTCTACTACGCGCATGTCTTGCGTAAGCCCTGGGTGGCCCCCGGTCTGATCAAACCGCCCAAGAGCCAGCGCTTGCCGGACATCGTCACCGTCGCGGAGGTACAGCGGATATTCGCCGCCACCCACGTGCTGAGTTACCGGGTGTTCTTCTTCACGCTCTATAGCCTGGGGCTGCGCCTGGGCGAAGGACTGCGATTGCAGGTGGGGGATATCGACGCACCGCGTGGGCGCGTTCACATCCGCGATGCCAAGGGCAACAAAGATCGTTTCGTTCCCCTGCCGCAAGCGACACACCAACTGTTGCGCCGTTTCTGGCTGGTGCATCGTAACCCCGTGCTGTTGTTCCCCAATCGCCATGGCGGTTTGAACGGGGCTGCGAGCGCCACCACACCCCTGGATCGTGGTGGTGTGCAGGTCACCCTGCACAAGGTGATCGCGGCCTGCGGCCTAAAAAAAAGATCACGCCTCACAGCTTGAGGCACAGCTATGCCACGCACCTGATCGAAGCCGGTATCGATCTGATCGAGGTGCAGAAATTCCTCGGCCATCACTCGATTCTCACCACCGCCCGATATACCCATCTGACTGACCAGACCAAGCATCACGCCCTCGAACGGATCAACGGCTTGATGGATGGTTTCACCATCGCCTGGGGGCAGGTCAAATGATCCGGCTTGCTTCAGTCATCGCAACCTTCGAGGCAGACTTCCTGGCGCAATACCGGGGCCGACTCACGGCTGA
>PLYS01000260.1 GCA_003153455.1 Betaproteobacteria bacterium | reverse complement strand
GGCGCGCTGCTGGTGGTGGACGCATCGCAGGGCGTCGAAGCGCAGACGGTGGCCAATTGCCACACCGCGACCGAGCAGGGCGTCGAGGTGGTGCCGGTGCTGAACAAAATAGATTTGCCGTCGGCGGAGCCTGCTCGCGTGATTGCGGAAATCGAGGACATCATCGGTATTCCGGCCAAGGACGCGGTGCACGCCAGCGCCAAGACCGGCGAGGGCGTGCAGGACATACTCGAAGCGGTGATTGCGCGCATCCCGCCGCCGCGCGGCGGGCGCGAGGCTCCGCTCAAGGCGCTGATCATCGACTCCTGGTTCGACAACTATGTCGGGGTGGTAATGCTGGTGCGCGTGTTCGACGGCGAACTCAAGCCGAAGGACCGCATCCTGTTGATGTCGACGCAGGCGCAGTACCTGTGCGAAAAGGTCGGAGTTTTCACGCCCAAGTCGCGCGCCAAGGACAGTCTGGCGGCCGGTGAAGTCGGTTTCATCATTGCCGGCATCAAGGAACTCAAAGGGGCGCGCGTGGGCGACACCGTCACGCTCGCCGCCCGTCCGGCCGCCGCGGCGCTGCCCGGCTTCAAGGAAATCAAGCCGCAGGTTTTCGCCGGACTGTATCCGGTCGATGCCAATCAATACAACGCGCTGCGCGACGCGCTCGAGAAGCTGCAACTGAACGACTCGTCGCTGCGCTACGAGCCCGAATCGTCGCAGGCGCTTGGATTCGGCTTCCGCTGCGGATTTCTCGGCCTGCTGCATCTGGATATCGTGCAGGAACGGCTTGAGCGCGAGTACGGGATGGAGCTGATCACCACCGCGCCAACCGTGGTCTATCAGGTAATGCTCAAGGATGGCACGCTGATCGAAATCGAGAATCCGTCCAAGCTGCCCGACCCCTCGCAGATCGCGGAGATCCGCGAGCCGATCATCACCGCCTTTATCCTGGTGCCGCAGGCTTATGTCGGCCCGGTGATCACGCTGTGCAACCAGAAGCGTGGCGCCCAGAAGAACCTGCTGTACGTGGGGCGCCAGGTGATGCTGACCTACGAGCTGCCGCTCAACGAAGTGGTGATGGATTTCTTCGACAAGCTCAAATCGGTGAGCCGCGGCTATGCCTCGCTCGACTATGACTTCAAGGAGTATCGCGCCGACGATCTGGTCAGGCTCGACATCCTGATCAACGGCGACCGCGTCGATGCGCTGTCGCTGATCGTGCATCGCGCGAACTCGCAATACCGTGGCCGCGATCTGGCGCAGAAAATGCGGGAACTCATCCCGCGGCAGATGTTCGACATCGCGGTGCAGGCCTCGATCGGAGCGCATATAATTGCGCGCGAGACGGTCAAAGCGATGCGCAAGAACGTGCTCGCCAAGTGCTACGGCGGTGACATCACGCGCAAGAAAAAACTGCTTGAAAAGCAAAAAGCCGGCAAAAAACGGATGAAGCAGGTCGGTAACGTCGAAATTCCGCAGGAAGCATTCCTTGCGATATTGCAGGTGGAAAAATAAATGAACTTCGCGCTGATCATGTTCCTGCTGCTGGTTGCAACCGGGGCGGTCTGGCTGCTCGATCACTTCGTGCTCAGGCGCCGGCGTGCGGCCAACGCCGCGGAACCGTGGTGGGTCGAGTATCCGAAGAGTTTTTTCCCGGTGATTTTGATCGTATTCCTGCTGCGTTCGTTCCTGGTCGAGCCGTTCAAGATTCCATCGGGCTCGATGCTGCCGACGCTGCTGGTGGGCGACTTTATACTGGTCAACAAATTCGCCTATGGCATCCGGGTGCCGATCGTCAACCTGAAGCTCATCGACATCAAGCTGCCGCAGAACGGCGAGGTGATGGTGTTCCGCTATCCAGAGAATCCGTCGCTCGATTACATCAAGCGCGTGGTCGGCGTACCCGGCGACCAAATCACCTATCGCAACAAGCGGCTCAGCATCAACGGCAAGGAGCTCATGACCCGGGGCGACGGCCAATATAATTACGTCGAGACCGGCCTGAGCTTCGTGGCGGCGCAGAAATTCGAAGAAACCCTCGGCACGCACAGCCATACGATCCTGATGCTCCCCGAGATTCCGGTGGTGCGGCTGTCCGATGTCAGGCGCTTTCCGTATCATGATAATTGCGCTTATGATGAAACGGGGTTTACTTGCGTAGTCCCGCCCGGACATTACTTCATGATGGGGGACAATCGAGACAGCAGCAGCGACAGTCGCTACTGGGGATTCGTGCCGGAAGAAAACATCGTCGGAAAGGCATTTATGATCTGGTGGAACTTCGACGATTTCAAACGCATCGGGCAAGCTATCAATTGATAGAGGGCGCTATGAAAAATCAGCACGGTTTGGGTATAACAGGATACATTTTTGTCTTGTTCCTGCTGAGCATGGGCGCGCTGCTTGTCTTCAAGCTGTTCCCGCCGTACACGGAGTATTTTACGATCCAGAGAATATTCAAGAACCTGACCGTGAATCCCGGACTCCAGGACGGCAAGGCACTTAAGAGTGCATTTCAGCGCTACGCGGGCATCAACAACGTCACCGGAATTAATGCAGATGACATTGAGATCAGCAATACTGCCGTCAGCGCGAAATACTCGGTAAAAGTGCCGTTGTTCGCCAATATCAATCTGTTGCTCGAATTCAACCCGTCATCCGCCGTTGATTGATATTCGGGTAAGCCGCCGCGCCTGATCAGGGAATGGACCGCGACACCATCATCGGCAGAATCGGCTACCCATTCAACAGCCCCGACTTGCTGCGCCAGGCGTTGACCCATCGCAGCTACGGTGCTTCCCACTACGAACGGCTCGAGTTCCTGGGCGACAGCGTGCTTAATTGCGTCATCGCTGCGGAGCTGTTTCGCACGTTTCCGCAGCTGGCCGAAGGAGATCTCTCGCGTCTGCGGGCGAGCCTGGTAAATCAGCAGAGCCTTTTCGAAATCGCGCAGCAAATCGACCTTGGCGCACAATTGCGGCTTGGCGACGGGGAGCTCAAAAGCGGCGGCGCGCGCCGGCCCTCGATGCTTGCCGATGCGCTCGAAGCTCTGATCGGCGCGGTATTCATCGATGGCGGCTTCGAGGCGGCGCGCGCGTTCGTGCTGCATTTATTCGAGCAACCCCTCAAAGCCACTGATCCACTTACGCTCGGCAAGGACGCGAAAACCCTGCTGCAGGAATTTTTGCAGGCACGCCGCATTCCGTTGCCGCAGTATTCGGTGATTTCGACCGCAGGCGAGGCTCATGAGCAGATCTTCCGCGTCGAATGCGTGGTTCCCGAGCTGAACATCCGAACCCAGGGCGAAGGAACGAGCCGTCGCGGCGCCGAACAGGCGGCGGCGCGCCGCGCCTACGATCTCGGCAGCCAGTCATAGGGTATCTTTCATGCCGCAACCAGCGAAATTCCGCACCGGCCACGTCGCGATAGTCGGCCGCCCCAATGTCGGAAAATCGACTCTGCTCAACCGGCTGGTTGGGCAGAAAGTGAGCATCACTTCGCGCAAGCCGCAAACCACGCGCCAGCGCATTACCGGCATCCTCACCCTGGACAATGCGCAACTGCTGTTTGTCGACACGCCAGGCTTCCAGACCACGCACAGCAGCGCACTCAACCGCAGCATGAACCGCGTTGTCACGCAATCATTCGCGGAAGTTGATGTGGTGCTGCTGGTGATCGAGGCGGTGCGATTCAGCGCCGAAGACCGGGACTTGCTCAGGCTGTTGCCGGTCGAGAAGCCGGTGCTGCTTGTGATCAACAAAACCGACAAGCTCTCCGATCGCCGTCTGCTGCTGCCGTTCATCAAACAAATGGCGGAGCAGCACGCATTCGCCGAAATCGTGCCGGTCTCGGCGACAAAAGGGCACTCGATAGTCGAGCTCGCGCGCACCATCAGCGGCTACCTGCCGGAGCAGCCTGCGCTTTATGGCGCCGACGAAATCACGGAATCGAACGAGCGTTTTCTTGCCGCAGAACTGATCCGAGAGAAGCTGTTCCGGCTGCTTGGCGATGAGCTGCCCTATGTCAGCGCGGTTCTGATCGACCGCTTCGTGATGGACGGTGCGCTGCGACGCATTCAAGCCTCGATCATCGTCGACAAGGAATCACAGAAAGGTATAGTAGTCGGCGCCAAAGGCGGGCAGCTCAAGGCGATCGCAACCAAGGCCCGTATCGACATGGNNGCAGCTGCTGAAACAGCTAGGCTATGGAATCTGAAGGATGAATCAGGACGCCCAGCCCGCGTTCGTATTGCACAGCTATCCTTATCGGGAAACCAGCCTGGTGCTCGAGGTTTTCACCCGGAACTTTGGCCGCGTCGCGCTGGTGGCTCGTGGTGCACGCCGGCCGCGTTCGGCGCTACGCGGCGTGCTGCTAGCATTTCAGCCGCTGCTGTTGAACTGGGCTGGCAAGTCTGAGTTGCGCACGCTGCACAAGGCGGAATGGCAGGGGGGGTTACCGCAACTCAAAGGTACAGCGCTGCTGTGCGGCTTTTATCTCAACGAATTGATGATCAAGCTGTTGCAGCGCGATGATCCGCACGAGCTGCTGTATCAGACCTACTACCGGACCTTGCACGCGCTCAGCAATGGCTGCGATCATGCCGTGACGTTGCGCTGCTTCGAAAAGCAGTTGCTCAAGGAGCTTGGCTACGCACTCACGCTTGACCACGATGTCGCGAGTGGCGAGACCATACAACCCGCGCGCAGCTACCATTACGTGATCGAACGCGGGCCGGTGCAAAGCGGCGGTGGCGGTGATGAAAACCGGTTAGAATTGACGGGACAAACCTTGCTCGACATCACTCGCGACGATTACTCCAATCCGGTCACCATGCAGCAAAGCAAGGCATTGATGCGCGTGCTGATAAATCATTACCTCGGCAACCAGACCCTCTATACGCGCCGGCTGTTAAAGGATTTGCAGCAACTATGACGCGCTTGAGCGTCAACCTCAACAAGATTGCTCTGCTGCGTAATTCCCGCGCACTGGGCATACCCAGCGTGACGCGCGCAGCCAGTATCGCGCTGGATGCCGGGGCGCACGGCATCACCGTGCACCCGCGTCCGGACGGCCGGCATATTCGCTCTAGCGACGTGCACGAGCTGGCAGGCCTGCTCAAGGGCCGCCCCGGCATCGAATTCAATATCGAAGGCAACCCGTTTCACGCACTGCTGGAAGTGGTGCGCGCGGTGCGCCCCCAGCAGTGCACGCTGGTGCCAGACGCTCCCGGCGCATTCACCTCCGATCACGGCTGGGACTTGAAGCGCGACCGCGAGCGGCTCAAGCCGGTGATTGCCGAGCTCAAATCGCTCGGCATTCGCGTCAGCCTGTTCATGGACCCGCTGCCCGCGGCGTTGTTGGCAGTGCCCGAGTTGGGAGCCGACCGTGTCGAGCTTTACACCGAACCGTTCGCGCGCGCGTTCGGCACGCCGGACGAGGGGCGTGTCGTCGAACACTACGCGGAGGCGGCGCGTGCCGCGCAACGCGCCGGACTCGGTGTCAATGCCGGGCACGATCTCAACCAGAGTAACCTGCCGCGCTTCCTGACCGGCGTGCCGGATGTGCTTGAAGTGTCGATCGGCCATGCCCTGATCGCCGACGCGCTTGAAGCCGGGCTCGCGCAGACGGTGCGCAATTATCTCGCCGCGATCACCCAGGGTGCCGGCGCGAAAAGCGACCGCTCATGATCTATGGCATCGGCATCGATGTGATAGAACCGCAGCGGGTCGCGCGCCTGCTCGAAAAATACGGCGAGCGCTTCGCGCGCCGCGTGCTGACGCAGCGCGAATGGCAAAATTACGCCAGGACCGTCAACCCGGTGTTGTTCGTCGCCAACCGCTTCGCCGCCAAGGAAGCGTTCTCGAAAGCAATGGGCACCGGTTTCCGCTATCCAATTACGCTGCAGTGCATCAGCGTGGTCCAGGATAGGCGCGGCAAACCCGGATTTGAATTCCATCCGAATCTCGCGCAGTTCATCGCCGACGAGGGCATTACCGGGCACCATGTGACCATCAGCGACGAAAAAAGTCTGGCCTGCGCCTGCGTCGTTCTGGAAAAAAAATGAGCACTGCACGCCATATTCCGCTCGGTCCGGTAATGCTCGATGTCGCCGGCACCGAGCTCGGCGACGACGATCGGAAACGCCTCGCGCACCCGCTGGTCGGCGGTGTGATCCTGTTCTCGCGCAACTACGAATCGCCCGAGCAACTGGTTCGAATCACGCAGGATATCCATTCACAGCGCCAGCCGCCGCTGCTGATTGCGGTCGACCAGGAAGGTGGCAGAGTGCAGCGTTTCCGCGATGGTTTCACGGTATTGCCGGCGATGCGCGAATTCGGTGTGCTCTGGGACACTGACCCGAAGCATGCGCGAGGCCTCGCGCAGGAGGTTGGCTATGTGCTGGCTGCCGAGCTGCGCGCTTGTGGCGTAGATTTGAGCCTTACACCGGTACTTGACGTCGATCACGGCAACAGCAGCGTGATCGGCGATCGCGCTTTTCACGGCAATCCGCGCGCCATCAGCGAACTTGCACTGGGCTTGGTCTACGGCCTGAAGCAGGGTGGTATGTCGTCGGTCGGCAAACACTTCCCCGGGCACGGCCACGTCAAAGCAGACTCGCATCACGAAATCCCGGTTGATGACCGGCCCTACACCGCGATTGAGGCTTCCGATCTCCAGCCGTTCCGGCGCCTGATCGAGAGCGGTCTCGGCGGCATCATGCCGGCGCACGTCGTTTATCCCCAGGTCGATGGCAAGCCGGCCGGCTTTTCAGCGATCTGGCTTAAACAGATCCTGCGCCGCCAGCTCGGTTTTGACGGCATGGTATTCAGCGACGATTTGTCGATGGCGGGCGCGAGCGGCGCGGGCAGTGTGGTCGAGCGTGCGATGGCAGCGCTCGCAGCCGGCTGCGACATGGTGCTGGTGTGCAACAAACCCCAGTCAGCCGACCAGCTACTGGCGGATCTCGATTATCAGATGCCGGCGACCGCACTCGCACGGCTGGCACGCATCCACGGCCGCGGTGGACCGGAATCAATCGCACAGCTGCAGCGCGGCCAGCGATATCTCGATGCGGTCGCCGCGGTACGCACCATCGGCGTGAAGAACGGCGAGTTGCCGCTCTACCGCTCGTAACAGGCGAGCAGCATGAAGTTTGCTCCTGATTGCCGCGCATGCCCACGGCTTGCCTATTTTCTCGACGAGGTCAAACGTGCCCATCCTGACTACCACGCGCGGCCGGTGGCGCCCTTCGGCGATGCGCGGGCACAGTTGCTGGTCGTCGGACTGGCGCCAGGGATGCATGGGGCGAACCGCACCGGCCGTCCATTCACCGGTGACCACCGGGCATCCTGCTGTATCAAACGCTGTATCGCTTTGGATTTGCCACCGCCGCCCAATCGATGCATGCCGCGGACGGATTGTGGCTCACCGGCTGTCGTATTACCAATGCGGTAAAGTGCGTGCCGCCGCAAAACAAGCCGGAACTGCGCGAAATCAAACGCTGCAACTGTTATTTGAAAACCGAACTCGAAACGATGAGAGAGGGAACTGCCGTGCTGGCGCTCGGCAATATTGCGCATCAGGCTGTTTTGCTGGCGTTTGAGCTGAAAAAATCGCAATTCCGGTTCCGGCACGGTGCGCGTCACGAGCTTCCGAGCGGCTCGGCTCTATACGACAGTTATCATTGCAGCCGTTATAATACGCAGACCAAGCGCCTGACCCAGGCGATGTTTGAAGCGGTCTTCGCTGAAATATCCAACGACTTGAATTCACGCGAGAACCTCGCTACCGCCGGCAAGGTCCTCGAGGCCCAAGATTAGACTAGCGTGTGCCGACTGGTATAGCGTGTTCGATCCGCTCCAAGTCATCGCAGGCTTGTCGCATCTGCCCGGCGTCTACCGCATGGTCAATGCGGCCGGGGAGGCGATTTACATTGGCAAAGCGCGCGATCTCAAGAAACGCGTCTCCTCTTACTTTCAGAAACAATCCGGGTTGTCGCCGCGCATCCAGCTCATGCTCGGACAAGTGCATGCGATTGAAACCACCGTCACGCGTTCCGAAGCGGAAGCGCTGCTGCTTGAAAATAATCTGATAAAGTCTTTAAGTCCTCGCTATAACATACTGTTTAGAGATGATAAGTCGTATCCATATCTGATGCTGTCTGGACATGAGTTTCCGCGTCTGTCGTTTCATCGCGGCAGCCTGGATCCGCGCCACCACTATTTCGGCCCGTTTCCTAACGCCGGCGCCGTACGCCAAAGCATGCAATTGCTGCAGAAAGTGTTTCGGCTGCGCACCTGCGCCGACAGCGTGTTCGAGAACCGCTCGCGGCCCTGCCTGTTGCACCAGATCCGGCGTTGCACCGCGCCGTGCGTCGATATGGTGAGCGCAACGGACTACGCTGACGACGTGCGCAGCGCCGGGCTGTTTCTGCAGGGCAAGGACGACGAGGCGGTCGAACGTCTGATCGAGCGCATGAACGCCGCTGCCGAGCATCGGGACTACGAGCACGCGGCAACCTGCCGCGACCAGATTGGCGCGTTACGCAAGGTGCGTGAAAAACAATTCGTCAGCAGCAGCGCCGCGCGCGACGTCGACGTTATCGCCTGCGCTATCGAGGGAGAAATCGCATGTGTCAATCTGGTCATGATCCGCGGTGGCCGCCACCTGGGTGACAAGAATTTCTTCCCACGCAACGCCGCTGGCCACGATGCGCCCCAAATTGTGGAGGCATTCATCAGCCAGCATTATTTGAACCACGGCGCGCCGCCGGTCATCATCGTCAGCGAAAATATCCCCCACGATATGTTCGAGCAGTTTTTGGGAGATCATGCCGGACACAAAGTCCAGCTCGTGGTCAATCCGGCAGGCGAGCGCCGAGTCTGGCTCGAGATGGCGGCGAAAAACGCGATGCTCGGCGCGCAGCAGCAACTCGGCCTGTACGCCACTCAGGAAGCACGGCTGCAGGCGTTGCAGCAGGCGCTCGGAATGACGGAAGCGATACAGCGCATCGAGTGCTTCGACGTGAGCCATACCATGGGCGAAGCGACCGTAGCGTCGTGCGTGGTTTACGACCAGGCGGCGCTGCGGAAAACCGAATACCGCCGCTTCAATATTACAGGTATCGAGCCCGGCGACGACTACGCGGCGATGCGCGACGTGCTGAGCCGGCGCTACCGCCGCATTGTCGCCGGCGAGGGCAAGCTGCCGGACCTGGTGCTGATCGACGGCGGCAAGGGACAGCTCGGCGTTGCATGCGAAGTTTTTGCCGAGCTTGGACTATCCGACGTGCTGCTGATCGGCGTTGCCAAAGGAGAAGCGCGCAAGCCCGGCCTCGAGCAATTGATCATTCCCGGCCGCCTAAACCCGCTACAATTGCCGGGCGAGCATCCGGCATTGCACCTGATCCAGCAGATCCGCGACGAAGCGCATCGCTTTGCAATTCAGGGACATCGCGCGCAGCGCGGCAAGGCGCGCACCACCTCGACGCTCGAGAGCATTGCCGGCATCGGCGCCAAGCGGCGCCAGCGGTTGCTCGCGCATTTTGCCGGACTCAAGGATCTGCTGTCGGCGAGCGTTGACGAGCTGGCGCAGGTGGAAGGCATTAGCCGCGCGCTTGCCGCACGCATTTACGACGAACTTCATTAGCGATGCCGCTCAACATACCAAACCTGCTGACCTGGCTCAGGATCGTACTGATCCCGCTGTTCGTCGGCATTTTCTACTTCGAAAAGAGCTGGGTATCACTGCCTAACCAGAACCTTGTCGCCACCGTAATTTTCACGCTGGCGGCGGTGACCGACTGGTTCGACGGCTGGCTCGCGCGCAAGCTCAATCAGACTTCGGCATTCGGCGCTTTTCTTGACCCGGTCGCCGACAAGCTGATGGTGGCGGCGGCGCTGATCATCCTGCTGCAGCTCGGCCGTATCGACGCCATCGTCACGCTGATTATCATCGGTCGCGAGATCGCTATTTCTGCGCTACGGGAATGGATGGCCCTTCTTGGCGAATCGAAGAGCATCGCGGTATCGTTTGTCGGAAAGTTCAAGACCACATCGCAAATGGTCGCGATCCCATTGCTGCTCTACGACGATCCGCTTGGCGCATTCGATCCGCATGTGGTGGGTACCTGGCTGATTTACATCGCCGCGGCGCTGACGCTGATTTCGATGTTTTATTATCTCAAAGTCGCACTGCCGCAAATCAATAAACGCCTATGAAACAACGGGATTCATCCTTGACATTCGAGCGTGGAAACATATAATGGCAGGTCACTTTTCGCGGGAATAGCTCAGTTGGTAGAGCGCAACCTTGCCAAGGTTGAGGTCGGGAGTTCGAGACTCCTTTCCCGCTCCAGATTCCGGGAAGGCGAAGTACATATTGATTCAGGCGTAACAAGGAATTATGCCTGAGTCAAGATTTCGTTTTCTCTTTTGGTTTTGCACCAGACCATGGCGGGGTGGCAGAGTGGTCATG
>PLYS01000259.1 GCA_003153455.1 Betaproteobacteria bacterium | reverse complement strand
TGCCGTCGGCGCGGATGCGCTCGAGCAATTGGCGCAGCGTTGCGGTCTCAGTCGCGTTCATGCCGGCGGCGGGTTCGTCGAGCGCGAGCAGCTTGGGCTCGGTCGCCAGCGCGCGCGCGATTTCGAGCCGGCGCTGGTCGCCGTACGGCAGGCTGTGCGCGAGGTCGTTCTGGCGCGCGGCGATGCCGACATATTCGAGCAACGCGTAGGCCCGTTCGTGAATCGCGCGCTCCTCGTTGCTCGTGCGCGTGGTGCGCAGCACCGCGCCGATCACGCCGGCATGCGTGCGCACATGGCGCCCGACCATCACGTTCTCGAGCGCGGTCATGTTGCCGAACAAGCGGATGTTCTGGAACGTGCGCGCGATGCCTGCGGCGGCGGCCTGGTGCGGCGCATTGACGTTGAGCCGCGCGCCGTCAAATATGAATTCGCCGCTGTTGGCCGGGTAAAAACCGGTCAGCACATTGAAGAACGTGGTCTTGCCGGCGCCGTTGGGGCCGATCAGCCCGTAGATCTCGCCGGGCTGGATCGCAAGCGATACGCCGGTCAGCGCCTCGAGCCCGCCAAAGCGCTTGCAGATGTTTCTCGCTTCAAGTAACGCCGTCATTCGGCCAGCTCGCGCTTGCGGACTTTGGACGGCCACAGACCGGCGGGCCGCAGCAGCATCATCAGCACCAGCGCCAGCCCGAACAGCAGCATGCGGATTACTTCCGGCTCGATGATCACCTTCCCGAACAACGAACGCTGCATGGGNNACCATGATCGACTCGACCAGCACGAAGCTCTCCGGGCTGATAAATCCCTGGATTGCAGCGAACATGCCGCCCGCGATGCCGCCGAAGGAAGCGCCCATAGCGAAAGCGAGCAGCTTGACGCGGGTGGTGTTGATCCCCATCGCGCCCGCGGCGACTTCGTCCTCGCGGATTGCCTGCCACGCGCGTCCGATGCGCGAATCCTGCAGCCGCAGGTTGATCACCACCACCGCGAGCAGCACCGCGAGCAGCAGGTAGTAGTACTTGACCGGTCCGCTGAAGTTGAGGCCGAGGAGCGTCTCGTTCTGGCTGAAACTGAAGCCGCCGATGCGAAACGGGTCGATGCGCGAGATGCCCTGCGGGCCGTTGGTGATGTTGACCGGATCCGACAGGTTGTTGAAAAAAATGCGCACGATTTCACCGAACCCGAGCGTGACAATCGCCAGGTAATCACCGCGCAGCTTGAGCGTCGGCGCGCCGAGCAGTACGCCGAAAATGCACGCGATGAGCGCGCCGATCGGCAGGATCACCCAGAACGGCAGATGGATGCCGAACTGCGGAGAGGCTAGCAGCGCGTAGGTGTAGGCGCCGACGCCGTAGAATGCGATGTAGCCGAGATCGAGCAGGCCGGCATAACCGACGACGATATTGAGCCCGAGTGAAAGCAGGGTGAACAGGATGGCGAGATTCATGATCCGCACCCACGTGGTGCCGATCGATGCCAGCGCGAATGGCAACGTGAGCAGCGCAGCCGCCAGCAGCGCAACGCCGATCCACAGCGTGGCCGGATGCTCCCTGAGCCGATTTAACCCTTCACCCTTCACCCTTCACCCTTCACCCTTTACGCACGATCACCGACCCGCTCGCCGAGCAGCCCCGAAGGCCGGAATACGAGCACCGCGATCAGCACGATGAATGCGAACACGTCCTGGTAATTGCTGCCGAATACGTTATTGGTCAGGTCGCCGATATAGCCCGCGCCGAGCGCTTCGACCAGACCCAGCAGCAGCCCGCCCAGCATCGCGCCGGCAAGGTTGCCGATGCCGCCCAGCACCGCGGCCGAGAAAGCCTTGAGCCCGAGCAGTGAACCCATGGTGTAATGCGCGATGCCGTAGTAAGTCCCGACCATGACACCGGCGACCGCTGCGAGCGCCGCGCCCAGCATGAAGGTCGCTGCGATCACGCGGTTGATGTCGACGCCCATCAGGCCCGCGATGTGCGGGTTTTGCGAAGTGGCGCGCATCGCAACACCAAGCCTGGTGCGATAGACGATCAGCGTGAGCCCCGCCATCATCAGAATCGAGGTCGCGATAATCGCAATCTGCACCATGGTAATCGTTGCTTCGGCGACATGAAAAACCTGGTTCGCGATGATCTGCGGAAACGCGAGCGGGTTGCGGCTCCAGACCATCATCGCAACCTGCTGCAGGACGATCGACGCACCGATCGCGGTGATCAACGGCGCCAGCCGCGGCGCATGGCGTAATCGCCGGTAGGCCAACCGCTCAAGCGCATAGCCTACCAGCATGCATACCAGGATCGCGACGCCGGCGCCGATCAGCACGATCACGAGCGGCGGCAGCGCGGTATTGGCGGCAAGCCAGCTGATTACTGTCAGCGCAACCATCGCGCCTATCATTACCACCTCGCCGTGTGCGAAGTTGATCAACTGGATGATGCCGTAGACCATGGTGTAGCCGAGCGCGACGACAGCGTAGATGCTGCCGAGCGTCAGCCCGTTGATTATCTGCTGCAGGAATATGTCCATTACAAAAACGGCACCCGCAGGTGCCGTTTCAGGTTCCAGCCAATGGAATACGAACCATCCACTGCGCTATTTCTTATCGCCTTTCTTATCTTCCACTGGCGCAGCGGCGGCGGGCGCCGGCGCGGCAGGTGACGCAGCCGCTGCTGCGCCACCCTTGACGAAGTCCTCGTACTTGATGGTCTTGCCGCTCTTGATGATCGCCAGCGGCTCGAGCTTGCCGGCTTTCATGGTGAAGATCGTCATCTCGGCATCCTTGCGATCGCCTTTCTCGTCGAACTCGATCTTGCCGGTCGCGCCCTCGTAGCTGATCTTGGCGAGCTCGGGCAGGTATTTGGCCGGCTCGACCGAATTTGCCTTCTTCATCGCTTCGATCAGCAGGTTCGCGGCGTCGTAGGTGAACGGCGAATAGAGGATAGGATCAGCGTTGAATTTGGCCTTGTACGCGTCGAGGAATCTCTTGTTCGCGGCCTGCACCGGAAGGCCCGCCTGTGAGCAGATCAGGCCTTCGGCAGCGTCGCCGGCGAGCTTATTCATCTCTTCGGTGCACGCACCGTCGCCGAACGAAAACACGACGTTGATACCGAGTTCGCGACCCTGCTTGAGCAGCGGTCCGCCGGTCGCGTCCATGCCGCCATAGAAAATCGCATCCGGCTTCTTGCCGCGTATCTTGGTCAGCACCGCTTTCCAGTCCCTGGTCTGGTCGGTGCCCTTCTCGCGCGGCAGCACCTTGATGCCGGCGGCCTTGAGTGTTCTTTCGACCTCGTTCGCAAGGCCTGAGCCGTAGGCCGTCGCATCGTCGATCACCGCGACAGTCTTGGGCTTGAACTCGGCGGCGAGGTAGCTCGCCACCGCCGGACCCTGCTGGTCGTCGCGCCCGACCGTGCGGAACGCTACCTTGAATCCTTGCTCGGTCAGCATGGGATTGGTCGCAGCGCCCGATATCACGGGAATGCCGGCCTGGTTATAGACCGACGAAGCTGGAATCGAGACACCCGAATTGAGGTGACCGACGACCCCGGCGACCTTGGCGTCGACGAACTTCTGCGCCACGATCGGGCCCTTGTCGGGCTTCGCCTCATCATCTTCACCGATCAGCTCGAACTTGATTTTCTTGCCGTCGATCGTGATGCCTTTGGCGTTCGCTTCATCGAGCGCCAGGCGCACGCCGTTCTCGTTATCCTTGCCGAGGTGGGCGATGCCGCCGGTGAGCGGGCCGGCATGCCCGATCTTGACCACGATTTCCGGCAGCGGCGGCGGGATTCCGGCTTTCGGCGCCGGTGGTGGCGGCGGCGCTTCCTTGCCGCAACCCTGCGTCAGCAACGCACCTGCGAGTAACAATCCGGTAGCTAAGGCACGAGTACGATTCATGACGCCTTCCCTGAGATAAATGTTTGTTGCTACGCGATAATTCATTATCCGTAGCCGCTCGGGGGTTGTCAATTTTGCGCTGCGGGCAGGCAACAAAAAGGGCGCAGCTGTCCGCTGCGCCCCGTCTTGCCCCGCAACGGAATTACTTGGCTTTGGCCACCATGAAGTCAACCGCCGCCTTGACGTCCGCATCCGACAGGCTCGCGTTGCCGCCCTTGGCCACCATTCCGGTGCCGGGCTTGCCTTTGATGCCGACCATATAGAGTGCGTCCATGCCCTGCTTGATGCGCGGCGCCCATGCGGCTTTGTCGCCGAGCTTGGGCGCGCCCGCTATGCCCTGATCGTGGCATACCGCGCACGCTTTCTTGTAAACGTCGTCGCCTTTGGCTTGTGCTGCTGCGTTGCCGGCGGCAAGCAAGCTCGCGACGCCGAGTAAACCGATGTAAAACGCCTTCATTTGTTCTCCTTTTCGAGTACGGATAAATAAACCGCCGGCATCATAGCAAATCCGGACCGTTGCATCCACTCACGCTGCGGGGTTTGTCACAGCAGCGACCAATTCAGCGAGTTCGGTGATCGGCGGTAAGCATTTAACGCCTTGGCATACCCAGGCGTTGACCTTGGCGCCCGCCGGCTTATCGAGCACCGCCGGCAGGGCTTTGACTTCCGCCCGAATCGCTAACACCATGGTTTGCGGCAGATAGTGCGCGGCGAGTTCGCGCTGCCACACTACAAGGTCGCCGCCGCGCAGGATTACGACAGTGGGTGGCGCGAGCTGTTCCTCGAGCGCGAGGCAAAGGCTGGTGTAAGCCCTCGCCTGGCGCTCGAGATTTGGCTTGAATGCTTTCAATGTGCGTTCCGCCGCTTCGAGATAGCGCGGTTCGCCGAGCAAGTGCCCGAGACGCTGCAGCGCGTAGGCGGCGACGCCGTTGCCCGACGGCGTGGCGTTGTCGTGGCCGGTTTTGGTGCGCAGTATCAGCGGCTCGTGGTCGTGGCTCACGAAAAAGAAGCCGCCGTGTTCACGGTCCTCGAAGTGATCGAGCAGCGCTTCGGCGAGCTCGCGCGCCCAAACAAGGTCCTCTGAACGCAAATCGCTTTGCATCAACTCGAGCAGCGCATCGAGCAGAAACGCGTAATCGTCGAGGTAGGCATTGAGATGTGCCTTGCCGTCCCTGCAGGTTGCGAGCAGGCGCTTACGCGTCCCCGGGCGTTCGTCATCCGCGCGCCACAGCGTAGCGCGGACGAAATCCGTCGCGGCGCGTGCCGAAGCAAGCCATTCGGGCTTATCGAACACGCGCGCCGCACGTGCCATGCCTTTCACCATCAGTGCGTTCCAGCTCACCAGGATTTTATCGTCCCTGGCTGGCCACACGCGTTGCGCGCGTTGGGCCAGGAGTTTCATTTTGGCGTGAGCAAGGAGCCGCTCACAGTCTTCGACGCTTTTTCCGGTGCGTGTTGCAATGAAGCGCAACGGCTTGTTAACACGCAAGTGCCAATGCTTGTTCTCGAAGTTGGGCGGGCCGTCGAGGCCGTAGTGCGGCTCGATCACCGCGTATTCATCCTCGGTCAGCAGCGCTTTGACCTCGCTTGGCGTCCAGACGTAGAACTTGCCTTCCTCGTGCTCGGAGTCGGCGTCGAGCGACGAATAGTAGCCGCCGTCAGGGGATTGCATCTCGCGCATCACCCACGCCGCAGTGTCGGCGGCGACGCGCGCATATAACGGCTGCCGGTCGGTGAGCCACAGGTCGCTGTACAAACGCAGCAGCGGCCCGTTGTCGTAGAGCATTTTCTCGAAGTGTGGAATCGTCCAGTACTGATCGACGCTATAACGGCTGAAGCCGCCACCCAATTGATCGTAAATACCGCCCTCGGCCATTTTGGTGAGCGTGAGCTTGACCATGCCGAGCGTATAGTCGTCGCGCGTGACGGCAGCGCGCCGCAGGCAGAATTCAAGCTCGGCCGGATGCGGAAACTTGGGGGCGGCTCCGATGCCGCCGTCGGTTTCGTCGAACATCCGTTTCAGTTCGCGCAGCCCCGTATCGAGCGGTGCGGCCGACACCGCGGCATCCCGCGCTGCCGGCGGCAGCGTTTGCGCGAGCGCGGCGCGCAGCCCCTCGTTCTGCTGCTCGATTTCGGTGCG